>JBILFP010000101.1:0-6128 GCA_044351535.1 Methylacidiphilales bacterium
GCTCATTTTTGACCTCTGACCCCAAAGGAGGATTTTTTGCCCTGGAAATAATTGGCTCTGAATTACTTGGATGACCTCTGACCCCAAAGAAGGAAAAAGAAGGGAATTTAGCGGTCTGAGTCGGTGCCTAGGCGGCGCAATTGATCTCCAAGCAGGTTGAAAAGAAGCAGGCAGCTGACCAGTGCCAATGCCGGGAAGACAATCAGCCACCAAGGGGTATCAATCGGATTCAGCATGGAGGCACCATCGGCCAACAGCGTTCCCCAGCTGGCGAGCGGAGCCTGCACGCCCAGTCCCAGGAAGCTGAGAAACGACTCCTCCAGAATCACCGCCGGCAGGGCGAGGGTAAGGTAGGTCACCACAATCGGAATCACTTGCGGGAGAATCTGGCGGAAGAGGATCACCGGCGTGCTTTGGCCGATCAGGCGGGATGAAAGGACAAACGGGCGCTCCTTGATGGTGAGAACCTGAGCTCGGACGATCCGCGCCAACGTCAGCCACTCCACCATCCCCAAGCCGACAAAGAGCAGAAGGAGCCGCGCGTGAGTGGCAAATGGAGCCAGAAATGTGCCATCCAACAGGCTCTTTAGCTTTAGGTCGAACAGGCTGATGAGGACAATGACCAGGACGATTCGGGGCAGGGCGTAGAGGACGTCGACAAAGCGCATCATCAGGTTGTCAGTCCGCCCGCCGGCATATCCGGCCACCAGGCCGTAGGCCACTCCGATGAACAGACTGATGGAGGCTCCCACGAACCCGACCAGCAGGGAGATGCGGGCCCCGTACATAAGACGGGTCAGGAGGTCGCGGCCGTGCAGATCGGTGCCGAGCCAGTGCTCGGGGCTGGGCGGAGCCAACCGGTTATCGGAAAGTTCGCCGACGCCGTACGGGCTAACCATGGGTCCAAAAACAGCCGCGATACCCATAAGTCCAAGCAGACCCAGGATGACAAAGGCGGTGCGCGACATTTTCATGAGGCCACCCGGATCCGCGGATCCAGCAGGGCGGTGAGCCAGTCCGCGATGAGGTTGAAAAGAAGAAGCAGCAGGCAGTAGACCAGGACTACGCCGGAAACGAGAAAGACATCCCGGTTGATCACCCCGTTAACGAAAAACTGGCCGACTCCTGGAATCGCGAATACCTCCTCAATGACCAGACTTCCGGTCAGGATATTGGCGGCGAGCGGGCCGGCATAAGCCACGAGCGGTAGGATCGCTGGTCTCAGGGCATGCAGGTAGATGAGGCTGGTTTCGGAGACCCCCTTGGCGCGGGCCGTGCGGATGAAGTCGGAACCCAAAGTTTCCATGAGCCCGCTGCGTGTCAGCCGCGCGCAGACTCCGATAAATGGAATCGCCAGACAGATGGCCGGCAGGACCAGCTGGGTAAGGGTTCCCCAACCGGCCGGGGGGAGAAGTTTTAGGCCAAAGGCAAATACCAGCACCGAAACCGGGGCAAGGACGAAGGTCGGTGTGGAGAGGGTGAGGAGGGCCAATGAGTTAAGAAAGGAGTCCGCCCTCTTGCTTTGGTTGGCCGCCGCCCAAGCTCCCAAAGGAATCCCCAAGCCTAGGGCGAGGGTAAAGGAGATTGATCCAAGGAGAAGGGAGCGGGGCAGGGATTGGCCGATAATCTCGGCGACCGTTCGGCCCCGGAATTTTAGCGAGTCGCCCAGATCGCCCTGCAGGACGTTAAACCCGTAGCGGAAAAGCTGCTCGGGCAAGGATCCGGATAGCCCGTATTTCTCCTCAAGAATCGCCTTGGTACGGGGATCGAGGGCCCGTTCGGTGGCAAAGGGGGATCCAGGAGCGATCCGGACGAGTAGGAAACAAAGAGCTAGCACCGCGAGAACCACGGGAATCGAGGACAACAAGCGACGGGTGAGAAAAGTCAGCATGGGGAATTAGATTAAGAATAAGATGAAATTACCGAGGATCCTTGGGTTCGCGGGGGCCGATTTCGGAGAAGGGATGTTCGTCAAGGAGGTTGGGCATGAGGCCGTCCCATTTCTTGGGATCGAACATCAGGCATCCCACGAAGTGGTAAAGAGGAATGATCGGCATCGCCTGAGCGACTAAAATCTCCTCCGCCTGCTCTAATATCCTTAGGCGGGTGGCGGGGTTGGGTTCGGCCTGGGCTTTGGCCAGTAGGTCGTCGTATTTCAGGTCCGACCAGCCGGTCCGGTTGTTGCCGCGGCCGGTGGCGAAGCAGTCCAGGAAGGTGAGGGGATCCTCGTAGTCGCCGATCCAGCTGGATCGGGCGATGTCGAAATCCAGGGAATCCAGCGAACGGAGGAAGGTGGCCCATTCCTGATTCCGGAGGTCGACCTCAATGCCGAGCTCCCTTTTCCATTGGGCCTGAATCTCCACGGCGATCTGCTCGTTGAGCTCTGACTTATTGTAAAGGATGGCGACCCTCGGAAAGCCTTCCCCGTTTGGGTAACCTGCTTCCCGCAGCAAGGCCTTGGCAGTGACCGGGCTGGTGGTGGGGCCCTCGGGGGGGCGGTATCCGGTGATTCCCCTTGGGGTCAGGGAAAGGGCCACCGGCTCACCTCCCCGGGTGATTTTTTCCACAATCGCCTCGCGGTCGAGCGCGAGGGTGAGGGCACGGCGCACCTTCGGGTTGTCGAAAGGAGGGCGGGTGACATTGAATCGGTAGAAGTAGGTGGCGAAGAGCGGGGCAGGATGGAAATCCGGTCGGCCGCGTAGCTTGGGCATGAGGAGGGAAGGGATCAGCCCCTTGTCCAGCAGGACATCCACCTGACCGGAGGAGTACAGGTTGAAGGCGGTGCTGGCACGGGCAACGGCCAGAGCATCGATCCGGTTCAGGCGGACGCGGCTGGAGGAGTGGTAGCGGGGATTTTTCTCCAAGGAGACTCGGTCGTTCACCTTCCATGCCTTAAGCCGGTACGGCCCGCTGCCGACCCAATTTTCAGGCTGAGTCCAGCGGTCCCCATGTTTTTCCACCGTGGCGCGGTGGACGGGCAGGTAGGTGGTGAAAGAGGTAAGGGAAGGGAAAAAGGGGGCTGGATTTTTTAAGCGGACCACCAGGGTGCGGGCATCCGGGGCGGCGATCTCGACGGAATCGGCCGGGGCGCGGCCGGCCTGAAAGTCCTCGGCCCCGCGGATGAAGTAAAAAACTTCCGTGTAAGGGGACCCGGTGGCCGGATCCAGCGCCCGCAGCCAGCTGTAACGGAAATCTTCTGCGGTGATAGGATCGCCGTTGGACCAGCGCAGGTCGGGGCGGAGGGTAAAAGTGTAGGTTTTTCCGTCCGGAGAAACCGTCCAGCTTTCCGCGGCCCCGGGCACGGATTTTCCCCGGGCGTCACGGCGGGTCAGACCCTCGTAGAGGGCCGCGCAGATCCGTCCCTCGAGCTGGCCGGAAACCAGCGCCGGATCCAGCGTCTGAGGTTCGGCGCCGTTACAAAGAACAAGGTCGGCGCGAGGGCTGGAGCCGCAGCCCGCAAGGGAGAGTACGCAAAGGAGGCCCAGCAGGCCGGGCAGACCCCGGCGAAGGATCATCAGGGGTTGGCGGGTGCCGGGGTGGCCGGTGCGGACGACTCCGCGGGGACGGGGGCCACCGCGTTGGTGACGAGGTTGTTCGTGGCGGCGGCGACGGGCTTGGAAAGTTCCTCCTGCAGCTTCGGCCCGGCGGTCTGCCGGTGGCTGTAAAGGAGGGCGAGGGCAAGGGTAAGGACCATGAAGATCGACCCCAGCCAGATGGTGCCCTTGGTCAGGACGTCGGAGGTTTGTGCCCCGAAGATGGAGTCCGTAAAGCTGCCTCCAAAAGCGGCACCCAAGCCCTCCGAACGGGGCTTTTGCATCAGGACGAGCAGGGTCAGGAGGATGCAAACCAGGATATTGACCCCCAGGAGGATGTAGATGGCGATGTTAATCATTTTCGGATGCCCGGACGGGCCGGGCAGATTCGATAATATTGAAAAAGGAGCGCGCGTCGAGACTGGCCCCGCCGACGAGGAATCCGTCGATATCCTTCTCCGCCATCAGCTCGGCGGAGTTTTCCGGCTTCACGCTGCCGCCGTAAAGGATCCGGATGTTCGCGCCCTCGGGGCCGAACAGGTCGGCGAGGATCACCCGGATTTTATGGTGAACGTCGTTGGCCTGTTTCGGGGTGGCCACCTTGCCGGTGCCGATGGCCCAGACCGGCTCGTAGGCGATCACCAGCTCGGAAAGTTTCTCCTTGGGGAAGCCCTGGAGGGAACCGCGGATCTGGGTCTCCACCACCGCCATGGTCTCCTTGGCTTCCCGCTGGGCGAGGGTTTCCCCCACGCAGACGATGGGACGGAGGAGATAGCTAACGGCAGTGACGGCCTTGGCGGCGACCGCGGCGTCGGTCTCATTAAAAAACTGACGCCGCTCGGAGTGGCCAAGGATCACGTAACGCACGCCGAGGTCACGCAGCATGGTGCCGGAAATTTCCCCAGTGAAGGCCCCTTCCTTGGCCTGGTGCATGTTCTGGGCCCCGACGGCGAGGACGCTGTGCCGGCCAAGGGTCTCGGTGGCGGCGGCCAGGGAAGTGAAGGGGGGGCAGACGACCATGTCGACATTGGCGATTTTCTGGACGCGTTGGACGATGTCCTCGATCAGATTCTTCGTGTCGGACGCTGTCCGGTGCATCTTCCAGTTGCCGGCGACAAAGGGGCGCCGGGGGATGACTTTTTTCAGGCGGGTCATTTCTCGTTCAGGGCGGCCACGCCGGGGAGGGTTTTGCCTTCGAGGAACTCCAGCGAGGCGCCGCCCCCGGTGGAGATAAAGGTGACCTGCTTGCCGACCCCGGCCTTTTTCACGGCCTTGACGGAGTCGCCCCCGCCGATGATGGAAACCGAATTGGTGTTGGCGGCGACGGCCTTGGCGATCGCGAAGGTGCCCTCGGCACAGGCGGGGATTTCAAAGACTCCCATCGGACCGTTCCAGAGAATCGTGCCGGCCCCGGCGATCTCCTTGGCATAGGTCTCGCGGGCCTTGGGCCCGATATCCACACCCTCCCAGCCGTCCGGAATGTCCTCGCCGGGCTGGGTGAACTTGCCTGGGGAAACTTTGCGGCCAGCAAAGTCCAACTGCTCGACAATCAGAGTGTCCTCCGGGAGCAGGAACTTCACGCCGCGCTTCTGCGCCTCGGCCAGGATCTCCTTGGCCAGCGGCACTTTGTCCGGCTCGCTCAGCGATTTGCCGATCTTTTTGCCTTGGGCCAGGCGGAAGGTGTAGGTCATGCCTCCGCCGATCAGGATGGTGTTGGCTTTTTCGAGGAGGGCGCGCAGGACTCCAATTTTATCACCCACCTTGGCGCCGCCGAGGATGACAAGGAAGGGGCGCTTTGGGTTGGAGAGCTCGGTGCCCAGGTAGCGCAATTCCTTTTCCATCAGCAGCCCGGCGGCGGCTTTCTGGGCGAGCCGCGCGCAGGCCTCGGTGGAGGCATGGGCTCGGTGGGCGGAGCCGAAGGCGTCGTTGACGTAGAACTTGGCTACCCCGAGGAGCTTTTTGGCAAAGTTGGCCTCGTTCTTTTCCTCCTCGGCATGGAAGCGGACATTTTCGAGGAGAAGGATCTCGCCGGGCTTGAGGGCGGCGCGGAGCTTGTCCGCCTCGGCTCCCACACAGTCGGGCGCGAACTGGACGGGCTTACCGAGAACCTTGGCCAGATGGGCGGCGACGGGCTTGAGGGAGTATTTTTCTTCCGGCTTGCCCTTGGGGCGACCGAGGTGGCTCGCCAGAACAAGGGAGGCACCCTTCTCGAGGAGTAGCTTGAGGGTGGGAAGGGTCTCTTGGATCCGGGTATCGTCGGAAACCTTCGGACCTTCGGGGGAGGGCTCGAACGGGACGTTAAAGTCCACCCGGACGAAAACCTGTTCGCCCTTGGGCTGGAAATCCTGGACGGTCAGCTTCGCCACGACCGGATCAACCCGCGATGTGCTTGAGGAGATCGACGCAGCGGTTGCTGTAGCCCCACTCGTTGTCGTACCAGCTGACCAACTTGAAGAAGCGTTTGTTGAGGCCGATGCCCGAGCCCGCGTCAAAGATGCTGGAGGAGGGACAGTGGATGAAGTCGGAGGAGACGACCTCGTCCGTCGTGTATTCCAGGATGCCTTTCAGGTAAGTCTCAGAGGCCTTTTTCATGGC
>JBILFP010000102.1:0-6111 GCA_044351535.1 Methylacidiphilales bacterium
TTCTCCCGGAAAATTCCGATTTGGCGAGGTCGGCACCGAGGGCACGGGCGTACATTTCCAGCAGCCAGGAGGGAACGGCCCGTTCGCCTTGGCGGAAGACGAGGGGCAGGCGGTGCACATGGCGATCGGCTTCCGGCGTGACTTTCCAGGCGGAGATGCGGGCGGGCCGACGCAGGCTCTCCTCGGGGGCGAGAAAACTTTCCGCCGAACGGATCCCCCGCAATGAGCCGTGATGAGGAAGGGTAGGAAGTTCCAGTTTTTCCCCGCGTGTCTCATCCCGAAAAGCCACGGCGGGGAGAACGGGGGAATCAAAGGAAGCGAGGGCTCGGCCAAGCTGATCGTCCTGCACCGGTTCGAGCGCATCGGGGGCATCCAAGGGAAGAAGCAGGCCGACCGGGGAGGGGCGGTAGGGGGAGACGGCACGGAGCACAAGCGTGAGATCGAGTCGGGGCCATGGCCAAGGTTCTCCGGCCAAATCTTCGATGGTGACGAGAATGGGCAGGGGTGGAACCACGGCCGGAGCCGTCATGGCGGGAAGAAACATACGGGACCACGGCACCAGAAGGGTGGCCAAGAGCAGACCCAGGGCCGCGGCGACGATGACTGCAGTGATCCGGGAGCCGTGCATATCTTTGTTTGTAGCGGGGAACCGGCACTTGGCGAAGGGGAAGCGGATTGAAATCGGCGTGTGGAAGGCAATAGTGGCCCAAGATGCAGGGGGGCACCACGACGACTCCGGAGGTGATTCCGGGGCAGGAAACTGATCTTTCCGAGGCTTTTGCCAAGGGGTGGAGGGTCATCGTGTGGAACGACCCGGTGAATTTGATGAGCTATGTGGTGTTCGTGTTCATGCGGGTGCTGGGTTTCAACGAGACGAAGGCCAAACAGTGCATGCTGGAGGTGCACGAGCAGGGAAAAAGTGTGGTGGCGGTGGAGACCCGGGAGAAGGCGGAGTTCTACTGCCACCGGTTGCAGGAGTTCGGACTGAAATCGACCCTCGAGGCGACGGCGTGAAAATTTCCAAGGCCAAGGGTGGCGGGCGGGTGGTGGAGTTGGTGGGCCCGGAGTCGGCGCTGGTTCGGCAGGTTCTGGAGTCCTTGAGTGAGGCGTATCAAACCGCACCGGGCGAACTGGACCCGATGGTGGCGAATCTTTGGTACGGGCGCGCCGGGTTGAAAGAGGCGGGGATTCGCGGGGAAGAGGCGGTCCATTGGATCGAGGGATTGCATGAGGTTCGCTTGGGGAGGCAGGCGGCTTTGCAGCGTTGGTTGAAAGGCATTCCAAAAGTTGGGCAGTCGGGTTCCTGGAGCATTCCGGACGAGGAGGTCGAGACCTTGGTAGCGGCTCTCAACGACCACCGGTTGAGGAGGGCGGGTGAATTTGACCTCGGGGAGGGGGATTTGGAGGTTCGGGCCATGGAGAAGGCACGGGGGGACAAAAGGGTGGCTTTGGTGGAAATTCACTTTCTGGCTTGGATGATAGAACTTATTCTCCAGGAGTAGTTTACACACTGATTCCAAGCCTTTTGCTTGGAATTGGCCCGAATCATGCTAGCCACCTAAGGCACGAATTTTTCGATGAAAAATCGCTTCGACATCATCGTGGTGGGGGGTGGGCCTGCCGGCTGCGCCGTGGCCCGCGCCTACGGTTTGTCCGGTCAGTCCGTGGCCCTTTTGGAGGCGGATCCGGAAGGCCAACCCAAGCAGCGGTTTGCCGGGGAGTGGTTGCATCCGCAGGGAGTGGAGGCTTTGCAGAAACTCGGGTTCGGGGAAATTGCCGAAAAAGTGGGCCGTCCCCGCGGCCGTGGTTTTGTGGTTTATCCCGGCCACGGGGAGTCACCGGTCAAATTGGACTATGTGGATGGACAGATCGGCCTGGCGTTTCATCACGGCGACCTAGTGGAGGAGATGCGACGAATCGTGGCCACTACGCCTAGGGTTTCTTTTCTATCCGGCGTGCGGGTGAAAAGTGCCGACGACCACGGGGTGATTTTGGAAAACGGCCAACGAATGGAGGCCGGCCGGGTGATTGGAGCCGACGGGCGGGCCAGCGTGGTGCGGCGGAGTTTGCGTGGAGCCTCCAGCCATAAGCCGATTTCCGCCATGACGGGAATTTTGCTTGAGGGTGTAGGGGCCCCTTACCCGGATTATGGACACGTCTTTCTGGGTCAGCCCAGTTTCCTTCTGGGATATGAGATCGCTCCCCAGACAGTCCGCATCTGCGTGGACGTGCCCCTGAAATACAAGGCGGAGATGAAGGATCCCGACTGGCTGATTGAGGCCATCCGCGACACTTTACCCCCCGTGTGGCGGCAGCCGGCGGCCGAACAGATCCGCAAAGGCCACCTGTCCTGGCAGGCGAATCATTTCCTAGCCCGGGCGGATTACGGAAATGGCCGGAGGATCATGATCGGCGATGCGGCCGGCCACACTCACCCACTGACCGCCACCGGCATCACCAACGGCTTGGTGGATGCGATCGAACTGGCCGGCACCGCAGACTTCCGTGCTTTCGTCCGGAGTCGCCGGCGCGCTTGCCGGGTGCCGGAATTGCTTTCCCGCGCACTCTATGACTGTTTCTCCCGCGAGGATGCGTTCTCCCAATCGCTACGGCGGGCGGTCGTTTCGCTTTGGCGGAACGATGGACGGGAGCGGGCGCGGACCATGGGTCTGCTGATGGGCAACGGCCAGTCCTTCCTGACCTTCGCCGGTCCGTTCCTTAAGGCGCTCTGGGGCGCGTGGAAAGGGCGGGGATCGAATCGGGTGGATGCGGCCGATCTGGCCTCGGCGGCGAGCTGGATCCGTTTGCCTTTGGCGTACGCTTTGGCGGGATTAGTTAAGACTCGAAGCTAAAATCAACGGCCTCGTGCGGGCCGTTTACGATTCCGTTTAGGATTCCAGGAATTTGGCGAAGGCTTTGAGGGGGAAGGCGCGCTTGTAGTGATCGTATCGGATCAGGGTGGTGCGGTAGAAGAGTCCTGGAATCGGTTGGGGCGGGAAATCACCATCCGGTTGCTGAGTAAGTAAAAGAAATTCCAATCCGCGGGTGACGGCGGGCTCATCCTTGGGGCCAGTGGCCAATAACGCGATGACGGCGAGGGCCGTGGGTTCCACGAGTCCTTTCGAGGAGGGAATCGGACGGCGCTCGTAGCAGGAGTCGGGATGCTCTCCCCAGCCGCCGTCGGCCAGCTGCTGGCGAAGGAGAAACTGCCGGCCGAGTTTTACACGGGGATCGTCAGCGGGAATTCCCACCGCCCGAAGGCCAGGGAGGACGAACGAAGTGCCATAGTTGAAGCAGATGCCCCAGACCGCTTCCCAGGAGCCGTCGGGCAGCTGGGTATCGGTCAGGTAACGCACGCCATTACGGATGGCGCGGTCGACCCGTTCCCGCTCCATTTCCGGGAACTCCTGCCTAACCAGGGCGAGGGCGGCGAGGACGGAACCGGTGCACTCGGCGAAGGAGTGGTCGACCATGATGTCGGCGAAAACGTGGGAGCCGTTGAAAATTTCGATCCATTCCGGGCCGACCACCCGGTCGCAACTTCCCCAACCACCGTTTTTGTTCTGGTAGCTCAGGACGAAGTTCAGTCCGTCCCGAATGATTTCCGGGGAGACCGGTTCGGGCAGGAAGGGCTTGGACTGGATGAGGGCCAGGAGGCTCTCAGCGGTGCAGTCGGCGATCGACCAACCGTTCTTTCTTTCACTAAAGGGCCAACCTCCCTTGCGGGGCAGACGGTGGTAGCGGCGGGGATCAGGCAGTTCGTCGATCACCTGATTTTCGCGGAGGTAACGGCAACCATTTTGGACGACTTCCGATGGGACCATGGTGGGAGGCAGTTTGGTCATGCCTTGGAGGGTGAAGCCGGTGTCCCAGACCTTGGAGGAGGTGAAACCCTGGCAGGCGGTATGGTCGGGGTGCTGCCAAAGATAGAGTGGGAGTTTAGCCCAGCTTTTTTCGACGCGTTCCGCCTGACCCTCGAGATAATGGGCGAGGGTGTTGTAGCAGGCGTTGACGGGGGCTTGGCGGATGTAGTCGGACTGCTCGTCCTCGTAGAGAATATGCTCATAGGTGAGCTTGAGCGCCTTGCGCCGGATCCAAGCGGGCACGAAGGGTTCCAAGCGTTGCACCAGCGGCATGAGGAGGCGGACAGGCAGGGATTCGGGGACTAAGTTGTCGGTGGGGGCGAGATCGGCCCGGTGTTTCGACCATTTGATTTCGCCATAGCCCTGCGGATACAGCTCGCGGCGCAGTTCGCGCAGGACGGGATCGAGCGGGGCCTGCCAGCGCCGGCCAAAGAAGTAGGCCATGGGCAGGTAGACGATGCGGACATAGCCCGAAATATTGATGGGCTGGAGAGGAAACCATTTGGGAAGGAGATAAAGTTCCGGTGGAACCGGGGTGACACCCGACCAAGGATAAAGGTTGAGGAGAGCGAGGATGAACTTGCCCCAAGCGGCGGCCTTGACCGGGGTGCCGGAGGAGTGAATCCAGCCCCGCATTTTTTCCAGCTCCGGCCGCTCCGGCTTCTCTCCCAGGAGGCGAAGCGCGACATAGGAGATCGAGCTGGTGAAGACGGCTCCCTTGGTGGATTCCTCGTGGAGTCCAATCGAGCCATCGGGCAGCTGCGGTTTCAGAAGTCCGGCCACAAAGTGGGGGCGTTCGTTTTCCGGGATGGGCCGGCGGGTGAGATGGGTGGTGATGACGTAAAGGGGTAGAAGGAAATTCGGTCCGGTGTAGGGGACGGACCAGCTACCGTCGGTCACCTGGGTGCGTTGCAGGAAACCGGTGAGGCGATCGGCCGCCTCGCGAATGCGGGAGGAGAGTTCGGGGGAGCTCACGGTTGAGGCGATTCGAGGCGGCGGATTCTTTCGAGCGTCTGTTTTTGGAATTCACCGGTCAGGCTGGAGACAAACTCCGCAAGGGTGAGCTTGGAATTTTCCACCAAGGGCTTGAGATCCAGAGCCAGCACCACTTCCTCGGCTTGGTCGGGCGTGTAGGCATCGGCAAAGGTGGCCTGGGCGCGGCGTCGGCCGGCGGCGGCGAGGTCGTAGCGTTTGCCGTCCACCTGGGAACGGAAGACACGGAGAAGGGAAGGGCCAAAGTCGGCGGGAGCCGGGCAAGGGAGGCGGACCACCTGGTTGGCCGGGACCCAGTCGAGATCGCCCCAAACCTCGCAGCCGAAGATTTCGTCCGGGCGATCGGCCGCCGGGAGTTGGCGGAGGGCCTCGAGGCTGGCGAGGAGAACGGCCACATGGGTTTCATGACGGTCAGCGGGGTTGTGTAGATAGAGAACCTTGGGTTTTGTCGCCTTGAGAATCTGCAGCAGGTCGGAGGTCAGAGCGCTTCGGCCCGGACCGCGGATTTCGGAGCTGGGATGAGCGAGCTGGAGAATGGTGGCATACCCACCCAAGCCAGCCGCTTGTTTCTGCTCATCCCGGCGGGTTTTGATGAGGTCATGAGAGGAAAGTTTTTCCGAGGAACCCGAGCGGGGGGATCCGGCGCCATCGGCGGCGACGACGCCGGTAAAGCGGAGATTTTTTTGCCCCCGGCAGGCGCAGATGCCGGGAAAGGCCATGATCTCCAGGTCGTCGGGGTGGGCGCCGATGCCGAGATGAGTGGTGGAGGCGAGGGCGGATGCGAGGCTGCCCCCGCCGGGAACCAAGAGGTCGGCGTGGGTTTGGGAAAATTTCACCAGTGAAGCTTCCGCAGGGGGTGTCGGCTGGGGGAAAAAACCCAAAGGGATGCGGCCAGATAGTTAAGAAGGGCCCCGGTGGCGACCGCGACCCCGTTGAGAACGGCGGTTTCGATGGGGCGTTCCGTGACGATGAGGTAGACGAGAAGATTCAGGACGAGTAGCTGGACGGCAAAAGAAAAGAGTGCGGTGGAGTAGTAGTGGAGGGCTTGGCGCAAGTGAGGGGGCCAGTGATGAAAGGTCCACCAAGCGTTGAGAAGGTAGTTGGTGCCGCAACAGATGACCCACGAAAGAGCGGCCGCGAAGGTGACCACGGAATGGTCGGCGGGATGCCAACCAAGGTGGTTGTGACCGAAGGAAAGAAGAATCCAGACGACCACCGTGTTGAGAAGGGTGCCGGAGGCCCCGACGATGCCGAA
>JBILFP010000103.1:0-6010 GCA_044351535.1 Methylacidiphilales bacterium
GGATTGATCAACATCCGGAGTTGGGACTGCGGGTGGTGGATTACAAAACCGGCAAGGAGAATGACGCAGCGGCTTATCATTTTGCCGGAGGGCGCAGAACGTTGTTTGCGAGGTCGCCGGAGTACGCTCGGCTGGTCCGGGCCGACGGAAAGGGCAAGGCGGGGCCGGCGTGCTGGATCAACCTGCAGTTGCCCCTGTATTTGGAAGGGGTGGCGGGGGACGGGCGGGCGGCGCAGGCCGGATATTTTTATCTGGGGGAGAAGCTGGAGGAGATCGGCTGGAAGCCGCTCTTCCTGAGCCGGGAGGAGCGGGAGTCGGCCCGGAAATGCGCCCGCGAGGTGGCCCAGGAGGTCAGGGAGGATGCGGTGTTGGGCTGGATCCAAAAGGGAAAGTGGGAGCGATTGGCCGTGAAGGCGGAATATGACGATTTTGAGGAGTTGGGCCTGGGCCGGTTCATTGAAGAGCGTGCGATCGAGGTGGAGGGATGAGCGTACGACTTTCGCATTTGCGGATTACGGCGTCGGCGGGAACGGGGAAGACGTTCCGGCTGACAGACCGGATCGTGGAGCTGCTTTTATTGGGGGTGGAGCCACGCAAGATCCTGGCCCTGACCTTCACGCGGAAGGCGGCGGGGGAGTTTCTGCGAAAGTTGTTGGAGAAGCTGGCGCAGGGCGCGGAAAAACCCGGTGAGGCAAAAAAATTTTTTGAAAGGAGAAAGGCTTCGGCGGAGGAATCCGGGCTGAAGGAGCTGGCGAAACACTATGCGGCAAGGGCCGCCCAGCCGGAGGCGACGCAGCGGGAGGAGTTCCGGAAGGCGCTGCGGAAGGTGGTGGAGGATCTGGACCGCTTGGAGATGGGGACGCTGGATAGTTTCCTTTTCCGACTGGTCCGGGGCTTTGCCCCGGAGTTGGGGCTGAACCGCGAGGTCAGGGTGTTGGATGAGGCGGCCGAGGAGCGGGAAGAGGCCGAGGTTTTGGGGGAGCTGGCGGCGGCTTTGGGCACCGATACCAAGCTGCGCGATCAGTTGCGGCGGGACTTGATCGGAGGGGAAAAAGGGGCGGCGCCGGCGGATCCGCTTCAAGCGGAGGTGCGGGAGCTAC
The DNA here is from genome assembly GCA_044351535.1 of Methylacidiphilales bacterium. Classification (GTDB taxonomy): domain Bacteria; phylum Verrucomicrobiota; class Verrucomicrobiia; order Methylacidiphilales; family Verrucolacustridaceae; genus Verrucolacustris. The sequence continues at coordinate 1,101 of JBILFP010000103.1, forward strand.
AGGACGCGGAGCGGCTTTGGTGTGAGGAGGCGGGGGCAGCGTGGGGCGGCGAAAAGCAGCTGTTTCCCCGGGGGCAGCCGCCGGTGGCAAAGATGAAGGAGCCGGCTTGGAACGGGTTGCCGGCGGGATGGGGGGAGTTTCCGGAGGCCGTGCGGGAGGTGGCGGCGGCGGGACCGGGAACGGAGCTGAGCGGCAAGGCGAAGAAACTTTTGGAAAACATCAGGGAGTTGGAGGCGGGTCAGGCGGAATTTGTCTTCAACCGGAAACCCGGGGTGTTGAGCGGGGATCCGGCGCTTTATGCCGGGGCGGTGGCACGCGGGTATGTGGGAAGGCTGGTGGCGTGGAGGCTGGGGAGGACGCGTCGTCTGGGCGAGTACGCCGAGCGGTTGGCCCACGTGCGGGAGTTGCGGCGGACGCGATCCGGCCTGCTGCGGTTTGCGGATCTGCCGAAAATTGCCCAGAACGAGGTGGTCGAGGTGCCGACGCTGGCCTACCGGTTGGACGGATGGTTTGACCACTGGCTGCTGGATGAGTTTCAGGACACCAGCCGATCCCAGTGGTCGGCCCTGGATCCGCTGGTGAGGGAGGTGTGGCAGGACAACGAGGGCCGCAGGACCCTTTTTTATGTGGGGGATGTGAAGCAGGCGATTTACGGCTGGCGCGGTGGGGATGCGGGGCTCTTCACCGACATCGCGCAAGGATATGAAGGCAGGTTGAAAGATGAGCAGTTGGGGCGCTCCTACCGTTCCGGGGAGCGGGTGTTAAAGGCGGTGGAGGCCGTGTTTCAGCCCAAGGCCCTGCGGGCGGCGGGCGTGCCGGAAGAGGTGGTGGCGGGTTGGGAAAAGGGCTGGACGGGGCACGAGGTCAGCGAGTCCAACCGGGGCAAAGGGCACGTGGAAATCCGGGCCGCAGAGGGAGAGGAGATCTGGAGCTTCGTGACGAGCTTGGTGAAAGAGACCAAAATTTTGGAGAAGGGAGGAACCGTGGGGGTGTTGACGCGGACGAACGATCTGGCCCACGAGGGCGCGGAGTTTTTATCGCAGGAAGGGTTGCGCGTGACGGTGGAGGGAAAACGGTTGGTGGTGGCCGAGGGGCCGCTGGGTCCAGCCTGTCTGCTGGCGGCGCGGTTGGCCGCCAATCCTTCCGATCGGCTGGCCGCCGGCGGGCTGCGGGCGGGCATGTTGGCGGATGCCTTGGCGGGGGGCGCGGAGAAGTTCGCCCTGCATTCCATGGCGGAATTTGCCAACGGCGGGGCGGAGGGGATGGTGCGGGGATGGTTGGCATCGGTGGAGATATCGGACAACGCCTTCCTTAAAGATTTATCGGAAGCGTTGTTGCGGGCGGGGCGGGCGTTTGACCGGTCGGTCGGGGGTTCGGTCCGGGAATTCCACCGCTTTTTGGCGGAGTATCAGGATCCGGGGGCGACCCTGCGGGGCGCGGTGCAGCTGATGACGATGCACAAGGCCAAGGGGCTGGAGTTTGACCTGACGCTGGTGGTTCTGGAGCGCGGCTGGGGCCGGAGCCTTAAACTGGATTCGGCCAAGGGACCGCATCTGCGAAGCGGGGGAGAGGCGGGGGCGAGATGGGTGATGGAGTTGCCGTCCCAGGAGGTGTGTGATGCGGTCCCGGAACTGGCGGCGGAGATGCAAAAAGTGAAACGGGAGGCATCTTTGGCGAATCTGTGCCTGCACTATGTGGCGATGACCCGGGCACGGCAGGCCTTGTGGGTGATTGTGCCTCCGGTCAAGGAGGCCAAGGTGCGGAGCAGCAAAAAATCAAAGGAGGATTCCGATGGCGAAGCGTGAAGGGGTGGAGATCGACGGGCTGTTTCTCCGCGGGTTGGCGGCGCCGCTGGACTATGTCCAGCCAGGTTGGGAACGGGAGCTGGGGGATGGAAAAAAAGCGAAGCCCGGCAAAAAAACTTCACCCAAAATTCAAGCCGAGATGCCTGGGGTGATGCGGATGTTGCCTTCGGGCTTGGGCCAGCACCGGATGACGGGGCGCTCGATTCTCGGACAGGGCGGAGGATTGGGTTTGGGGGATGAGGTTCACCGTCTGCTGGAGCGGATCGAGTGGGGCGGACTGGATCCGGTTTGGAAGGAGAACGTTTCTGCCGAGGCCTGGAGGCTGGCCGACGAGTTTTGCCGGAGTGAAGCGGGGCGGGAGGTTTTCGAAAAGCGGGACGGTCACCGGGTCTGGCGGGAGAAGGCGTTGGAGGTGCTGGATGCGGGCAATCGGTTGGTGGCGGCGGCGGTGGACCGTGCGGTGCTGGAGGAGAAAAAGGGGGGAGTCCTGAGAATTTATGACTTTAAGACCGATCAGGTAACCGACGAAAAGGAGTGGCTGGCTCGGCACGGCCCTCAGTTGCGGAAATATGCGGAACTGTTGGGGGGTTGGTGGCGAAAGCGGGGGGGTGGCGGGGTCAAGGTTTGGATTGCGGCGGTGCGGGACAAGCGCCTCATCGAAGTGCCGGGGAAATAAAAAACCCGGTCCTTTGAGGGGACCGGGTTTTTTGGGTTGGGAAAGGAATTACTCCTTCTTGTCGCCCTCGGAGCTTTCCTTTTTGTCCTTCTTCTCGTCGTCACCGCAGCCACCGCAGCTGCCGGCGAGACCGGAGTTAAGGGAAACGATCGAGGTGGCGAGGCCCAACAGGGCAATGCGAGTGAATTTGTTCATCCCATTAATATAACACCTGACGGGAGGGAAGCAAATCGAGGCCCTAGATTTTCCGGATCCGCTCTAGGCGGCAGGCGAAACCGCCCAGATCCACGGGTTGGGAGGATTCCAGCCTGAGGGAGCGTTCGGTGGGGCCGGTTTTCAGGGGGTTGATCCAGACCATGCGTCCGCCCGGGCGCAGGGCGGAGGCGGCGGCGGCGTAAAGGTCCCGAAAAAGACCTTGTCGGTCTGGGATCGGAACCCGTTTACCTAAAGGAGGATTGGTGAGGATCAGGCTGATGGAGCCCGGAGCCCAGCCCCGGATTTTGGCGAAGTCACGGAAGTCTCCCACGTGGAAATCGGCGGTCGTGGGGGTTGGGCCGGCGGACTTCCAGTTGATGCGGGCGGCCGCAATGGCACCAGGGCTCAGGTCCGTCCCGAGGACGCGGCGCACCCCGCCCAGACGGGTCCGTTCGATCAGCTCCAGACCGGATCCGCAGAAAGGATCCCAGACGACCTCATCAGGTAGCGGTTGTGCCCAGCGGGCGAGGGAGGCGGCGAGGGGCGGGTGGGAGGCGGCGGGGACATCTTTTTGGCGGTAAGGAAATCTGGGATCCGGGGTGAGGCGTGGACGTAGCTCCACCGCCTGTCCGGTCCGGCCCGGATGGATCTCGATTGCCCAAGGAGCTTCGCGGGAGTCGTTCAGCAGTTCCGGCCAGAGGGCGTAGGTTTTTTTTACCACGGTGTGGACGAGCCCGCGGCGATGGCCTTGGGCCAGAAACTCCAGCCGGTAGCGGAGGGGGCCTTGGGTGAAGGCGGTGAGAAGTCGCTGGCTGAGCGGGGAAGTGAGGGCACTGGCGATCGCGAGGGCATCAGCGGGATCGGCTTGATTTGAAATCGCGCCCAGGAGGAAAGAAAGAGTGGAAAAACAACGCAAACCGTAGAGATCGGTCAGACAAAATGGTCCGGGAAGGGAAAGCGTGAGAAGTCCGGTTTTGCATCCGACCCTCCGGTGGGGAAGGGTAAGAAGCGTCAGCTCCTCGGCGAGGATGGTTTCGAACCCGGGACGGCAGCGAAGCTGGAGGGTCACGGGCTCACCGGCGGGGAGGGGCGAGTCCATCCGAATGGAGGTGGGGTGAAGTTGCCGGGCCAGGTTGGCTTTGGCCCGCTGCTCCGTGAACCGGGGTAGGGAAGGATCCTGCCGAAGCTGGGCCAAGGTGGCCGCCCCGCCGATTTTCTCCAGGGCGCGGGAGACGTGTTTTTTTTCCCGGTCTGTGGCTGGGGATTGGAGCAGGGAGAGAATCTGACTTTCTTCCTTCTGGCTTGCCCCGGTCTTGGGGAGGGCCGTGAGGGCGTAGCGGCGGATTTTCTCCTCGGGGTCCTGGAGGAGGCGGCGCAACCAGGCGCGGACAGGTTCGTGCAGGGGTAGCGGGGCAAATTCGGCAAAGCCGGCACCGAGGGCCCGGATCAGGGCGACTTGGCGAACCCGCTCCTGTGGGGTGGCTTGGTCAAAGCGGGGAACTTCCTTTTCCCATAACTGGAGCCACGGAACGGTGCGGAGCTGGCGGTACAGGTCCTTGCTGGGATTAGTTTTTTTGGCGGCCACGGCAGGGGGTTGCTTTGAACGGGAGGCGAGGGCTGGCGATGATCTGAGGGAGCGGAAGGTTTGGGTGAAACGTTTCAACCCAAGGCTCCGTGGAGGAAGTCCAAACCAATCAGGAGCAGGATGATGGCAAGAATCCAGCCCCCGTGCTTTTCCGCCACGGCCTGGCTGACTTGGCGCGCCTTGGCGGCGGTTTCCGGGTGGAAAATAGCCAACCCGAGGGGAAACAGGGTGGGAAAAAGGGCCAGCCCCAGAAATCCGGCCAAAGCCGTCGCCAGGGCGGCTTGGTTGGGAGCGGCATGAAGCGCGTGTCCGGCGGAGGTAGCTAGCCCGATGGTTTTCACATGGACGACCGTAAGGAGGAAGCTCAGGCCTGTGCAAATAGCCAAAGAGGGGAGCGGACCGCCGGGGCGAGATTCTTCGCTGACGGGTAAAAACTTCATCAATTTCGCGCCCAGCCCGGCTTCCTTGGGGCCTTTTTTGGTTTGTTTTTCTTTCCCATAGAGCTGTTTCCAAAGGGTGTGGATCCCCAAAAGGACGAGTCCTCCTCCAAAAATCACCCGTAGCCACCAGGCAAAGCCGGACGGGTGGGTGGGAGTGGTGGAGTGGGTAAGGAAATAACCGGCACACAGCAGCAGGGCGATGCCCACGG
>JBILFP010000104.1:0-5976 GCA_044351535.1 Methylacidiphilales bacterium
TCCTCCCCACAACCTGGGCGAGACGATTGATGCGCTTTGTGCCCTGATTGAGAACCCGAAGCTGACGGCGGAGCAGATCCTCAAGATCATGCCGGGGCCGGATTTCCCGACGGGTGCCTTGATCTGTGGCAAGGAGTCGATCGCCGCCTACTACAAGACCGGGCGGGGTTCCCTGAAGTTGCGGGGCAAGGTTTCCGTGGAGGAGGGGCGGTCGGGGAAGTCCCAGCTGATTATTTCCGAGGTGCCCTACAATGTGAACCCGGAAGAGCTGATCAAGCGGGTGGCGGAGCTGGTGGAGGAGAAGAAGCTCGAGGGTATCAGCGACGCGCGGAACGAGTCTGACGAATCGATCCGGATCGTGCTGGAGCTGAAACGGGATGCGATCCCGAAGGTGATCATCAACAATCTTTACAAGTACACCCCGCTGGAAAGCAGTTTTGGGGTCATCATGCTGGCCCTGGACGGACGCCGTCCAAAGCTGCTGCCGATGCGGGAGATGCTGATTTGCTATCTCGAGCACCGTCGCGAGGTGGTGATCCGGAGGACGAAGTTTGACCTGAAGGTGGCCGAGGATCGGGCCCACATCCTGGAGGGATACAAGAAGGCCCTCGCGAATCTCGATGACTTCGTGAAGATCATCCGGGCTTCCAAGGACCGTGCCCTCGCCAAGGAAAAGCTGATCGCAAAGTACAAGCTGAGCGACCGCCAGGCGGACGCGATCCTGGAGCTGCGTCTCTACCAGTTGACCGGCCTGGAGCGGGACAAGATCGAGGAGGAGTACCTGGCGATCATCCAGAAGATCGAGGAGCTGCGCAGCATTCTGGCCAGCGAGAAGAAGGTGTACGCGATCATCAAGAAGGAGCTCCTGGAGATCAAAGAGAAGTACGCCGATCCGCGCCGCACCCAGATTGTCAAGGACGAGGGGGAGATCGACGTCGAGGACCTGATTGCCAAGGAGGGCACGGTCATCACGCTTTCCCACGCCGGCTACATCAAGCGCACCTCCGTGACCAGTTACCGGGCCCAGCGACGCGGCGGGAAGGGCGTAATCGGCATGAAGTCCAAGGAGGAGAAGGAGGGGGACGACACCGGAGATTTCGTGGAGCACCTTTTTTCTGCCACCACCCATGACTACCTGATGTTCTTCACCAACACCGGCCGGGTGTACGTGGAGAAGGTTTATGAGATTCCGGAGATGGGCCGGACCGCCCGGGGTAAATCGATCGCCAACATCCTGGCGTTGCAGCCGAACGAGAAGGTGGCGGCGCTGATCTGCGTCCAGGAGTTCAGCGACAAGCAACACCTTGTCATGGCCACCGCCTCGGGAATCGTGAAGAAGACGAACCTGGCCGATTACGCCAATTTCCGGAAAGGCGGAATCATCGGAATCAAAATCGAGGCCGGGGACGAGCTGATCGGCTGCGTCCAGACCACCGGCAAGCAGGAGATCGTGCTGGTAACCAAGGAGGGGATGAGCCTCCGCTTTGATGAGGACCAGTTGCGGGACCAGGGGCGCGCCACGGTGGGGGTGTACGGAATCCGGCCGGAGAAAAAGGACAAGGTGGTGGGAGTGGCGGTGGTGGATACCAAGGCGACGCTATTGGTGGTGGGTGAGAACGGCGTTGGAAAGCGGACCTCTTTTGAGGATTACCGGAGCCAGACCCGCGGCGGGAAGGGGATCATCACCATGAAGACCACGGACAAGACCGGGTTGGTGGCCGGGGCGATTTCTGTGAAAGAGACGGATGAGATCATGTTGATCACGGTGAAGGGGCAGATGGTGCGCACCAAAGTGAAGGACATACGCGAATCCGGGCGCAACACGCAGGGGGTCTACATCGTCCGACTGCAGAAGGGGGATCGGCTGCAGGGAGTGGCCCGGGTCGTGGAGACTGACGACGAGGAAGCGGAGGGAGAGCTCCCGCTGGGCGCATGAAGATTTCTTGGGCCGGACTGGCCCTGGCGGTTGGTTTGGCGAGTGGTTGGGCCGAGGAGCCTGTGAGTCGGATTGGTTTTGGATCCTGTTATAAACCGGAAAAGAAAACCGCCTTATGGAAGGCGGTTTCGGATTTTGAGCCGCAGGTATGGCTTTGGCTGGGGGATAACGTGTATGCGGATGTCATCGATGGAAAATACATCAAGAAAGACCTGCCCAAGGATGCATTTGACCGGGCTTATCGACTCTTGGGACGGAGCGAGGGAATCGCCGCACTCAAAACGCTGCCCCCAGGTCACATGATGGCGACGTGGGATGACCATGACTATGGAAGGAACGACGCGGGGAAAGACTGGGAGAGAAAGGAAGACGCCAAGAAAGAATTTTTGAAATTCTGGAGAGGAGAGGAGAAGGAGGATGGAGTTTACTCGGCGCGGGACTTTGGGCCGGAAGGCAGGCGGATCCGGGTCATCCTGTTGGATACACGATTTAACCGTGATGATCCCGGCGCGGAGGGAGATATTCTTGGGGAGAAGCAGTGGGAATGGTTGGGGGGGCATTTGGCAAAACCCGGGGCGGAGCTGGTGGTCATCGGTTCCAGTATTCAGGTGCTGGCCGACCAGCACCGTTTTGAAAAGTGGGGGAACTTTCCCAAAGCCAAAGAAAGGCTTTTTCGACTCATCCGGGAAACCGATGCCCATGTGGTCTTGGTCAGCGGGGACCGGCACCACGCGGAAATATCCAAGCAACCGGCAAGTCCGGCGGGGTACCCGCTTTTTGAGGTCACCTCCAGCGGTCTGACGGAAAAGAGCTCCATCCGGAACGAGGCTAACGATCTCCGGATCGGTGATGTGTATGTGGGCGGCAATTTCGGCGTGATCCTGGTGGACTGGTCCCAAGCTGATCCCGGCGTCCGTTTGGAGATCCGGGGAGAAGATGGGCGGGTGGAACGGGAGGTTTCTTTTCCGCTCAGCCAACTTGCCCCGCCGAAAGGGTGATTTAGGGTTTTTTGTATGGCCATCGTCGTCGCCCGCCCGGATCTCAATCTTTGGGAGCGCCTTTATCTGCCCAGCATCCTGGGTGGCATGGCGATCACGTTGCGACACATGTTCCAGACGCTTTGGCGGATGATTTTCCCCCGGAAAAACGTAACCAAGCCCGGCATTCTGGAGATGAGTGCCACCGGCTTGATGACCATGCAGTATCCCGAGGAACAGTGGCCCATGCCGGAGGGGTATCGGGGGGCTCCCGTGCTGGTAATGGATGAGCAGGGAAGGGAGAAATGTGTTTCCTGTCAGCTTTGCGAATTTGTCTGCCCACCCCGGGCGATTCGGATCACCCCCGGCTCGATTCCCGGCAGCGACCGTCATGCCAACGTGGAAAAGCGGCCGCGGGAGTTCGACATCGACATGCTTCGGTGCATCTACTGCGGCATGTGTGAGGAGGTTTGCCCGGAGGAAGCCATTTACCTGCGGAAGGAGCACCCGATTTTCGTGGGGACGGACCGGAAGGCGATGGTCCGAAACAAAGAAGAGTTGTATCGGCTGGGCGGAGTGTTGCCGAGGCCGATTCGGAAATGGGATAACAAGTAATCGACATACTCCGTGCGGGTACCGGCGTTTCGTTTACGTTTAGGTTTACGTTTAAGATAATCTGGGGCTTAAAGGCCTGAGCGTCAGATAACTCCATTGACCGCTGTTGCGGGGGATTTAACCTCACGCAACCCCCGAAAGATCACGAGGATGGAACAATTTTTCTTCTGGAGCCTGGCCGTCGGCCTGTTGGCGGCCGCCACGGCGGTGGTGACGCTCCGGAACCCTGTGACCAACGCCGTGTGTCTGGTGGTGGCACTCGTTTTTCAAGCGGCCCTTTTTGTCACCCTGGAGGCTACCTTTTTGGCGGCGGTGCAGGTGATTGTTTATGCAGGAGCGGTTATGGTCCTGTTTCTTTTTGTCATCATGCTGCTGGATGTGAAGGCGGAGGCCCGCCGACCCATCCCGTGGCCCAAAGTGGGAGCCGTCCTTGTCGGGGCCGCCGCGGTGGTGGCCGGAGTTCCCAAGCTGGTGGCGGCCTTCCCGGCGGCGCGTGAGCCGTTGCGCTGGTCGGCCCAATCGACGACGTTCGGGGCCAAAGAACTCGGATCGTTGCTCTTTACCTCCTATGCGCCGCTCTTTTTGGTGACGGGGGTACTGCTTTTGGTGGCGACGATTGGGGTGGTGGTGCTTTGTCGCCGGGATCCGGGGTCATGATGTTGGGAGAAATCACCCTGGGCCATTACTTGGCACTGAGCGGACTCCTCTTTCTGGTGGGTCTCGCGGGAGTGCTGCTGCGGCGAAGCCTGCTTATCGTGATGATGTCCCTAGAGCTGCTGCTCAACGCCGCCAATCTGGCCTTGGTGGCCGCCGCCCGGTTCAAGGGGATTCCGGATCCCCAGGTGGCCGTATTTTTTGTGATCACCGTGGCGGCCGCCGAGGTAGCCGTGGGGCTGGCGATCCTGGTGGCTATTTTTCGCCTAAAAAAGACGACGTCGGTGGAAGAATTTGCCGCCCTGAAATTCTAAATGATCGCCTACGCCCCTTATCTCATACTGTTGCTGCCGCTTTTTGCCGCGGTGGCGATCCGTCTTTTCCTACATCCGTTTCCGCGGATCGCGGTGCCGGTCTCGGTGGGTGCCTGCCTGGGAAGTTTTCTCGGATCCCTGATGCTGCTCAATGCCGGCACGCCGGCCGGTGGCATGGCGGCTCCCGCGGTTCCATGGATCGAGCTCGCCGGATTGAAGGCCGGGTTTGGGTTGGTGGCCGACCCGTTGGCGCGACTGATGGCCACGCTGGTGACCGGGGTCGCCCTCCTTGTGCATATCTACTCGCTGGGCTACTTGGCCAAAGACCCGGGCCGAAGCCGGTTCTTTGCGGAGCTGTCCCTATTTGTCTTCTCCATGTTGGGAATCGTCTTCGCCGACAATCTCATCACGATGTTCATCTTTTGGGAGCTGGTCGGCCTCAGTTCGTATCTGCTGATCGGTTTCTGGCATCAGCGTCCGGCCGCCGGGGCCGCCGCCAACAAGGCTTTCCTCGTCAACCGGATCGGGGACTTTGGCTTCATTCTGGGAATTCTCGGGGCTTGGTCACTTTTCGGCACCATTAGCTTCGCCGATCTGCCCAGCCGCGCGGCTTCGGGGGCTCCATTCTGGGCGGCGACGGCGGTCGGCCTCGGACTGTTGTGCGGATGTCTCGGAAAATCCGCCCAGTTGCCGCTCCATGTCTGGCTGCCGGATTCCATGGAAGGTCCGACGCCCGTCTCTTCGCTTCTCCATGCCGCGACCATGGTGGTGGCAGGTGTCTATATGTTGATCCGGGTTTTACCCATCCTCGAGCTGAGCTGGGTCACCATGAACACGATCGCCTGGATCGGGGCGGTGATGACGCTGCTTCCCGCGCTGATTGCTTGCCAGCAGAACGACATCAAGCGCATCCTGGCCTATTCCACGCTGTCCGAGATCGCCTACATGGTGATGGCAGTGGGGCTGAATATTCCCGGCCCCGGGATGTACCATCTGGTGACCCATGCCTTTTTCAAGTGCCTGCTGTTTCTGGCCGCCGGATCGGTGATCCACGGGTGCCATGAGGAGCAGGACATCTGGAAGATGGGCGGCCTCCGCAAGCGGATGCCTTTTACCTTCCTGGTCACCTGGATCGGCACGCTCGCTTTGGCCGCGATTCCGCCGGTCTCCGGATTCTGGAGCAAGGATGCGATCTTCGCGGCCACCTACGACCGGCCCGGTTTGGCGGCGTGCTCGATGCTGGCCGGCTTTTTCACCTCTTTCTTCATGTTGCGGATGATCCTAGTGGCCTTTGATGGGAAGCCCCGCACGGAAAACGCGAAGCACGCCCACGAGGGCCCCCCGGTCATGGTGGTGCCGATGTTGATTTTGGCGTTCCTGTCGGTGTTTGGGGGAATGTTCCCGATCGCGGAATTCCTCGGGATGAAGCCGGAACATCCGCACCACGCCTGGACCTTGTGGCTTTCCCTGATCCTGGCGG
>JBILFP010000105.1:0-5975 GCA_044351535.1 Methylacidiphilales bacterium
GCCGAAACCGGGATGGATCAGAACCGCCCAAGGGAGGGATTGCAGGGGAAAGGGCTCGAGAACTTCGCCCCTTCCGGTGCCACGGGCGGGGCTGGATTGCAGGAAAAAGGGGACATCGCTCCCCAGGAGGGTCCCGATTTCTGAAAGCTCCGCCTCCGATACGGTCAGAGACCAAAGGTTCCGAAGTAATCTGAGGGCCGCGGCGGCGTCACTGCTCCCGCCGCCCAGACCGGCTCCTTGGGGGATCTCCTTCTTAAGATTGAAATCCACCCCGGCGTTACTCCCACTCTTTTCCTTCAAAGCTTGGGCCGCGCGTAGCACTAGGTTGGTTGGGCCTGCGGTGAGGCCTTCATCCCCCTCAATCTTCAAGGAGAGAGACCCGTCCCGGGAGGGGGATGCGCTCAGTTGATCCGCCACCTCCGTCCGGACGAAAAGGGTGTCGATGGGGTGAAACCCGTCGGGACGGCGCTCACCGAGGCGAAGATCCAAGTTGATCTTGGCGTGGGCGCGGATTGTCAGCTTGGGCATATCCCGATTCAATGGGGAAGGTGACACCAGATCAAATCATCCTCGCGCTCGATGTGGACACCGCGGAAGAGGCCCTAGCTTGGGCTCGGCGGCTCAAGGGTCGTGTTGGCACCTGCAAGGTTGGGCTTCAGCTTTTTCTTCGGGACGGGCCCAAGGTTCTGCGTGGCTTGAGCGAAATGGAGATACCCGTGTTTTTGGATCTCAAATTTCACGACATCCCAAACACCGTGGCCGCAGCGGTGAAATCCGTGGGGGTTTGGAAGCCTCGTTACCTCACCCTGCATGCATCCGGTGGTCGTGAGATGATGGAAGCGGCCCGTGAGCAAGCGCTTAAAGAGACCTGTCTTCTTGGGGTGACGGTCCTGACCAGCCTCTCGGAAAGCTCCGTACAAGAAATCGGATGGGGAGGGGGTGTTCAACCTTGTGTGGAGAGACTTTCCGCTTTGGCCAAGTCGGCGGGACTGGGCGGGGTGGTTTGTAGTCCTCACGAAGCCAAAGCGGAGCGTGCGCGGTGGGGGAAAGGGGAAGTCGTTACACCGGGAGTCAGGCCTCCAGGTGCGGACAAGGGAGACCAGATTCGGGTGATGACGCCGGCGGAAGCCATTCGGGCCGGAGCTTCAAGAATCGTGCTGGGGCGGCCGGTTCTTCAGGCCAAGCAGCCCGAGGCGGTGTTGGATCAGATTCTAACCGGCTGAAGGCCGATTGGATTACATCGAGAATCGGGGACCAAGATATAGACCGCGGGCAACGGGGTCGTTGATGAGATAATCGGCGGTCCCCTGGCTCTCCACTTTGCCCTCACAGATCAGGTAGGCGCGATCGACGATAGAAAGAGTTTCCCGGACGTTATGATCGGTAATGAGCACACCGATCCCTTTGCGCCGCATGGTTAGGATGATCTGCTGGATGTCATAGACGGCCAGGGGATCGACGCCACTAAAAGGCTCGTCGAGCAAGAGGACGGTCGGGCGGGTGACCAGGCAGCGGGCGATGGCCAGCCGCCGTTTTTCACCCCCGGAGAGCTGGATGGCCCGACTTTTCACGAGGTTGTCGAGGCCAAGTTCCACCAGTAGTTCGTGGCAGCGTTCCTTTCGCTCCTGATCCGTGATGGGCAGGGTCTCCAAAATCGCCAGGAGGTTTTCCTCCACGGTCAAACGACGGAAGATAGATTCTTCTTGTGGTAGGTAGCCGATCCCACGACGAGCACGCCGGTACATCGGCATGCCGGTGACATCCTCCGCCGCCAGTTGGACGGCGCCGGCAGTGGGGCGGACGAGCCCAACCAACATGTAGAAGCTGGTGGTTTTTCCGGCCCCGTTGGGCCCCAAAAGTCCCACGACCTCTCCAGGGCGGACTCCGAGATCGACCCCATTGACCACGTTTCTTTCCCCATAGCGTTTGACGAGACCGTTGCAGGAAAGCAGAAAGTCCCCGGTCACGGGGGCCCGCGGGGCAGGGGCTTCGGAGATTGGTTGGCTCAAGGTTTTTGGAGCATCACCCGGCTGGCTCCCTCGGTGAGCATTTTGTCCTCTTCCGGGAAAAGGATGATTTTATCGGCAAACACTGCCTTATCCTGGGAGATGGCCTTGGGCTGCTTGGTGACCTTGAGCAGGGTAAGCTTCTTTTCTTTTATGTTGTAGACGGCCTTTTCGCTCCAAGTTTCCGATGAGCCGTCTTTACGTTTAATGACAACCTCTTCACGGGCCTCCACATCCTGAACCGAGTCATCCTCGGCAAAGTAAACCGTCATCTCCTTGGAGGTCATGGTAAAGCGAGGTTCGTCTACTTTAACATTTCCGCGGAAAAGTCCCTGCTTTTGGCCTTTGGTTTTACTGAGGTTTAAGTCGAGGCTGTCACTGGTGATCACGGTTTGACCTCCTCCCTGAGGGGAGGAGGTCGTTTGGGTGGCCGGGGTCTGAGCCTGGGCTGCGTCTGTAACCAGAAGAACGGCGCAAAAGAAAAAGGGCAATTTCATGGAGAAGGGTTGCTTAAAACCACTCGGACACGGGTGTAAAGAGTGCCTGAGGAGTCGGCCACATTCCAGTCGATCCCGTTGGCCGAGATCAGCAGCGTGGGTCGTTTGACCAGAATTCCGGAGTCGGAGGTCAGCTTGTTTTCTCTTCGCCAAAAATCGCTCCGTGTGGCGGTGATGACCGTCTCGGCTTTGCCGTCCGAGTTGTAGAGTTCGACGTTCAGGTCCTCGATTTTGAGCTGGTTGGGGCTGACCACGGTGGCCCTTTTGCCTTTGACCAAAGCGGTTTGGCGGCCTGCCGAGTCGGTTTGGGGCAGGGAGAAATTCTGGATGACAGAACCGATGGGGAACTCCGGACCGTTCCCAGCGCGCAGGACCGTGGCACCCAAAACGATCGCCACTAGGCAGAAAGGCCTAAGAAACGGCATAGAGAACCCGATTGATTTGACGGAGCAGCTTTTCTGCTTGGCCGAGAGGCAACATGCTGGCGCGGTCGGAAAGTGCCTTGGCGGGGTTGGGATGGACTTCAAGAAACAGGCCATCGATGCCGGCGGCGGCGGCCGCGCGGGCCAGGGCTGGAATGAAACGCCGATCTCCCGATGTAACCCTGCCTCCGGTGGGTCGTTGCACGGAGTGAGTGGCGTCAAAAATCACCCGATGACCCCGGTTTCGCATGGTGACGAGTCCGCGCATATCGACCACCAGATCGCCCTGTCCAAAGGTGGTGCCGCGCTCCGTGACCCAAGCGTTCCGGCAGCCTCCTCTTTTCAGCTTTTCCATGACGGCGTCCACCGCCTCGGGGGTGAGAAACTGGCCTTTCTTTACGTTGACGGCTCTGCGGGTCTTGGCGGCGGCTAGGAGCAGGTCGGTCTGACGGCAAAGAAAGGCGGGAATTTGCAGGATGTCGACGACTTTAGCGGCCTGACGGGCTTCTTCGGGGGAATGCACATCCGTAAGGACCGGAACCTTGAGGAGTTTTCGGATGGCGGCGAGTTCTCGGAGGCCCTGGCGAAAGCCGGGGCCGCGCGGGGAGGAGATCGAGGTCCGGTTGGCCTTGTCGTAACTGGCCTTGAAGACGTAGTTCCAGCCCAGCGTCTGGCAGAGGTCACGGAGGGTTTTTCCGATCAGTAGAGATGTTTTGCGCGACTCGAGGACGCAAGGGCCACCGATCAGGAGAAATTTGGCTTTAGGATTTTTGGGCATGTTGGCGGGCGGCTTGGGCAAAGCCGCGGAATAAGGGGTGGGGGACGTCCGGCTTGGAGCGGAATTCCGGGTGAAACTGGCAGGCCACAAACCAAGGATGACCGGGGATTTCAATCACTTCTACCAAATCCCCTTTTGGGTAGGTGCCGCTGATCCGCAGCCCGGCCTTTTCCAGGGCCGGACGGTGAGCGTTGTTAAATTCATAGCGGTGGCGGTGACGCTCTCGGATTTCCGCTGCCCCGTAGGTTTTTTGCGCCAAGGAACCGGAGGCCAGTTGGCAGGCGTAATTTCCCAGGCGCATGGTGGCGCCTTTTGCCCCGTTGACTTCCTGGCCCGGCAGTAAAGTGATGACCGGGTCGGGGGTTTGAGGATCAAATTCGGAACTATGCGCTTTTTTGAGGCCAGCCACATCCCTGGCAAATTCGATGACCGCGACCTGCATGCCCAGACAGAGTCCAAGGTAGGGGATTTTGTGCTCCCGGGCGTAGCGAGCGGCGGAGATCTTCCCCTCAATTCCGCGCTCCCCAAAGCCGCCCGGGATAAGAATTCCATCCACGCCCTCAAGGAGTGGGTCCGTGCCGCGCTTTTCAATCTCCTCAGCATCCACCCGAAGAAGCTCGACCCCGGTGTCTTCGGCCGAAGACGCATGGAAAAGGGCTTCGGTGACGCTTTTATAGGCATCAGGCACACCCAGATATTTCCCAACCATTGCGATCCTGGCCCGGTACTTGGGATGAATCATCCTGCCAACGAGCTGCTCCCAGTCGCGCAGATCGGCGGGCGGTGCCTTAAGATGAAGATGGGCCAGCACCAGCTCATCGAGCCGCTCCCGGTGGAGCATGAGGGGGACCTCGTAAATGGTGTGTTTGACGTCCTGCTCCTCGATCACCGCCTCCACCGGGACGTTGCAGAAGCTGGAGATTTTTTGGCGGGTTTCCCGGTCCACCGGGTGTTCGCTCCGGCAGATGAGAATCTGCGGCTGGATACCGATCTCGCGGAGTTTGGCGACACTCTGTTGGGTGGGCTTGGACTTCAGTTCACCCGCTGCCTTGATGAAGGGCACGAGGGTGACGTGGATGAAAAGGCTGTGCCCCGGTCCGGTCTCCAGCGCAAATTGACGCAAAGCTTCAAGGAAGGGTAGGCCCTCGATATCCCCGGTAGTCCCGCCGATTTCGGTGATGAGAACATCGCAGTCCTCGTTCTGGCCCATATGGCGCAGACGATTTTTGATTTCATCCGTTACATGGGGAATGACCTGGACGGTTTTCCCAAGGTAATCCCCGCGGCGCTCCTTGCGCAGAACCTCCTCGTAGACTTGGCCGGCGGTCAGATTGTGGCGGCGGGTGAGGCGGCAGGAGGTGAAGCGTTCGTAGTGACCAAGATCGAGATCAGTCTCGGCCCCGTCTTCCAGGACGTAGACCTCTCCATGCTGGTAAGGGCTCATCGTGCCCGGGTCGACGTTGAGATAAGGGTCAAATTTCATCAGGGCGACTTTGAGACCGCGTCGTTCCAAGAGGGTGCCGAGGGCGGCGGCGGTAAGGCCCTTGCCTAGGGAACTGATGACCCCACCGGTGATGAAGATGTATTTCATTTGGCGACACCTGCGGCGCGGTTGGCCAGGGCCCGTTCCGCGCGTGTCACGTCCCCCGGCGTGTCCACACCGACGGAAAGGAAGGTAAGCGGAACCACTTGGACGGCAATCCCGTTCTCAAGGGCCCGTAGCTGTTCCAATTTCTCCCGCTTTTCCCCCTCGCTGGGAGGTAAGGAAACAAACCTTCTCAGGGTGTCGGGTCGGTAGGCGTACAGCCCCACATGCTGGTGCTGCCAATCCTTTCTCTCTTTTAGTTCAAGCGAGCGGCGAAACCCCAACGCCTTTCCGGACGCATCCCAGCGAACTTTGACCACTTCGGGACGATCATGGTCGGATGGTTCGCGAAGCGGAGTGGCCACCGTGGCCATGCCAAGTTTTGGATCCAAGGAATCTATCCATGCGTCCAAAAATTCGCCCGTGATCAAGGGTTCATCGCCTTGCAGATTTAAAATCCAATCAGCCTTTAAATTTTGAGCCGCTTCCGCAATCCGGTCGGTGCCGGAGGGGTGATCCGACCGGGTCATGACTACCTCGGCGCCAAATTCCTTGGCGACCTTCGCAATCCTTAAGTCGTCTGTGGTTACGAGCACTTTGTCGATGCGACGGCTTTGTTTTGCGCCTTCCCAGACCCACTGCAAAAGCGGCTTTCCGGCGACAAGAGCCAGCGGCTTTCCCGGAAAG
>JBILFP010000002.1:0-44709 GCA_044351535.1 Methylacidiphilales bacterium
TGGTCAGCGAATCCAGGGCACACTTGGAGGCGCAGTAGGCGGTGGCCTTCGGAAGGTGTTTGATCGGCGCGCTGATGTTCACGATCCGGCCGAACCCCCGCTGGATCATACCCGGCAGAATCGCCCGAATGAGCAGGTAAGGCCCACGCACGTTGGTGGCCATGATCTTGTCCCACTCCTCCACCGGCAGATCCTGCACCGGCTTAAGACCCGTGATGATTCCAGCGTTGTTGATCAAAATCTCGATCGGACCGCCCTTCTCCGCCTGTTTCACTCCTTTTTCCACGGACTTTGGATCGGTGACATCCATTTCCACAGCTGTACCCACGCCTCCGGCCTTGGTCACCTCCTCGGCCGTTTGCTGAATCCGTTCTTTCCTTCGTCCTGCACAGATCACCTTGGCCCCCGCCTGCCCCGCCGCCACCGCCAAAGCCTTCCCCAGCCCCGATCCCGCCCCGGTGATTAGGATAATTTTATCTTTCAGCTTCATCTGAGGTAGGGGCGAGCAGCTAGCTGCTCGCCCGATAGAACACTACTCACTCTTTGACTGCCCGTCACCTACTGGAACGGTGGAGTTGGTATCTGTGACGGCTGGCTCGACCACTAATAATGGCCTCGGATAGGGCCAAAGGATGAATTCACTGCGGTCAAACCAGGTTCCCGAAGGCACAATCAGGGTCGAGCCGGCCCATTCCTGACCTGGCCGCGAGCGCACCGGGAAATAGCCCGTGGCGCCCAAGAGCGCGGCCTGCTGGGACGGGGCCAGCAAAAACTCCACAAATTTCAGCGCCATCTCCAGCCGCGGGGAGTCCTGCCGGACCGCCGCCACCTCAAAATCCACAATCGTCCCAGAGGGCAACACCGACCACCGGATCAACCCTCCGCCCGCCTGGGGATCCAGCACCAGCCTCCAGGCCGGCAAAAAGGACAGCTGCACTTGCCCGTCTTTTAATCCGCGCCAACATTCCTCTTCGGTCGCGGTCCGGCCCGCCAGGGCGGCCTCCACCTGTTGCCGGGCGGACGCATGCACCGCCTCCCCACCCAGGTTGATCGGTTTGCCTTGGGACTTGATCCAAAGCGCGGCCAAAAGATCGGGTTCGTTGGGAAACAAAGTCCCGGTTTCGTTCGCCCAACGGGCGGGGGCGGCAAACGCCACCTTGTGGGGTGTGCCCGGGGCCACCCGCTTCATGAAAAACCATGGACTGACCCGCCAAGGCCGGCTTTTGAGATTGTTGGGGTCAAACGACTGGGCCTGAAAGACCGGGTTGATTCCATCCAGAGGAATTTTCCCATTGAGATCTGCCCAGGGTACGGATTGGCCAATTTCTGCAAACGAGCGGGCTTTGAGGAGGTAGACATCTCCGTCCGTCGGCCAGCCCCCATCCTCTGCTCGGAAGAGCGGGCGGATTTCAACTTTCAGATGCCCGGGAGCGGATCCAAAAGTGTCCAGCCACAGCTGGGGGAGGGTTGGCCCCTCCTGATAAACAACCAACTTGGGGGCATAAAAAACCGAGGGGACGGAGGGAACCGGCAACCTTTCCTCTTCCGGCCCGGCGGGCCTGAACCACTGCCCAGCCGCAAATCCCAAGAGGGCGGCCGCGAGAAGGCCGAGGCCGATCAGCCCCGGCCGACGGGATTCAGTTGGCTTGCATGAGTCCGGCGGAGTCGGGCTGCCTTCCATCAAAATAAGCTCTCCCAAAAGGGCTGGGCGGAAAAGCCGCAAGGTTGTCCGAAAGGAACAAAACCGGCAGAATCAGAGTTATGGCTAAAGAGGAACTCAGGATTCAGGCTTGGATGGAGCAGCTCCGCCGGATGCGGGAGATGCAGTACGCCTACCATAAGAAGTTCTTCCACGGCCTCTACTTCTTCCTCGCCCTAGTAATTGCATGCCTTTTCTGGGAGAGCCCTCTTTCGCTGGCCCTTGTTCCCTTCCTCGTGATCACCGCCGGGACCCAGTCCTGTTTCTATCTGCACTTCGTCGACTTCGCCCGTCTCCACGCCCGTCACCTAGAGACGCAGCTGAACAAGGCACTCGGTAAAGGCACTCTGGTCGGATCCGAGATCGAGGATCTTTATTTCTACCCCATCGATGCCCCCAAAATCGGCGGCTTTGTCCCCTCCACTCCGCTCCGCTTCTTCAGCTTCTTTACTTTTCACTGGGTGCTTCTTTGGCTGGGCCTAGCGGCTTTTGCTTTATGGCGGCTGGTTCCGCCCATGGGCCCATGCGGGTGGGACTATCTGGTTCTGGTCGCCCTATGGGGTGGCTTGAATGTTATCTATCTGGCATGGTTTTTTTTCCGCCGCCAAGCCATCTCTCTGTTGGACAATCGCTTGCGCAAATTTGTCTCGAGTTGATAGGTTCGCCATCGGTAGCACCTTGCCTAGGATATGGAATGTCCAAGGAAGCCAAAATATTTCCTTCTTTTTCGGCCCACGAAAGAGAGGACAGTCGCTTTTACCGTGAACTCGGATCGGCGGAGCGCTTAAAGATTTGGCTACAGCTGTGCCGCTTTGACCACAACGATGCACCCGGGAAAAGACTTAAAAGAGTTTTCCGGATTCTTCCCCTTGCGAGATTCTGAGCTCTTACGAACACAATCCCCCGACCATCAACCTAGGATTGCCAATCAGGACGTTTCTCAGTTGATATTAATTAGTATTTTTGCAAATTTACTAATTCTGGAATGAACGTGAAAAGACCAGAGGCAAGTCAGGAGCGGATCTTTAAGGGTCTGGCCAACCACCGCCGCCTCCAGATTTTGAGAATCCTCAAAAATCGCGGGCCTGTCTCCTTGGACAAGGTGGCGGAGATTTGCGGAATCCAGGCGCCCACGGCCTGTGAGCACACCCGCAAACTTCGCCTCGCCGGGTTGGTGTTTCGGCGCCGGCTCCGCCGCTGCATCCATCTGGAGCTTACCGAACGGGGAGAATTCGCCCTCGATTGGGCGCCCCGCCTCGAGGCCACCACGGCCCGGCCCCTCCGCCCTTCCCCGCCGAACAGAGCAAGCCACAGAACAATTTGATTAGTATTTTTGCAAAATTACTAATTTTTTCATGAGCGCGCAGTTGAAAATCTCCATTGTCACGCCGGTGTTCAATTCCGTCCGGTGGATCGACCTGTGCGTGCGATCGGTGCGGCACGCGCTGCAGGGGCGGGAGTACGAGCACATTGTCTGCGACGGAGGCAGTACCGACGGCACCTTGGATTATCTTCAGAAACAACAAGGCATCCGCCTTATCCCTGGGCCGGACAAGGGCATGTATGACGCTTTGAACAAGGGAATGGCTGCCGCACGTGGTCGGATTTTCGGCCATTTGAATGCCGACGAACAGTACGATCGGGCTGGCCTAAGTCACGCCCTAACGAAGCTAGAAAAGACCGGGGCCGATGCCGTTTTCGGCCCCACTATCATGCTCGATGAGGAGCTTAATTTTCTCTACCTCTTCAACCAAATCACCCCACCTAGGCCCATCGACGCGGATTATCAAATGCCGGTTCAGACCTGCTCGCTTCTTTACCAGCGTCACATTTGGGAACGGCAACCTTTCCCCGCCGATTTCCGTATGGCCGGTGACCACGTTTGGATCCGGCGCCAGTTCCAACTGGGCTGGCGACTTGTTTCCCAACGCAAACCCATCGGCATCTTTACCTGGCACCCCGACCAGCTCGCCCCCCGTCACATCGGCGGGAAGAGGGAGAATCCCACGCCGGACGTGAACCGAAAATCTCTTCCAATCAAATTAGCCAAGATTTTTTACCGCCTCCGGGCCCTCTTTTGGGGGGCCAGCCTGCCGCCTCGGCTCCTGGATTACGAGGTGATGGCACCCTCTGGCCTTGCCGACTCGTGCCGCCAGTCCTGGCCACCGCTCAAAATGTCCAAGGACGTCAAACTCCGCCTGGCACCCTCCCGGAATTAAGGGCGGGTGCGGGAGGGCAGTGCCACCCCCGACGATGGGTTCAAAAGTGCTTCGGCTACTAGCCGGTGCCCCTCTTCGTTCCAGTGGGCGTCATTCTTCCAGTAATACATGGCGATCACCTCCTCGGCAGGGGAGTCGTTCACAAACACCGGAAAGAGGCTAATGAATTGGGTCCCGTTTTCTTGCGACCACGCCCCCCACTCCTTCTCCACCCGAGATGGCTTGGCCCCAGCCCGAACCTGCTGAGGCCATGGGTAAACCACCAGGGTCAGAGGAACACCGATTTCCCGCAACTCCCCCGCCAGTCGCGTCATCTCCCGCTTGATTTTACCGAGACCTTTTTCCACTAGGTTCTCATGCTTCCCTCGGTAGTCCGCCCAATTGTAGGCCCATTCGGGTATCGCATCGTGCTCCGTCACCCCGGTGGGACTGGCATGCCGGCGCCACTGGAGACGGGCATTACGCACAATGGCCCCAATGATCACAAAGTTCTTTTCCACATGGGTCTCCAGCCAGTTGCACACCCCATCGATTTGCTGGAGCTTTTCCGCCTCTGCAGCAAAGGGTCCATAGGGCACCTGCCGGACTTTTCCGTCTGGCCCCTCCTCATAATAGAACTCATCCCTGAGGTCAGAAATATCAAGACACAACACCACTCGATCCACCTTGAGGCCCTTTGCCTGCAGCAGTTGCCGGAGTTTGACGCGCTCTGTGGTTGGACAGTAGGAGGCCACCCCGGCATTCAAAACCTCAATTCCCTTGGGCTGCAGAGCCCTGGCCACCCTTCCCACAAAAGTTTTCTCCCAAGGAATTGGTCCAGCCTCCGTGAAGGAGTCACCGATAAACAGGATTCTGGGATGATCCGCGACCAAGGGGACGTCCCTTATCTTTTCATCCCGCAAACCGAGCGAGTTACTGTAGTAAGTTGCCGAATGAGGCCCAAAAACATCCACTCCTTGGGAGTTGGGCTTGATCCCATGGTGAAAAGACTCGTCGGCAATCCTGAGCGGATAAATATCCTGAAAAGGCTTTTTTCGGATTTTCAAATAAATCTGCCGGACGCCAAAATCCATGCCTACCGCTGCGCCACAACCCAGGGCGAGTGCCAAAACTTTTTTGGGAAACGCTTTCACTAAAATTTAGTGCCTCTTCCGCTCAAAGGAGGACTCCAAGGGAATCAGGACCGCCCGATGCTCGTTGAAAAGCGTTTCGGCCACCCGCTGCTGCCCCTCCTCGTTCCAGTGACAATCATCCTTCCAGTAATATTTCTCGATGACCTCCTCACTGGAGCCCTGACTTAAAAAAGCGGGAAAAAGTGAAACAAAATCCACCCCTCGTTCCGCACACCAATCCTTCCAAAACATCTCCCCCCTACCCCCCTTTGTTCCTCTGCGAATCTGTTGCGGCCAGGGATAGACCACCACTGTCAGCGCCACCTTCTCCTTATTTAAACGGTCGGCAATGGCATCCATATTCCGGCGGGCTCGGCGCAGTCCTTCCTCAACGTATTTCTCATAGGGTCCTCGATAGTCGGGCCATTCATAGGCCCAACGGGGAATCTGGTCGTAGTCACTTATACCTATCGTCTTTTCTTGGTTTCGCCAAAGCAACCTTAGGTTCCGGGAAATGGCCCCCAGAATGACGAAATTCCGCTCGAGGTTTTCCTCCAGCCACGAGTTGGTTTGATTGATTTTGCGGATCGCCTCAGCCTGTTGCTGAAAGGGGGCGAATTCCTCATAGCGGACCGTTCCGTTCTCCGAATCTGCATACTGCAGTTCGTTCAAGACATCGGAAATATCGACCAGGATCACCACTCGATCCACCCTCAGGCCCTGCTCCAGCAAGTCCTCAAGCCTTAACCGAATGAGATGCGGTGAATAGGATACAGTTCCACCATTCAACAATTCCACTCCTGCACGATCCAGTTTTTCCGCCAAGATGCCGGCAAAAGTCTTTTCCCAGGCGGTTCCAATGCCTTCAGTGAAAGAGTCGCCCATCAAGAGGACCCTGGGCCGATCTCCCTTGAGAGGAACCTCGCGGACCCTGCCATCCTTCATGCCCAGGGAGTTACTAAAAAAAGGGGCGGAGTATCTGCCGATGGCGTCCTCGGATTCCCGATTGGGTTCAATGGCATGGTGATAAACAGGATGCGGAATCCGATGGGGATGGTGATAGACCAGCGGGCGGTAAGTGATTTTGAGATAGATTTGCCGGACTCCGTAGTCCAAGGCCACGGCAATTCCAAGTCCAAACAGGACGGCCCAGAGCCTCAACCAGAAACGTCTGTGATTTTTTGACACGCCGCCCAGGAAGGATCAGAAAAGGGTATAAATGAAGGGGGCCGCTCCGGTTCCTCCGGCTAAAAGCAACGCTCCCATCAGGAGAAAGGCCAAGAGAATGGGCAGGAGCCACCATTTTTTGTTTTCTTTGAGAAAAATCCAGAATTCCGAGAAAAACCCACCTCCGGCCTTGGCGGCCCGTTCTTCAAATTCTGTAGATTTTTTTTGGCTCATTAGCTTTGTCGAAGATAGCTAGCCGGGTCGGTTTTGCCAACCGGGGTTTTCCAAAGCGAATTTCCTGCGGGCATTTTGAGCTGGAGTGGGTCATGACCCGTCAGGCGCAAAGCCAGACCAATCGGCAGAAACAACAGAAAAAAAATGGCTCCCAGAAGCACATGGGAAACCACCCATCCGATGGGAAATGTAGCCAAGATCAGCCCGACAAAAATCGGCCGAATCAAGGGCGGATGGATGAATCCGGCCGCAGCCACCACGCCACAAGCCGCCCAGGCAATTTCCACCCCCGCCCAGTGACCGCTCTTTTTGCCGACCAGCCATCCGACCAAGCCACAAAAAGCCGGGAACCAGATCGCGGCAAACTGCCGAAGCTGTTTCTTTTCCGGATTCCACTGGACCGCGATCATCGCCTCGCGAATAGATAGTAGATAGGAGTTAGGAGATAGGGAGTTTTCCTATCTTCTATCTTCCATCTGCTATCTCCTTTCTGCATGCCTTGCGTTAGTCCAATTCAAATTTTTGGAGATACTTTGCTCGCGCCTCGGCGGAGGCGCCGGCATTCTCTTCCTTCAGAATAAGAAAGTTTCCAATCACGATTGCATCCATGTCGGTGTTGAGGAAACAACGGTAGGCCTCCTCGGCCGTGCAGACGATCGGCTCCCCCCGCACGTTGAAGCTGGTGTTGATGATCACCGGCGAACCGGTCTTCCTTTCAAAAGCATCCAACAGCTTCCGGTATCGCGTGTTTCCTCCAACGGTCTGCAATCTTGCGGAGTAGTCCACATGGGTGATCGCCGGCAGGGAGGAGCGTTTTTCCTTCACCCGGTCGAGACCGGTGTCACCCTTTCCGGAGGCCTTCTGCCGGTGCTTTTCCAGCACTGGGGCTACCACCAGCATGTAAGGACTGCGGTGGCGTTTCTCGATGCCAAACCATTCTGCCGCCTTCTCCTTCAAAACGGAGGGGGCAAAGGGGCGAAACGACTCCCGGAACTTGATCTTCACGTTCATCTGGGTCTGCATCTTCTCGCTCCGGGCGTCGCCTAGAATGCTCCTCGCGCCCA
Source organism: Methylacidiphilales bacterium (assembly GCA_044351535.1). Taxonomy (GTDB): domain Bacteria; phylum Verrucomicrobiota; class Verrucomicrobiia; order Methylacidiphilales; family Verrucolacustridaceae; genus Verrucolacustris. The sequence continues at coordinate 7,496 of JBILFP010000002.1, forward strand.
AGGCCCGGGGGCCAAACTCCATCCGGCCGTTGACCCATCCCACCACCTTCTCCGAAGCGATCAACCCGGCCACCTCATCAAATAGCCGCCCTTCATCGGTAAAATGTCGGAACTTTGCACCTTGGCTTTCGAGCAACTTGTGCGTGGCGGCATCATCCGGCTCTGGGCCGAGATAGGATCCCTCCATGAAGTCCTCCCCCTCTGCTACACGGGGCTTTTCCAGCAGCTCATACCAGGTGAAAAGGGCCGCCCCGAGAGCACCGCCCGCATCCCCGGAAGCTGGCTGAATCCAGATATCCTCAAAGGGCCCCTCCCGGAGAAGCTTTCCGTTGCCCACACAGTTGAGAGCCACACCCCCAGCGAGGCAAAGATGCCTCATCCCGGTCAGGTGTTGAGCGTGCCGGGCCATCTTTAACATGATCTCCTCGGTGACCGCCTGCACCGAGGCCGCCAGATCCATCTCCCGGCGGGTAATCGGGCTCTCCCGACGGCGGGGCGGACCCCCAAATAGCGCATCAAACTTTTTGGAGGTCATGGTCAGCCCCCCCGCGTAGTTGTAGTAAGACTGGTCCATCCAGATCGACCCGTCCTCGAAAATCTTCACGAGATGCTTGCGGATGAGGTCGACGTAAACCGGCTCACCGTAGGGAGCCAGTCCCATCAGCTTGTATTCCCCAGAATTCACCTTGAACCCGCAAAAGTAGGTGAAGGCGGAGTAAAGCAACCCGAGCGAGTGCGGAAAGTGAAGTTCCTTGAGTAGGTTGATTCGATTGCCCCTTCCAACCCCGATGCTGGCTGTGGCCCACTCCCCCACTCCGTCCATGGTCAGGATCGCAGCCTCCTGGAAGGGGGACGGGAAAAAGGCGCTGGCGGCGTGGGACTCATGGTGGCTGGGATAGACAAAAGCCTTGGTGTACCCAGGCAGCTTTTCCCTCATCCGCTTGGGCAGGAAAAGTTTGTCCTTCAGCCAAACGGGAATCGCCCGGAGAAAGGAGGGAAAGCCGGCCGGGGCCAAGGCCAGGTAAGTTTCCAGAAGTCGGTCGAACTTCCGAAGCGGCTTTTCATAAAAGGCCACAAAATCCAGATCTTCGTTGCGGATCCCGGCCTCCTGCAGGCAGTACTCCGCAGCCTTTACCGGGAAAGCTTCGTCATGCTTTTTGCGGGTGAAGCGCTCCTCCTGCGCCGCCGCCACGACTTTTCCGTCCACCACCAGCGCGGCAGCGGAATCGTGGTAAAAAGCAGAGACCCCAAGTATTTTCATGGTTTAGTTAGCATTCTTAGCCGAAACCCCCGGGCGAACCGAGCCTGAAACTGCCCGTGTGGCCAAGGTCTCATGAATGACATAATTCCTGAGCGCCTCGTGGGTGTGATACTTTTCCACTCGTTGTGCCCCGGACCGAACCATCTTAAGGAGCCTCTCTTTTTGTGCCAGCGCCCGGCGCACCACCTCGGTCAGATGCCCCCTCTCCACCGAAAAGAAAAAGCAGTGTTTTCCCTCTTCCAGGGGGGCATACCGCTCGATCCACGGATAGTTGATCAAGGGCAGGCTTCCCGTCAGGAGAGCCTCATAGTGCCGGTAACAGTCCCACCCGTTTCCGCTCGGACTCAGGCAGAGCCAAGCACGAGCACATTCCCGGTGAAACTCTTCCTGACTCAACCTTTCCGGGCAAAAGAACTTCCACCCCTCCCGCCGGGCTGATTCCCTCAGCTCACTCACCGCCGCCATTCGCGGTGTCCGCATGGACTCCTGGCCGCAAAAAATAATGTCATGTGTTTTTTCACGATTTGGTTGTGCCAAGGCTTTTCCTGTTTTCCAACCCAGGGAAATCGGGAGAATTTTGGTCAGATCCATCGGTACCTTTGCCCCACCGCGAAATGCCTTGGGCCATAAACGGATCCGATCCGATCCCTCCCGATAGGCCTGAAAGATTTCATACCGGTTCTGGAGCAGCTCCCTCACGAAAACCCGATTGGCCAGATGGAATAAAAGGTGGTTTCCCTCCCGCACAAGACATTGGTCGTTTCGTTCCATCAGGGCCCAGGGGATTCCGGCCCGAGTCAGTTCCCGTGGCACCAGAAGGTGAGCCAGCCGCCCCGGATCCACCGCCGCCGCCTTGGCCAATCGCCACAATCCGGCAAAAATTCCCGCCCCCGGTCGCCAGAAACAGTGTTTCCGATCCGTCACAACCGCCAGGTCGAAGCGTTTCTCCCTGATTTTTTCCCGCACTTCCGCCCATTGACGCCGGAACCCAGCGGGTGAAGTCCCTCCTTCCAGGCAATCCAGCCGTTCCACCTCATGTTCCGGAACCTCACGAAAAATGTCGCAGTTCATGGTGTGCCCTTCATCCACGAGGAGGATCCGGAGCCGGCGGGAGGGCGCGGGATATTTCACCGGATCCAGGGGTGTGGTCCTCAACGGAGAAAAATCTCCTGGAACATCCCCATTACGGCGGCGGCGTCCGCGTAGCGCTCATATTCCGTCCCATGAACCCGCCCGGGACGAAAGGAAGAGAGAATTTGCTCAAGCTCCGCCTGATCCCGATAGAGGAGAGCTCGATCTCCCAGCATTTCCAGATGGGCCCGTTCCCGGGATCCGGAAAAGACGATGACCGGCTTTCCCAGGACGGCGAATTCCCCGACCGCCAGGCCGAAGGTCTCCCCGTGCCAGCGGGCATGCAGCATGGCGTCGCAGGTGGACAAAAAGGTTGCTTTGTCCAACGGATCCACGGTCGCGGGAAGGTAATGCACATTGGCCATTTTTTCCGTCCCACGGACCGGCTCCGTGTTAAGGAACACAAAATGGTCTTCCGGGTGGCGACGGGCATGCTGTTCCACAACCCTTCGAACGAAGGGGATGTTGAATGTGTCCCAGCCCCCGTGCCGTCCGAACACCCTGGCCTCCCTAGGAATGCTAAGTTTTGCGCGGAGATCGCAGTCGGTGTTCAGCCGGGGGACGTAAAAGGGAACAAAGGCATCCTCCCCGCCGGTCATGACCCGGGACATCCAACGAGAGAGATAGGCGTACGCGTCCCCATGGAATTCATCGCAAAGGAACTGGGCGTGGACGCAGTTCCTGACGCCCGGAACCAGGAAACCGTCCCAGGGACCCGGCTTGGTCATGTAAACGACCTCCACACCCTCCTTTCGGAGAGTCTTTCCAAGCTCGTGTTGATTGCGGTAGTGAATCACGTGAAATTCTCGGCGCCACCTGGGGAGAAGGGAATTCCCAGCGAACTCAGGATTATCCGGCAAGCAGATCACTGACTCGTGATGCAGGATCGTGGTGCTCAGACGGGCATAATCCAGCATGGCTCCCTCGGAGCCGCGCTCCGTTAACAGCCGGCTGTGAAAGGCAATTTTCACTTTTTTTGGTACAGCTCGAACCGATTCCGGCACAGAGCCATTCGATAACCCAGTTTCCCCAGGCGCCTGGACCAAAGATCGCGTCCCGAAGGGTTCCAGATACCCACCACCGCCGGCCCCCCGGCATCTCGGCTCATCATCCGGCAAAGCCTGGAGGTTCCCCGGCAAGAACGGCTGGTGACCAGGTCAAAATCCCGGATGCGATTCGCACCGCCGCTCCCGAAAGACGCAAGGGAGGAATGGATTTTGGCTGCGGGCCTGGCGACCCGCAACCTGGCGAGAGCACCCCCCCGGCCTATCTCGCAATCCGCGGTCCAACCGGCGTTTATTTCCAACCACCAGCCCAGGGACCCGATTAAACCATCCCCACAGGCACACTCTAAAATTCGGCCGCGGCGCTTTCCCCTGAGCAGCTTTTCCCAAACCAGCTGGGCAAAGCCCTCCTGGGTCCAGCCCCGATCCTCACAGTTCCATCTCCTGGTGAAACCGATTCCCCTGAGCCGATGGCTCCCGGGCAGGAAACCCGGGAACCGGCGGTACCACCAGCCACGGACTGAACGTAGGAGGAGTGGCAAAATCAACCGTTCTTTTCCGAGGCCGCCCGTCCTTGTTCCCGCGAGGCTGACATCTTATTTTTGACTCCGTGGCACGCCGACTCCCATCCCCCTTTTGGCTGAACCAGCGGATCGAGAATCTTTTCGCACCGATGCCCCGCGTCTTTTTGCAGTGGATGGAACTCCATGCCATGCCCCCTCCTTTGCCGGAATCCGCCTGGAAAGAGGTTCTCTCTTTTTGGAGGGGAAAACGGGTGGCGGTCGTGCGGCAAGCGGCCTATCGGGGAGCTTATCCGGCGGCAGATAAACAACCGTGGCCACAAACCGTCCTTTCCGCTTTTAGCCATCTGGGTCCCTTTTCTTTTTTGGCCGATTTCGGAGCGGACTACCTGGTCGTCCGCCAGACCCCGGATCCCGAAACCTACCGGTGGCGGGAAAAATTTTTGCACGATCCGGATCCCGAGGTGTCGATCCATGCCGTGCAAAGTTGGCAGGAGGAACAGGAAAAGGGCGGAGGATTGTTGGATTGCGAAGGCATTCCCTGGCGAAACTATGATCTGGTGATCTCACTCGATGTGGCCATTCCGACAAGGCTCATCCGTCAAACCGCGAAAACTGTTTGGGCCTACTACTCCGTCGAAGCCGGGGGCCCTTTGCAAAAGGATTCGCTCCGCCGCCCCGCGCCGGGCTACCAGCTTTTTCTGAACCACGGCTTCCGCCGCTACCGCTCGCGACCCGTCAACCGTGCCCATGTCCTCGAATTCCCCTTTACCTTTCAATCCGCCTCCGCTTGGACCCAATTGGCGAAGGAAATTGGCCCACTTCCTTCTTCCCGCGGGGGAACCGTGGTGGATCGATCCACCTGGAACGGGCTGGACAAGGAGGAGCGCCATGCCGGCTGGACACCCATATCCGGGAATGCGCGGGAGTACGTACGGCGGATGAGTTCCGCCAAATTCGCGGTTCGCATTGATTCCACCCGCCGCTGGGGAAACTGGGCCATTGAAGCCGTTCAGGCCGGTTGCCTTTTTCTGGGAAATCCCGACTCTTTGGCCATGCCCGCCCTACTTCTGCCCGGCCTCGCCGTGCAAAATCCGGAGAAGGCACAAAATACCCTTCGCCGCCTTGAAGATAACCCAGAGGTGTTCACTTGTGCCCGGCGGACGCAATCCCTCCTGGCGGAACACCTGGCTTTTCGCCGCCCGTTGGCGGAGTTAACCGAAAAAATAAAGTCCATGCTGAAACCATGAAACCGCGGGTTTCCCTCAACTTCATCGACTTCCCCCCCCAAAGCCGGGCGTTTTTTCTGGACCTCCTCTCGCCCCTCTACGATTTCGTCTTTGATGACACGCCGGACTTTCTTTTTTACTCCCACATCGGCCACCGGCACCGCCTCTACAACTGCACCAAAATCTTCCATACCCAGGAAAAATATTGGCCGAACTGGAAGGAGTGCGACTTTGCGGTGGTTTCCGTGCTGGCGGACGATCCTCGCGCCGCCTACCTGCCGATCTATGCGTTCGACGGAAATTCGGAGAAACTGGTCCACTCCTCGACGCCAGACCCTGAAAGCATCCGCGCCGCCAAGCCCCACTTCTGCTCCCTGCTTTGTGCCTATGTGGACCGGACCGTCCGCCGGCGGGAACGTTTCTTTCGGGCCCTCAACCGGCGCCGGAAGGTAGATTCCGCGGGCCGGGCCCTGAATAACGTAGGCTTTCGGCTCCCACCTGGCGATCGGTACAAGGTCAAGGTCGACTGGCTTTCGCAGTACCGGTTCAACCTGGCCTTTGAGAACACCCGCCGGGCGGGCTGGTGCACCGAGAAACTGGTTGATCCCCTGCACGTCCACACCATCCCGGTTTACTGGGGGGATCCGCGGGTGAAGGAATACTTTAACCCGGAAAGCTTCATCTGCCGGGACGACTTCTCCTCCGACGAGGAGCTGGCCGAATACGTTCTGCATGTGGACGACACCCCCGACCTTTACGCCCGGTATCTCCGCGCCACCCCCTTTCACCAAAACCGGCCTAACCCGGCATATGACATGGACGCCTTGGTCGCTTTTTTTGACCGAATGTTTTGTTCCTCCGCCAAACCCGTGGCACGGCGACGCTGGTTTTTCGGACTGACGAAATGGCGACTGGCCAAGAGAAACAAACTGCCTGGGGAATAGGTCGCCGGGGGATACGGGCGGTCAGGTTTCATAGCTCGGGGAATAGATCGGAAAATCTCCCGGCGTCCTGATAAATTACGGAATAAAAGACCCGAGCAACCTTGCGGTACCCTTGGGACCGTAGATAACGGTCGAGGCTTGTTTCCTCCTTGCGGGTTTTTGCCTCGGCGCAAATCACCTGCGGCCGGCAGGTTTTCCAGTCGTTCCCCCTCAACACATCCAGATCCATTCCCTCGCAGTCGACATTTAAAAGATCCACTTTGCATCCGCGCGGCAAATGCTCGGCCACAATCTGTCGAAGGGTCAGCAATCGGACACGCTGGCTCCCCGCCTTCCGCCGTGACGTCTTTCCGGTTTCCACCCGGCTGACCAGATGGGATGCATGGGGCACGAAGGTCCCCCACCCCGAAGCTTTCCCGACTGCTGCCTCCAGGACCACATCCGCCGGACGTCTTTTTCGGTGGAGGGCTGCCAGGGCCGGGTTAGGTTCGACGACGATTCCTTTCCATCCGTTGCGGTAAAAAAGCCAGGTGTTGCTATGGGTGACGGGATGATTAGCCCCCACGTCAACGTAAAACCCCTTGTTGGGCAGAAGATGCTCCAAGACCAAATCCTCCCCAAATTGGCTGAAGGAAAGGCGGATGTTTTTCCATTCCTTTTCGGATGCCCCCGCCTTTCGCCGGGTACAAAGGCTAACGATCCAGCGGCGCAGATTAGCCATACGGTCTCTTGGTTCTTACTTCCAAGCCGCTGGTTATTTTTCTCCAGCTGCTCTCAAAAGCGTTCCGCCCATGTTTTTGTTCCATAAATTTCCGGCACTCATCCCGTAGGTTCCATAATTCCTGACGCCTTGAAAGAATGTCTTTTAGACAGGAGGCCAGGCTGGAGGCGGACCTTTCCCCAAGAAGCCATCCCGTTCGGCCCTTTTCGAGGGTTTCATGAATCCCTCCTCCGGCAAAAGCAACCACCGGGGTTCCGCAGGCTTGAGCTTCTTCAAGAACCAAGCCGTAGCTTTCCACCTTGGCGGGATGAACAAAAACATCTGCGGCAGACATGAACCTCGCCACCTTTTCCTCTTCAGCCACAATCCCGAATTCTAACACTTTCGGATCTCCTTGAAGTTCCTTTGGGCAGTTCCGACCGATCAGGCCCAAACGAACACCCGCTTGGCCGCGGAGGTGATTCCAGGCCTCCGTGAGCAAATCGACCCCTTTCCGTGAATCGGCAAGGTTTTCTGCCGCGGCCAGCAAAAGCACCTCGTCGTCTTTCAATCCCAACCCTTGGCGCACTTGGTCCCTTGTCTTTGGATGAAAAAGTTCCACATCCAAGGGATTCGGCCAAGCCTCGCAGCCTCCTTGATGGACCGAACGGACCAAGTCTCGCAACCAGACCGAGGGCGTGAGGATCGTGCATCCTCCTTTTCGCATCGCCGTTTCAAGCTTGTCCAGGGGCGAGTGGTTCCACCTCTTCTTCAGCTCGTTTTCCGTAAAGTAGGAGGGTCCGTCTCCCAGGGCCCACATGTCGTGCAGGGTCCAAAAAACCGGGGCCGCTTGCAGCGCCTGCTCCACCAGTCGAAGGCTCCACCCCCATTTGAAGGCCCCCTCAATATTATGGATCCAGATCAGATCCGGCCGGAAGCTGAGGATGACTTTCTCCCAAGCCAGATCAGCTCTATTTTCACGGTCTCTCTTTCTGGAATCCTCAGTTTGGAAAAGCTCCCGCACCCGGCCCCAGCCCCGAACGGGCTTGCCGGTCACCTGGAAGCTGCCCGGGCCAAGGTCCCGATCTCCCGCGGCCACCCCCACCTCCACCCCCAGATTCCGAAGGCCGGCGGCAAACCTGCCCGCCGCACGGGCGGCCCCGCCGGTCTCCGCGTGGTCCTGAAGGAAAAGAACCCTCAAGAAGGCTTCACGCGCTTGCCGAAAATCCGGTCCCGCAGCTTTTGCCACAGGTTTCGGCGGCCTTCCGTTCGAAGAAAGTGGTTCTGGAAAACCGCCTCGTCCAAGAGGGGATTCGCCCGAATCCCGCCAACGGGGCCATGATAGGGAGGCCGCATTTTTTCCTGCCTTTGGATACCCACGCTCACACCCATATCCTTGGTGTTGGTCGCTTCCGGCCCAAAGCCGCGATTGGCGACCAAGTTTTGGAAGGGAGTGATGGATACCCAGCCCTGGGACCAGAGGTGGGCGACCCAAGGATAGTCCCATGTTTGGATTTCACCTGTACTCACCCGCTCATAAATCCTGTTCCAATATTGTTTTTCTTGTGTGCCCGCATCCGGAAAGTAAGCCCCAAAACCCTTTTGCGGCCATTGCCAGCGGTTCCGGTCGTAGGAGTTCCAAGTCCGCGCCCAGGTAGCCCACCCCCAGATGTGAAGGTAGCGGGAAAAAAAGTAGTCCGAAACAACCGGCACATTCTGCGGCAGGAAACAGTTTCCCGAGATGGCCGCCACCTTGGGCTCATCGCGATACCGTGCCAGCATCTCGGCACAGAAAGGAAAGAAGTCCGGGGAGGGATGGCAATCTTCCTCAAGAATCATGGCCTCCTGCTCCTCAGCGAAAAGGGTATCCAGGCCGGTTTCCACCCCCCGCTTCAGGCCGAGATTTTCGGTGGCATACACTTTTTTTACCTCACAGCCCCACGTAATTCCTTTTTCTGCTTCCTCCCGGGCGGATCGGCAAAGCGCCTCTTCCTCGGCGCCCAGTTCTTTCTTCGGGCCATCGGCCAGAATCCAAAGGCGCTTAGGCCGAGCTTCCCGAAGACAAACCAATAGCTCTCGGACAAGGGCAGGACGCCGATAGATGAGGATGGCTACCGCAGGAAGGGGGCCAGGCACCACTTTACCAATAGCAGCCGTTCTCTTTTTTCATGAAACCCGTCGGAGTTTCGGAAGAATCCGGCCGGATCCAGGCCTCGTTGTAAATTCCCGTATGGTCCCAACGTCGGCCTTTGATGCCAAAAACCAGCTGAGTTTCCCCGCCCAGATGAATTCCTTTCTTTCCCGCTTTTTTTAGATTGCTCAAAAGGGGCAGAGACCATGCTCCGGCACCCACCAGGGCCACATCGAACTCCACACGGCAGGCTGCCTCGGTTAATCGATCCAGCCCATCCGACCAGCTTTGGTAGGGGGAGGGCGCCAGGCTGGCAAAAGTCGGGCACGCCAAAAACTCGATGGCACGTTCCTGGTTTTGCAGGCGCTGGGCCCAAGGCTTGCCCCGGTGAATTTCGGCAAGCTTGGGGGACTGGAGCCTCATGCTCTTGGTAAAAGAGGAGACCACCAGCCATCGCAAGCCGGCCAGTTCCTCAAGAACCCGTGAGGTCAGGGCAAGGTAGGTGATACGCCGTGCCCGGGGACAAAGTTCTGCAGCTAAAACTTTTTCGTAGTGACGAAGAAAAGGGTCATCCTGCCAGAGACAGATACCGTCCAAATCGGCCACACTGGCCCGGTAGGTTGTGAGGAAGTTTTTGAATTGACCGCGGGTCACAGGAAAAACTCCCGAATCCACGTAAAGGCGTTCGGCGGGTCGCTGCCAACTGGCGGCGGCAGGCCAGAACGGACGGAGCCAACGGTCCGAATATTCCAGAGCCAGCAGCTCGGTGGTGCCTACTTTGCCATAGCAAAAACCGCCAGGGGCCGCCAAAAAATGCTCTAGGTCCCTTCGGCGGTTTTCCGGCCGGTAAAGCTCGGGGCGGGTCAGCGCCGGAAGGGCCGCTCCTTCCCCGCGTGGCCGGGCCAGAATCCTGCGATTGTTGAGGGCGCGGGGAGAAAGATGGAGCAAACGCGTGCGCCTTAGGTTTTTTTCAGCCGGGCCCAGTGGGCGGAAACAAACTGCTCTAATTGTCTCAGGCGGTGCGGAATGGTGTGTTTGGCGAGAACCTCCTCCTGCCCCTGTCTGGCGATCGGTTCGTAGTCCCCCAGGTTTGAAAGGATTTTCTGTACTGCTTCCGGCAGAAGTTCCGGCCGGGCGGAATCGTATTCAATGAAATGTTTGCCCGCCTGAAAAAGAGCCCGGCTTTTCCGAAGGGAATCCGGCAGGCGGTATTGTAAAACCAGGCAACCCAGGGCCGCACCTTCGTAGAAGGAGGAGACCATTCCGGGGCAGTTGGATGGTGCGTGGAGACAAACGGCATACCGGTCCTTCCGGGCAACCGCCTCGTGGATGGGAAGCAGGGGCTGATAAGCCTCCTCCATCAGGAAGCCGGGCTTTCCGCGCACGGCCTGGATCACGCGAAACCGGTCAGAGTAGACTTCTTTTTGCCCGGCCGAATCCAATTGGCCCCGGAAGAAAACGAGAGGTTCCTTTTGTCGGTAGGAAATCCTGCTCCGAAAGGTCAGAGGGTCGACATACTGGCTCCACCAGAGATGGGGCTTGTCTTGCCCCTCAAAAAATGTGGCCGAGCCTTCATCCGAGTACGTGAAGGCATCAAAAGTGGAGAGGGCGCTGGCTGATTTGAGCAGGCTGTCTGGATAAGGGCTGCCGAGTATCCGCTCGTCACAGTTGCAGATTTTGGGGATCGGCAGTTCCTGCCAGCGCTTTCGGTCATCGGGATGCTGGTGCAAAGGATAAAGGTGATGGTCTCCGCCCAGGAAAAAAATCCAGTCCGGCCCGAATTTGCGAAGATCTTTGATCAGCCTCCTGACATCAGGCTTTTCCCTGCAAACCCAAAAGGCTTTAAACGGCCAACTTAGTGACTCGGCCCCAAGGGCCCAACCCTCTCGGGCATCCCAAGAGAACGGCTCAGCTGCCAATCCCGGTAAAACAAAAGCGATGCGTGGAGTGCTAATCGAAAAAACTAAATATGTCTTTCGGGGAAAACCTCCCCAAACAATCCCCAATCCTCCGCATTAAAGAGAGGTTTTCGTGCTTTCCGGCAACCCTCAACCAGTTGGTCCATTTGGTGTTCAATGAAGGGGATGTTTTTGGTCCTCAATCTTTGCAGCAACCGATCGTTGGTTTCAGGAGTCCACCCCGCGGAATGATCGATATGATAATGCTCGAGGGGCGGAGGCAAACAGAGCTCGAAATATCCCGAATCGTGGGCTTGATGGCAAAATACGCTGTCAATATGGAAAGAAAAAATCCTGAATTCAGGGTAGCCGCGAAGGGCGTGCCAGGCGCTCCGGGATAAAAGGGTGAAATCGCCACAACCGTTGGTGTGAAGGTGGAATCCCGGTGAACCAAAAAGCCCCAGTCTTTTTTTCCAAAGACGGATTTTTTCTTTCCATATTTTTGTCGCTGGTATTCGGCTGTCAAATTCAGGGTATTGAAAATTTCCGGCGTGGGTGAAGATTTTAAGATCCTTTTGCGCAATGGATCGGGAGCGAACATGTTTTCTTGTCTTTAATCTGTTCGGAATCCGGTATGGTGCGGTTTTTGGTTGTTGTTGGATGATTTTTATATCCAAGTCCACGCGGTCGGACCTATACATTCGTCTGGCTTTTAATGCTTTCTGGGTTAAAAATCTAAAGAGTTCTTCATCCAGAAAAATGTCGATGTTGCTGGCCAAAACAAAGCGCCCTTTTGCCCTGCGAATTCCCACGTTTTTGGCAATCATTTGGTAAAACGGGATTTTGGCCTCGTCTATTTTTTTGTGTGCCACGGGCGGGACCTCGATCACCCTGATTTTGAGAAACTCGCTTTTCAGATCCCAAGTTTTGACTTGGGCGAAAACCCCGGCTCTTTTCACCGGCGAATTCCAATCCACGATAATGTATTCCAGCGGAAATCGAAACTTTTCCGCCTGCCGTTTGTAAACTTTTAAGGCAGCTTTCAGCCGGGCTCCGGGATCTCCACCGTGGTCGTCGTCGCGGGTCGCCACGACCACGGACAAGTAAGGCTCTGCCCTCATTCTGCCCAAAGGGTCTTCAGGATTTTTAGGGATCTGTTTCCGGGAAGTTCCATGCCAAAAGGCAAATGCCGGATGCCCTTTATTTTAGCCGTCTCGCTGAGGATTCTCCAGGGATCCACCAGAATTTTTAAATTCGCAGGGCTTTTCGATTTTTGAAAAAGATCCCGATAAAGGGGATCGGGTGTCGTCACGATCAAAACCTCAGACTCCTTTAGCACCTCGTCTAAATTTTCTGTCAAAACCACCCGATACTCCAAGGAGCCTCGGGCGGACGGAACCGCCAATGGGTCGTGGGCGATCACCCGGTAACCCCCGTCCGCCAGGGCCCGGCAGATCATCACCCCGGGGGACTCCTCAACCACATGGGAGAGGGGCTTGTAGGCCAGGCCCAAAACGCCCACGGAGGCCTTTCGGGGAATGTGCGGGGAGATTTTTTTGACAAGGGCATCGGCCAGTCGCCGGTTATAATCGTCATTTTCCTTCAGCAGGCGCGAATCCACGCCAAGGGCCCCTCCCAGAAAATTCAGGGCCACGTTGTCCCGGGGAAAACAGGGGCCGCCGAAGCCGAGGCCTCCCGTCAGGTATTTCCGGCCGATCCGCTTGTCCATGCCCAAGGCGTCGCTCACCACGTCCACATTCCCTCCGGGAATTTTTTCGCAAAATTCTGCCAGCATGTTGGCGAAAGAGATCTTCATGGTGACAAAGCTGTTGACCGAAATCTTGGCCAGCTCCGCATTTTCCAAGCTCATCCGCTTGACGGGCGCCTGATTGACAGAAACCTGTTCGTGCACCGCCTCCAAAGCATCACCCGAGCGCTCGTCAAACTGTCCCAACAGATAAAAATCGGGGTTGAGAAAATCCCGGATCACGCTGCCCAAGGCGATGAACTCCGGATTGTAGCAGAGCCCAAAGTCCGGACCGCATTTCTTGCCGGACTCCTCCTCCAGAATGGGCAGAAGACCTAAGCGGGTGGCTCCGGGAAGAACCGTGCTGGTCAAAACTACGGTGTGGTAATCCTTTTTTTCCCGAAGAGCCCGACCGATCTCCCGAAAGGCGCTCTTGGCGTACGTCAGGGAAAACGCCCCGCGGGCATCGCTGGGCGTGGGAATGATCACAAAGGAGATGTGCGAACCAAGGACGGCTTCTTCTGTCGACATAGTGCCCCGGATCAAATCCCGGTGGGCTGCGATCATTTCGGCCAAGCCCGTCTCCTGGACGGGGGGGAGCCCTTGATTTAGAGCCTCGACGGACTTGGGATTGATGTCCACGCCGATCACCCGGTAACCCCGGGAGGCAAAGCCGGCGGCCATGCTGGCCCCCAACTTCCCGAGGCCGATGACTGAGATGGTTTTTTCGGTCCTGGCGCTCATTTTTTTCGGCAGCGAATCAGCCAGTGCCAACCCAAATGGTTTTCCAGGGCTTGGAACATTTTCCTGGGCATGGCCGCAAACCAGGGCTGAAGCTTATATCTACCCTTTTTATAGGTAGGAATTTGGTAGGGGAAAATATGGGTCTGTTTCATCTCCACAATTGTCAAACCTCGGAGAAGGGATTTCAACCCCTCGGGATTGTAGGTGAAGGCAATCGGACAGCCCGCCTGGGCTTCCGGCCGGTCCAGCCCGGCGGCAATCATGAAATTTTTCCAGGAATTCTTGGCGTACAGCATCAGCCGAAACTCCGATTTCGGGCCCATCAGTTTCCGGACTTCCCGCACCACCGCTTCTGGCCGGGGGGTGTGGTGGATCACCCCGAAAGAGTAAATCAGGTCGAATTTTTCGCCGGGGAGCATGCGGCCGAGCTTTTCCGCATTGCCGGAGAGAAAACGCCCTTTCAGGCCAAAGACGCGGAACCGTTGCCGGGCAAGTTCAAGGGACTTTTCCGAAAGATCCAAGCCGGTGTAGATCGCCCCCGCCCGCGCAAAGGAGGCCGCAGCCGTGCCGATCCCGCAGCCAATCTCCAGAACCCGTTTTCCTTTCCATTTTCGAAACTCGGAAAAGGGCGGAATATGGGGTTCGACAAAATACTTCTTTTTCTCAACCTCCTGAAAATACTTCCTGGTTCCGAGGGGCTGGCGGGAATGGCGGATGTTGCACGGCCGCCGATTCCAATAACGCTTAACTTTTTGCAGTGGGGATGGGGGCATTGCCTTTAATTCCACATAATAGCCAACTGGGGTTGATCCAGTAAAGAGAGATGCCTTGTTTTTTTATTTCCTCGGCCACTGCTTCCACTCCTGCAATCACCGTATTGACATGTCGAAACTTTTCCCTGACTTTTGGATCGAGACAGAAATCGTGCCACAGAACAACCCCTCCCTCTCGCAGAAGAGGCAGGGCTTTTCGGGTGTCGCTAGCCACCACATCCGTCTGGTGCCCCCCGTCAATAAAAATGGTATCGAAAAATCCTTTCGGATAAGCGGAGGTGTCCCATTTTTTCGAGTCACAGAACACATGGTTGACGCGCTGACCTAATTTTTTCTCATGAATCATGATTCCAATACGCTCTCTTGCATCGGTTTGGATAACCGAGGCATCGGTGCTTATTTTGTTTTTCCACAGTTTTCCAAGCAAACCCCGTTTTCTTTTTTGGGGAAGCGATTCCGAATATGCCGCACCGCCGCCTGGATGAAATTCGCCCCCCCAAAGATTAATTGTCCAGACCGTCGCGGGCGCATTTTCTAGGACCAGACACGCCCCAAATCCTTTCCAGGTTCCGAATTCCAAATGCCGATAGGGCTGCATCCAGCGAATAATCTGCGCCAAGATGGGGGCATCGTCTCTTTCCATGTTCCAATCGACTAGTGAGTAGCGAGAACGAAAGCAGCCAGCATCACCTACTTTTGGAAAAAGTAAAGCAAGCTGACCAACTTCGAGCTTTTTTATTGAACTCACTCGGGGCAGTTTTTCATCAAATCAAACCAGTTGAATTCAGTGCCCCGGAAATTAAAATTCATGATCGGAGTGAAGGCGTTGGCTGGAAACGTATCTAAAAGTTTCTCCAGGTCATACCACTCCATCCAAGGAGTTCTTTCTCCATCCGTTCTTTTGCCCCATTCCTTTTGTGGCAATTTGCCATCAGCGGTCCATCTTTCCTTTGGATAGGCCAGCTCCAACCACCGTCCTCCCGTTTTCAATTTATTTGAAAAGGCCGATCTTTCTGCTTTGGCGATTTCGACAGGGTTATTAATTAAACTGCCGATCGCTAAAATAACATCGAAAGATGAGTAGTTTTTAATTTCTTCGATGCTCTTTAAAACAATAAAATCTGTGTTGGTCAATCCTTTGAGCCGACACATTCGTTCGACAACCTTTAGATTGTCCTCAACGATATCACAAAACGTAACTTTAGCTCCCTTACTACCAAAAAATATTCCATCATATCCAAGGCCGCTGCCAATTTCCAGCCAATGTCCCCCTTGCTTTGCAAGCGGTTCGTACAAATGGTGATACCAACCTCTTACGGCAAATCCAGTTCCCTCGCAATTTTCAGAGTACAATTTAGCCCATTGCTGGATAAAATCAGTCTCAGGCAGCTGAAGAAAGTCGCCGCTGAACATCCTGACTTGAAGCCCAGCAGGAATTTCCTGCCACTTTTCTTTGAGTAAAGGTAAGAATTCTTTAAAGTTCATCAAAATATTTTGCAATATGACTTTGTATTTTTTTTGCGATTAACTCATTGGTTTTTTCCGTATAATGCACAAGATCACAATAGCTCACTTCAGTTTCTTCGGCAAGGAGTTTAGAAAGATTTAGAAGATTTTTATTATCGGTGTTGAATTCACTCATCAAATTTATTTTTTTATACCCAAGTTTATGCAGATAATGACGTCCAAAATCATGTTTGCTTGGAGCAGGTATAATGAAAAGTTTCGAGGAGTATTTGTAAAGCGGAACAGGTTGTATTACTTCTAAATATTCTATTCCATATGCTTTGCAGATTGCCATTGTCTGCTTTCGATTTTCCAAAAGACGTTCTACGACCTGCTCCACTTTTTGTGCTTCAGAAAGTTTTTTTGTGGTTTTTGTATTTAGAGAAATATAACTGTTCTCGCCTGTAAAAAGGTTGCTTATTTTTTCCGTAAATTCTGGATTTCCATCAAAAAAATAAAAGTCGTTTAATCCATGAATGAATATAACTAAAGTAGGTCTATGTTGGCTCTCAAGAAGTTGCAGAAATAGAATTTTTTCTTGAGTACTAAAATAAAACCCTCTACCAAAATTATATACACTGATTTCTGGTTTTTTAAGTTTTTGCTGCACAAGGGACGGAATTGTTTTCCCATCAGGCACTCCTGCACCAAGCACAGTTGAGCCTCCAAAAATAAAAATGGTTTTTTTCCTGAAATCAGGCGGCCAAGTATTTTTTTCGGCTGACTCTCGAAAGCCTGAAAAGTTATAATTTATGAATCTGCCGGTTTTTTCTGCATGACTTATTCCCGTGAAAGGCTCGTAAATCATCGGCCAATCGCTTGTTTCTTTTAAAAGCTCAAATAATGAGGCATCGTCCCAATTGGGATACGCTTTTTTAAGATTTTCAAAACCATATTTTTTTATTAGCCAAGGTTCTTTTGTTGCATCTTTTTGTAATTTTAACGTGTATTTAAATACTACAAACAGTCCGGTCCCTATTAAAAATGAGGCCCCAGCTACTATTATCTTTAATAAAAGTTTTGGGGGGAGCTTTGTTTTAGAACTATTAATCAAAGTTAATCTTTTCTTTTAAAAGATGCTTTAGATCTTTACAATCTTATTTTTTGCTATACCGGATTGTTTATATGAATTATTATTCGATACCCGTCACAGCATATTAAGTTCATCTGGTTTTTTTTCTAATCCTGCAGCTTAATTTCATTACCAGTCCTTTTTTTTAAACTTTAACTCGAAGGTCTAACCTCCGGCATTGGGTCAAATGAACATGGCAAATTTTAAAATCAGTATTTTTCTGGTAATTTTTCTTAAGCAGCGCGATATGAAATTAATAAAAAGTGGGACTTGATTCTTTTTCTCTTGTTCTAAATTTATTTTAGGTCAATTTTTTTTTTAAAGTCCGATTTTTTATTCCATTTTTTTGGTTTCCGGTTCGTTTTTTTCAGCGATTACTAGCTCGACTTCGCAGGCTCCGTGCTGGATTTGACTCTTAAAGATTGGCATCCATTCCACTCCAGTGGCATTGCGGAGGTTAATCAACCCTTTTTGAATTAGGTTTTTATCTGCGTCACTTGCTACAACTAAATATCGAATAGAGCTGATTTTTTCCTGCGCCTCTTCCCCAACATTTGGCAAACCCTCGTTATTTTTTAAATGTATCATGCTATAGCCCCAAAAGTTCATAGCGGTAATACATCGAATGACCGCAGATTCAGGAATGGGAACCCATAAAGCCATTTTTCCTTTTTTATAAGGGGCATGTTTTTTTATGGAATCCATCACTTCGGTCCCAATTTTTATAACATCTCTTTCTTTTGCCTTCTCATTACCAAGAAGCAGGCTTTGGTGCTGCAAGGAAGAAAAAGGCAGAAATGTTAGACCTAAAACAAATAAACTTGCTGAAAACAAACACGGCCTTCGGATTATAAAAAGAAGTCCAATTGCTGTAAGTCCTATTGAAGATAAACTAACTAACTCTTTATATTTTAAAGAGGGGCTCTTCCAGAAGGGCGCGTGAAAAAGAATAAAAGCAAAACCCAAGACGACCCATGGCCAAAGGGTTTTCCATTCGGTATTTCTAATTTTGTTAAGTCCTAAAACTTGAGCGATCCCAAAATAAGTTGCTGGCAAGGCGTAAATAAAGCTCATATGCCAAAAAACAACCCCTTTCTTTATATAATGCAAATACAAGAGAATTAAACAGGTGAAAATTAAGTAGGAACCGTGAAGAAGAAGGTCTCTTGATAAATCCTTGTTTTTTTGATTATGAGAAATAAATATTAGAGCGGAGAGCACAAGAAATGGTGTGAAGATATAATAGGAACCAGCGTTTAAATGCTCCCAAATAGGTCTGTGCCATCTTTCAAAGCCCCCTTTTAATAACCAAAGTGTTGTCTCAATGCTTTTCCATTCGAAACATGGCCCCCAGACTGGGTACTTTAGCCACATAAATAAACCGACGCTAACGTAAAAAGTAATAAACCCGAAAAAGGACAATAAAATTATGTGCAAGGAATTTTCTTTTTTAATTGTTTTTGTTAAAAAGAGGCAGATTAAAAATGAAAAAACGTAGGGAATCGCCGCAAAGTTTGTGTTTATGGCCGAGGCCAAAAATATTCCAGCAAGTAATGGAAAAAAGCATTTTTTCGAGGCTTGTATAAAAGCAAAGCCGCATACCAAATAGCATACTGAAATTCCTGTTATGTAATCCCAAGCCAGCTCTCTTGTTAGCCATGGGCTTATTATAAGAAAACCGGACAAAAATAGGCTTGGTTGCCAGTTCCAGTACGTTTTAAGGCAATGAAAAAATCCGAATCCTGTTAAAGTTGAAACAAGGATACGCAGCAGTATGAATCCCTGTTCAGGGCCGAATATTTTATAGAATAAGGCCATTGGAAAAATCGCGGCCACACGACTTGCGTAATAAGTTGTTCCAAATCTTCCAAGCATTTCTTTATAATCCAAACTAAGTGAAGTATAAAGATATGGATCGATCGTACCTATTTGCATTCTAGTTTGGGGCAGAGAAAACCAATGAAGGGCTGATATTAATACCAAGGTGCTAAAAACAAAGAGATTTGGAAAAAAGGATTTCTTAATATTTCTAGACACCATATTATTTGTTTATTTGTATACTTTTTGTTTCTAGGAAACGCTTTAGATATCTGTCAAAGATAAGTTATTTTGTGCTTTCAGCTGCTACCAGGGTGTACGGAAACCGGAGCAAATCCTCGTAAATAAAACATCGTGTGCTTGGGAAAATATTACTGAAAAGAGTTTTGTGGTCCTTGAAATTTCTTACAAATCTGCCGCGGTCCCGTGATACGAAATATCGGGCCCAAAAGCCTTGCTTAGGAGTAAATACCCCGTCCAAGGTAACAAGCCGACCACCGGGGCGCAAGGCGTTATGGGCAAAGTGCAGGAGATGATCAACCGCCGCATCAGGCAGGTGGTGAATCAGCCCCTTCGCTAATACAAGATCGTATGGCCCATACGGAGCCTTGTTCATCTGCTCTATTTTGCGAACCAAAAAAACCCCTCCTTCTCGATAATTCTTTTTGGCGGTCCGTATATACCGCTGGTTAATGTCGAATCCCACGTACTGAACTTTCGGCAGCAATTTTAGGACATCACCAGTACCGCAACCAATATCGAGGATTTTCATTCCAGTTTTTGGCCGCAGGTGTTTTTTAACAAACATTTCTTGCATTCCACGATCCGTAAACTTGCGAAATATTCGATATGCCAAGGGTGTCTGGAGCCAAGACCAGATTACTTCCCAGAAGAATGTTGGGTTTTTCTTGCTCAAGTACGGCAAACCAGGGTTTGTAGAAATGCGTTTCGGGCGATCCGCCCAATGACAAATAAGCCGGCAACTCCAGCTTTTTGCGCCGCATCTAACCAAGGGCCTCGACTTGGAAAATCCACCGCAGCCATGGGAAAGTTGTGCGTAAAGTGCTCTTCGACTGTTAGCCCAGCTTTCTCCACTAAGTAACGAAGGGAGCGAAGTGTAAAATGATGTCGGTGGTGGCGAGAATAAAGACGCTCAAACGGCCCTTTAAAGTCGAACCTCCGCAAACCTCTAGCCACTGCGTAAACGGTGCTGCCCTCATTCAGAGTCATCAAAATAAGCAGTCCTCCTTTTTTTGCAAATCGCCGAAGCTTTCCGAGAAAACCGCGGATATCGGACACATGCTCTATCACAGCCAAGGAGGTCACCACGCCAAAGGTTTGGTTCGGCTCCCAGGAAAACAGGTCTTGGGAAACAAAATGGATTCGCGGATGGCTGGGAAGAGGGGCGATATCAATTCCCGACAGCGGAAAATTCGTGCCATTTTGCTCCAAATAAAATAAAAAATCCCCCCGACCACAGCCCACATCTAAAAGCCCCTCCTGGGCATATTTTGTGCTAAGCATACTTTGTAACCGGCTGAAAAAAGCCGTGTTTGGATTTCTGAACCAGTTGCGATGAGCCTCGGCAAAATACGCTTGGTTGTAAGATTCCTGGTATGGAGATGAGGGATCGGTAAAGGCATGGGTGCATTGCGGGCACCTAAAAATCCATCCGTCAGGATGAGGGTATGCCTGCCGGGCCTGTTGACCACACACCGGACAATTCTGACGGTTCACTATTCCATTCTTTGCCTGCAAGGTTTTTTGCCACATTGAAAGTACTGAGCTCCAAAGGGAATTGAGGAAAGCCACCGTTCCTCCCACGCCTGCCAAGCAGAACTTTCGAAAGGCAAAAGGATTAATGAGCCGCCTCCGGTCGGTACAAATCCACCCTGTTCTAGTAACCTTCGGCATTCCAATGAAGAAAGCAGCTTGGCGTCTCGATCAAAGGCGCATCGGCTTACCACAAAGCGCGTGAGCAGATTCCAGGGATTATGTTCATATAAAAAAAAGAAGCCCCCGGGGCGCAATACTCGGCGAGCCTCGCTAACAAAAAGTTTTCGCTGCTCTACCGGCACATGATGGAGGACACAAACAGCAAACACGGCATCAAATGTCTCTTTTGCATACGGAAACTTTTTCCCATCTGAGTTCTTATATTGCACTTCCGGGTTTCGTTCCTGCGCCAAACGGACGCTTTGTGGAGACACATCAAAACCCGCTAAATGAGGAAAAAATGGCTTGAGAAACTCATCCATAAGGCCGATCCCACATCCGGCATCGAGCAATTTAGGTCGGGCTTTTGAGCCGAAAACTAGGCATAGCTGTTGCCGCAAATGAGAGGCTTTGATTCTTGCATATTTCTCTCCCCGCCCTGTTCCGGGAAGCAAGGCGCGGTTAATTTCTTTTTCGTAGGATTCGGCGAAGCGATCGAATTCAGGCTTTGTCTTTTTCATCAGCGGAACCAGATAAATGCGCTGGCGCGCCCACAGTCTGACGAATAACATAAGGAGGCATTCCGATGAGGTTTTGATGCATGCGAGCGAGGTATTCACCGATGACCCCAAGAATAAAAAGCTGAATGCCAGAAAATAGAGTTATGGAGGCAGCCACAAAAGTAAAACCGGGGACAGGAATTCCGCGAATCCAATAAATTATCAGCACAAATAGAAACAGAGAGAAACCCGTTATCATGGTGACAACGCCCAGAAAGCTTGCCACCTGTAGTGGAAATTGGCTGAAGCTTGTAGTCATGTTGGCGTAGTGACGAAGTAGTTTCGGCCAATTGTAGCCTGAGGAGCCTTCTTTTCGTTGATGATGCTCGACTTCCACGCTTCCCACACGGGTCGTGCCCCAACAAAGTAAGGCATCCAAAAAGACCACCGGACCATGATGCCGTAGAAGCGGTTGTCTCAGAGCGCCTCGAAAAGCCTTGTATGACGAAAGGGAGGTAGCCACACGGACTCCGAGAACTTTGGCCAACAGATTTTTGCCGATCCGGGAGCATGTATTGCGGAAAAGCCCGTGCGCTTCTTTCGTTCTTGCCCCATACACCAAATCAAAACCCTCTTGCAATTTCTCAAGTAATTTTGGCATTTCCTCAGGAGGGGTTTGCAAGTCGTCATCTAGGGTCACAATCACCTGCCCCCGACAGGCCCGGATTCCCGCTGCCAAGGCGGCATGCTGTCCATAGTTTCGCATGAGGTTGATGCCGGCTACGCTGGGGTTTTTTCGGCTTAAACTCTCGATCGTCGCCCAGCTGTCGTCCGGACTTCCATCATTTACCAGGATAATTTCATAAGACCGGACAAGGCCATTGAGAGTTTTTTCAAGTCGAGAGACGAGCAGTTCCAAAGTAGCGCCACTGCGATAAACAGGCACCACGACTGAGATCTCCGTCAAGCAACTAGGATCTGATTCCATATTCATCCGTGTAAATATCTTAACAGGCCTTTCTTTAGTGAAAAGTTTGGAACCCATCCGGTTGCTTCTTGCAGGAGCCGTGATGAATAGCGTGCGTGCTGAACATCCCAGCTCGCAGGGGGGATCTGCTGTATGTTTACGCATACGCCGAGCATTTTTTGAATCAATTCCAACAAATCGCGGAGGGCAACGGACTCCCCGCTGGCTAGGTTAACCACCCCAAAAAGCCGTCTTTGGATTATTTTTTCAACAGCACTACAAAAATCTTCGATGTAAAGATAGTCCTTGAGGGCGGATCCGTCTCCCCAGAGGGTAAAAGGCCTGTTTTTTTGGGCAGCATGAATAAGGGCAGGAATTACCCCTTGCGGTCTTTCCTCCTTTTGGGGAAACCCATAAGGATTGGTTACCCGTAAAATCGTGGCCTTCAACCCTTGGGAAACATGTTTCAAAATCATATCTTCGGCCTCCGCTTTCGCTCGGGCATAAACTCCCTTTGGAACCCGCGGATGACGCTCCTCAAATAAGGGGGTGCTGTTACTTCCTTCTCCATAAACAGATCCCGAAGAAAAAAAAATCAAATGTATCGGTGCTTCTCCACGGTAGTTTCTTTCGGTGATGGCGTCCAGCAGCCTGCCAAGTTGGGGCAGGTCCTCCCGCCATTGACCCTCAGGATCTAGTTCGGCCTCTGCTGGCACAACGCTCCAAGCAAGGTGAAGAATAACATCCATTTCGCCTTGTTTTATGTCTTGAGGGAGTTTCGCCAGCTCCCAATCACCTGGCAAAGGCGATCGTGAATAGGGCCTTAGGACGACCCTCTTTTGTCGCAAATAACTCATCAGGGCTTTTGCCAAGCGCCCTTGAGCACCGGTGATAGAGATCGTGGTAACTTTTACGAACCCGCTAAGGCTTTTAGTTAATCAAATTTGTCAAAGCCTAAGCAAAAACAAGTAAGTCTAATGATGAATTCTGTTAGCCTCTAATTAGTAATTTTTAAAATTACATAAATAAGGCAACAGCGGAGCGGTAGAGAAGTATGCCCAAATTATTTATGAATAGTGCATTTTGTCTAAACTCGCAAAAATCGGACAGGTGGCTCTCGACAGAGTGATTCCATCGGTGCCAGTCTTAACCAAGCGCGTCGATTGGAGCCAAGCTCATGGCTAGTCAGCTAGCTCCGATTCGATACATAATTCTTGGCAGGACACATTTTCATCTCCCCCTTAATCCACTCATACGTCTTTTCCAGCCCGTCCTTCAGCTTCGTGTCCGGCTCCCAGCCCATCAGTTTTTTGATCAGGGTGTTGTCGCTACTGCGACCCCGCACGCCTTTGGGGGCTCCCAGATTGTATTTCCGCTTCAACTTGCCCCCGGCAATCCCTTCCGCGATGTCGACCAACTGGTTGATCGAGACCATCTCGGCGCTTCCTAAATTAAGCGGCTCGCGGATGTCACTCTCCATGATTTCCGTCGACCCCTTGATGCAGTCGTCAATGTACATGAAGCTCCGCGTCTGCTGACCGTCTCCCCAGATCTCAATCTCCCCGGTCTTGTTCTTTTGCGCTTCGATCACCTTCCGGCAGATTGCCGCCGGTGCCTTCTCCCGGCCGCCGTCGTAGGTGCCGTGCGGCCCGTAGACGTTGTGATACCGGACAATCCGGGTTTCCAACTTGTAGTCTTCCCGGAAATGGCGGCACATCCGCTCACTGAAAAGCTTTTCCCAGCCGTAGCCGTCCTCTGGCATGGCCGGATAGGCATCCGCCTCCTTCAGTCCCGGATTTTCCGGCGTGGTCTGCTTGTCGGCCGCATAGACACAGGCCGAGGAAGCGTAAAAGAAACGTTTCGACCTGGCCTCCTTGGCTGCCATCAGGAGATGGGTGTTGATGAGCACCGACAGCATGCACTCGGCCTTGTGGAGCTCGATAAAGCCCATGCCGCCCATGTCGGCGGCCAAGTTGTAGATCCACTCCATGCCCTTGGCGGCCTTTCGGCACGCCTCCAGCTCCCTCAAATCAAGCTGGTGATTCTCCACGTCATCAAACTTCTGGTACCACTCCCGAAAAGGCTTCAAATCCACCGCCCGGATGTTCTTGATCCCCTGCTTGCGCAGGTGCGCCACCAGATGGCCGCCGATAAATCCCCCCGCTCCGGCGACAAGAATGGAGGACTTGGGATGGGCGGTTTTGTTCATATGGAGTTTTTGGTACTTTTTTTGCTAGGGATTTCTCCCGGCTTGGCAAGAAGGTGCTTCCTACTTTTCCCGTCCTTTTTTGATGCCGGCCAGCTCCCGCAACCAGGCAGAGGCTTCCGCGTCGCTGGGCATTCTCCAATCCCCCCGCGGAGAAAGGGCCACCGTGCCCACTTTGGGACCGTCCGGCATGGCAGAACGCTTGAACTGCTGGGAAATGAAGCGCCGCAGGAAAACCTCCAGCCACCGCAGAACGGTCAACCGGTCATACTTCCCGGCAAAGGCCAATTCAGCCAGGTAGGCCACCTTGGCCGGGCGAAAACCAAACCGCACAATCTGATAAAGGAAAAAGTCGTGAAGTTCATAGGGCCCGATGGTGTCCTCGGTTTTTTGGCGTTGCCTCCCCCGTCGATCGACTGGCAGCAGCTCGGGGCTGATGGGGGTGGCAGAGATGTCGTGCAGGACGGCTGCCGGCGCTCCGGCAAATTCGGCGTCCGCACACCAGTCGATGAGGTAGCGCACAAGCGTTTTCGGCACCCCGATGTTCACGTGGTACATGGACATATGATCGCCGTTGAAGGTGCACCAGCCGAGGGCGGCCTCGGAAAGATCCCCGGTGCCCAACACAAACCCTCCTTCCCGGTTGGCCAAGTCCATCAGGATCTGGGTCCGCTCCCGGGCCTGCGCGTTTTCAAAGGTCAGATCGTGACGCCCGATCGGATGGCGGATATCCCGGAAATGCCGTTTGAGGGCCGACCGGATCGGAATTTTTTCGAGGCTGACGCCAAGCATCCGGGCCAGTTTTTCCGCATTGGCTCGCGTACGATCCGTGGTGCCGAAGCCGGGCATCGTGACCGCCAGAATACCTTTGCGGGGAATTCCCAGCTGATCGAAGGTGTGAACCGCCACCAGCAGGGCCAAGGTGGAGTCAAGTCCGCCCGATATTCCCAGGACAAGCTTGCGGGTGCCGGTATGGCGAAGCCTCTTGGCCAAACCAGCGGATTGGATGGCAAAGATTTCCCGGCAGGCCTCCTCCCTCCGCCCGGGATCCGCCGGAACAAAGGGAGTGGGCGGATTGGGCCGAAGCGAACCGGGTAAACGGATCTTGGACCGGGTGGTGCATGGAATCGTGAGACACGCCCCAGATCCGGCCGCAGAAAAGCTGGTGTTAGTTCTCCGGTCGTGGGCCAGACGCTCAAGATCGACATCCGCGAGAATTAATCCTCCCCCAAATTCAAATCTGCGCGATTCGGCCAGGACCATGCCGTTTTCCGCGATCATGGCGTGGCCGGAGAATACCACATCGGTCGATGATTCCCCTGGCCCCGCCGAAGTATAAGCATAGGCAGTCAAAGCCCGAGCGGACTGCTGGCGGATCAGCTCCCGCCGATAGGAAGCCTTGCCCAAAATCTCATTGCTGGCGGAAGGATTCAGGATGAGGTTGGCTCCTGCCAGGCAAAGGCTCCCACTGGGCGGTTGGACGGCCCACAGATCCTCGCAAATCTCCACCCCCATCCTTGCGCCGGTTGCATCATCAGCAAAGAGAAGGTTGGTCCCCACGGTGACTTTGGATCCACAGAAATTCACCTCGCTGGCCAAAAGCCCTAAGGCGGGCGTGAACCAGCGCCTCTCGTAATATTCCGCCGAGTTGGGCAGATACTGCTTGGGCACTAGTCCCCGAACCTTCCCGCCTGAAAGAACGGCGGCACAGTTATAGAGCCGGTCGCGGAAGGAAAAGGGGAGGCCGACTACGGCCGTCAGGCCGACACGCCCCGTCTCCCGGGCCAAAACCTTCACCGCCTCTTTCGATTGGTCCAAGAGCAACCGCTGCGCAAAGAGATCCCCGCAGGAGTAGCCGGGAATGCCCAGCTCCGGGAAGACCAAGAATTCGGCACCTTGGCGGGCGGCCTCGCGGATCAAGGCCGTGGTTTTTTGAATATTGTGGTCGACATCCGCCACCTTGAGCTCCGGCACCGCCGCCGCCACCCGGACAAAACCAAATTTATTTCTCATTTTATTTTAATCAGGCTGCCGCCCCTGGCCGGTCGAGCCCGCACGTGCGGGCCGAAGCCAATCTGACGACTGAGGATTCTTTGTTTTCGGTTAACGAAACTTGAGAATTTCGGATTTGGGATTTCGGATTTGGGATTTTCCCAAAAATCCGAAATTCAAAATTCGAATTTCCAAATCACTGAAAATTGTCCGCTGAGGCGGTGAGGCTTGAATGCTCATCTACCAAATCACCTCGCAGCCGAAGCGGCGGAATAGGGCGTCCGGGGAAAGAATGGTCAGGCCGTGGACCATGGACTCCGCCGCCAAAATCCGATCGAAGGGATCCCGGTGGTCCCCGGCCAATTCCCCCGACCGGTAAAGGACGCCGCGGCTTAGCTCCGGGAAACGGATATCCTGAATCTCCGCCTGCTCCTCAATCCATTTCCTGGGCACATCCGGCAATGGAATTTTTCCCGTGCGATGCTTTAGGACGATTTCCCATACCGAGGCCAGGGACAGATTTCGTTCCGAGGATTTTTTTTCCAAAGCAGCTACGGCCGGCTTGCTCAATTTGCCGGGCTCATTGCACAGCCAGATGAAGGTGCAGGTATCGAGGAGCAGACGCATCACAGTCCCCATTCCTTCAACTCCTCATCCGTCAAAGGAGCAAAGGCGTTGTCAGGCAATCGGAAAGGCTTGGAAGTGGCCTGACCAACGGGCGGCCGGGACCGATGACCGTCATGATAAGGCACAATTTTGGCCACCGGCTGTTTTCCACGACAGACCACCACTTCCTCACCTCCCTCCACTTGAAGCAAAATTTTTGAGAGGTTCGTCTTTGCCTTATGGACAGTGATATTCATTAGCTAAGCTTAGCTAGTTTACCCTTTTTGCGATCCGAGGTCAAACAGAATGATTTACGGAATTTCGGATTTGGAATTTCGAAATTCGAATTTCGAAATCGTTCCAGATTTCCCGCATCGTCTTGAAGATCGAGATTCGTTAAATTCCGATGGTGCAGGAGTTAAGGAAGATCTGGGCGTTTGGGATCCCCTATCTTAAGCCCTACCGGTTCCGGTTCGTCCTGGGCATCGCCTTGAGCATGTTT
Organism: Methylacidiphilales bacterium; assembly: GCA_044351535.1. Taxonomy (GTDB): domain Bacteria; phylum Verrucomicrobiota; class Verrucomicrobiia; order Methylacidiphilales; family Verrucolacustridaceae; genus Verrucolacustris. The sequence continues at coordinate 34,683 of JBILFP010000002.1, forward strand.
TTCGGGCTTTCGAACGGCCTTTTTGTCCTCTCGGTCAATGCACTTTTCAACCGTTTGGCGCCGCCTGCGGCGGCCTCCCTCACCCAATCCAAACCGGCGGCCGCGCCTTCAGCGGAAGTTGCCCCGGAGCAAGGCTCCGCTACGAAAACCCTGCAGAAGGATTTGAGGGAAAAGGCCAGGCCGATCGGGGACTTTTTTAAAAAGCTGTCGGACGAATGGCTTCCGCGGATGGGCCAGCCGGTGAGCTGGCAACAGATGCTGGGCGGGTTCTTCCTTTTGCCCCTCGTGATGGGGGGAAGGGCCATGGCCAGTTACTTCAGCACGTATTGCCTGACTTGGGTGAGCGCCCGGGTGATTCGCGACATGCAGGTCGCCGCCCTCAAGAAGGCCCAGGAACTTTCTATGGCATTTTTTCAGAGAATGCCGGTTTCGGACATCTACGCCCGCATCACCGCCGACACTAATGCCATCTATACGGCCATGACCAACGGCTTCATCGATACAATCCGGGAGCCCTTCACCATTGCCAGCATCCTGATCAGTATGCTGATCATTGATTGGAAGCTCACTCTGATCGCCAGCTGCATGTTGCCCCTCGTCCTGGTGCCGGTGATTTCCAGCGGCAAACGGCTACGGATGTTAACCAAAAAGTTCACCAGTTTGTCAGTGGCCCAAAGCGGAAATCTGCTGGAAGCGCTATCGGCCATCCGGATCGTGAAGGCCTACGCCATGGAGGCCCTGCAACTGAAGTCGTTCCGGGAGCAGGCCAACATCGGGGTGGAGATGAGCGTGAAAACCGCCCAAACCCGCAACCTCCTCAACCCCCTGATCGAGATTCTTTCCATGCTGGGCGTGGGCTTTCTCTTGGTTTTTGTCTTCACCACCAACGCCAAGCCGGGAAACCTGGTGGCATTTTTGGCTGCCTTACTGTTGGCCCCCCTTTCCATCAAGCGGATCGCCAATCTGCACCTCACCCTGCAGATGACCAGCGTCAGCACCCAGCGGCTGGAGGAGCTTTTCGCCGAAAAGCCCACCGTGGTGGAACCGGCCCAACCCCGAGTCCTTGCCAAATTCGGCCAAGGGATCAGGATCGAGAAGGTCACTTTTTCCTACGGTCACACCGATGTTCTGCACGAAGTTTCTTTTGATATTCCCAAAGGGAAAAAGGTCGGCTTGGCAGGGGAAAGCGGCTCGGGAAAAAGCACGCTGATCAACCTGCTCATGCGCTTCTACGACCCCACGAAAGGGAGAATCCTCCTCGATGGCCATGACTTGAGGGAGTACGCCACCAAGGATCTCCTCACACAGATGGCACTGGTGAGTCAGGACGTGGTTCTCTTCAACCTGCCCGTGGCCACCAACATCGGCTTTGGCCACGAGGGAGCCATGCAGGCCGAGATCGAACAGGCCGCCAAAAGGGCCTATGCCCACGACTTCATCATGCAAATGCCGCAGGGGTACGCTTCGCCCTGCGGCGAGCGGGGTCAGCTACTTTCCGGCGGGCAGAAGGCGCGGGTGGCCATTGCCAGGGCGTTTGTTCGCAATGCCCCGATTCTGGTGCTCGATGAGCCGACCGCCGCGCTGGATTCCCGGGCCGAAGCGGAAATCCAATCAGCTATCGACTCGCTCGAGGAGGGCAGGACGGTGATCTGTATCGCCCACCGCCTTTCCACTCTGGCCAATATGGATGAAATCATCGTGTTGGACCACGGCCGCATTGTGGAACGTGGTACCTTCGAGGAACTCCTTCGGGCCAAGGGCCATTTTGCCAAGATGGCGGAACAGCAAAGGCTTACAGCCAAAGATTAAGAGGGGGCCGAGGCGGGATTATTTCGGATTTGGAATTTGGAAATTGGAATTGAATCAAGGCGATGAACAAACAGGAGCTGGAATTATTTCGGAATTCGGATTTGGGATTTGGGATTGCAGTGAAGCGATGAACAAGCAGGAGCTAGAACAAAGAACTAAGCAGTTCTCGCTGGAGGTGATCCGCTTTCTGGAAAGCCTGCCCAAAAACTACCTAGGTGAGGCGCTGGGCAGGCAGCTGATCAAGTCGGGCACCTCGATCGGGGCCAACTACCGGGAAGCCAACCGGGCGGAGTCCAAGGCTGATTTTATCCATAAGCTGGCCATCGCGTAAAAGGAGGCCTCGGAAACCTTTTATTGGCTGGAGTTGATGTTGGAGGCAGGCATCGGTGGTAAGCAGGAGGCCTTAAGGCTTATGCAGGAAGCGAAGGAACTGCTGGCGATATTTACAGCCGCTGGGCGAACATCGAAAGGACGCTCGTGATTTCGGATTTGGAATTTGGGATTGCGGATTTGGCCCCCACGTACCGACCCCTGGCCCAAGCCACCTTCGCCTCCGGCTTCTTGGATCCGCTCTTCGCGCCGGATTTCGAATTTCGAAATCCCGAATTCGAAATCCAATCAGCCTTCTGGCGGTAGCCGATCCTCGGAGATTGCACGCCGCCGATTGATGGGGAATTGCAGGGAAAAGGTCTCCGCCTCCTCCAACCAGCGAATTTTTTCCGCCAGTGTCATGCGCATTCCGTTAAGCAGCATGGTTCGCTCGGCCCCTTCAAAGTTAGCGTCCTTCCAGGCGGGATGATTATCGAGGGCTAAAGGCGAACCTACCGGAGCCGGAAGACCGGAAGCCCAGAGTCCTGTAGGGCCCCAGTCCCCTGGGGCCATGGCCGCGACGGAGCGCAGCCCTACAGAGTCTTCATGTTTTTGATTTTTCCGCACGGGAAATTCGGGCTTTTTGCGTCCAGACAAATAGGGTGGCCTCATCCAACCAGGCGAGGCGCTGGGCCGGGCTCATGCGGTCAAATTCTGTGTGGCCGTCGTAATCCTCCGGCCGCGAACGGCGGACCGCTTCCAAGGCCTGTTCCTGAACCCTGTCTTTCATGCCTTTTTGAGTTTTGCCTCAAGGACCGCGATGTCCAGCAGGTCCTTGGAGCGCTGAGGCCGTATTCCTTTTTTCAATTCCAGAAGCTTGGCTGGCGAAAGAATCTTCAGCTTGATATCTCCAAGCTCCATCCACTGGGCATGCGACTTGAATGACTCATAGGAGAGTTCCGGTCGAAGGAAGACATCCAGCTGCAGACTGGGATCATCCGGGTGAACAAAGGTGAACACCAAGGCCTGTTTTTCCTCCACCATGGTCTGCCGCACTTTTGGATCGATCAGTGTTTCCGGGCGAACCGGCGCCCTCGGCAACAACCCCATTTGATTCATGACGCCAATCAGACGACCCCAGTTGGCGGAATCCATATGGATGGCCACATCGACGTCCATGGTGACCCGCTCGACTCCATGAAGAACACATGCCACCCCGCCGCCTAAAATAAAATCCACCCCACCTGCAACCAGCTCCATAAGGATTTTTGTATGTGGACCCATTCTTCGACCCTAAAATCAATGAGTCAGAATGTCCAAAGAAGGATTCTCAAAAGCGGAAAGTGGAATTCGGCGAGCCGTTCCTGCAGGGGTTTAAGGCCTCAGAAACTAATCTTGGGTAGGGCGGCGTCTCCACACGTCGCTTCGTTGGGTTTTGGAGATACAAGGCTGAACGAGGCGGGTTGGGGACAACCCGCCCTACCTAAGTTCAAACTTCAGGCCGCCCCTACCGGAGCTGGAGATTTCAAAAACCAGCGCTCTGTAGGGCCCCAGTCCTTTGGGGCCATGGCCGCGACGGAGCGCGGCCCTACAGAAGATCAAGGCTTTGGCGGGATGGGGCGTTTGGCCAGTTGGTGTTCCAACAGACGGGTATGCCGGACGAGGGTGGAGTAGAAGGTAGAAGCGGCGATGTAGAAGCCGGGGAAGCCGTCCAGAAAACCGAGGCGGATGAAGTAGGCGCGGAAGAATCTCCAAAAAGCGCGGAAGGCCGCCTCAGCCGGATGCCAGCGGGAGCCTTTCTTGAGGCGAGACTCCAAATAGAGATCCGAGAAGTAGTTGATCTTGGAGACGTAGCTGGAGATGGAAGGATTCGAGTAATGGAGGATATCGCCGTTTAGAGTCCCAACCCGGCCGCTCACCTCGAGGCGATCGTGGGGATCAATTCCGCCCCACTTGGCTTTGCCGGCCTTCCACAGGCGCGTCTGCCAGTCGGGATACCAATCACCGTGCCGAACCCAGTGCCCAAGAAACAAGGAGCAGCGGGCCATCCGGAAGGCGTCGGGCGCATTGACCTGAACGGACAACATGAAACGGGTGATCGATTCGCGGAGCTTGGCGGAAATTTCCTCATCAGAATCCAGGCCCAGGATCCACGGCTGGGTGGCCTTGGAGGCGGCGGAATTTTTCTGGGCGATGTGCTCCTTCCAGGGCTCGCGGAAGACCTTGGCCCCGAGCTTTTCGGCAACCTTGTCCGTGCCGTCGGTGACATCGTCGTTCACCACCACGATCTGCTCGGCGGTCCAGCCGCGGACGCTTTCCAGCGCCCGGCCGATCCGGCCAGCGTCGGGGCCGGAAATCATGGCCACGGAAATGGGCAAGGAAGCGCTCATAACTCCAACCTAGAGGCATGCGGGTTTAGTTGAAGTTTAAGTTGAAGTTTAAGTAGCAAGTGCTTTCAGGCTTGGGTACGGACGCCTGCCCTCAGGCGTCCTAGGACGGCTCGGGGAGCCGTCCGTACCGGGATTTGAAGCTTCAAATGATCGAGCATTATAGTATTCTTTCCGGTTCAGGGACAGGTGCCGGAGCGGTCTATCGGGCACGCCTGGAAAGCGTGTGTTGGTGAAAGCCAACCGAGGGTTCGAATCCCTCCCTGTCCGAGCGATAGCGAGGACAGGGAGTCCCACCACCCGGAGGGGAAGAGTGGATGGGGCCGGGGCAGGTTTGAGGGGGGCCCAATCCCGACCGAGATTTAAAATTCTTAGGATTTCAGGGCAACGGGGGATCATTGCGCGTGCGCGAAAGCGCACAAACCCATCCCCCCGGAGGGGTAACCGCAAAGATCTTGGGGCAAAGGGGGATCAATCCCGATCGAACTTGAAACTATGATCTTTTCGGACGAGTCGGCGACTCGTCCCTACCAGGCCCGAAATCGTGAGTTTTATAGTTCGGTAGGGGCGGTTGTCCCAAACCGCCCGCGGTCCGTTGGGACAACCGGCCCTACCAAATTTTCCCGATCACCCCTTCCAAACGAAATCCACGCTCTTGTCGATGCGGGGATCGAGGCTGTGGTGGACGGGGCAACCGAGAGCGGCGGATTCCAGGAGCTTCCTTTGCGGATGATCCGCCGGCAGGGGCACCGTCACCTTGGACTTCAAGCCCACAATCCTTCTCGGAGAATCAATGCTCATCTCCTTCACGGTTTCCACCAGCGTTCCCTCCAGCTTGATGCCGTGCCGCTTGGCCATAATCCCCATAATCGTCGCCATGCAGGCGGCGATGGCCGTGGCCACGAGATCCGTGGGCGAAAAACTTTCTCCTTTGCCCTCGTTGTCGACGGGTGCGTCGGTGGCCAGCTTGGTGCCGGAAGGACCGTGGACGGCCTCGCAGTGAAGCTGCCCCTCGTAGCGGACGGAGATTTTTACGGACAAGGCGGGATCAGTCCTGGCCGGCGCCTGGGGAACGAGCCCAGCTGGCGGCCGTCCCCAGGAGGAACATGATTCCCGAGCCGGCGGCGGCGCCCAAAAGAACCTTAAGGAGCTCCAGAGTCATCGTCCGCCGCTGCGCCTTGAAAGCCTGCTCCGTGCCCACCTTGAGACGGGCTTTCTGGACATCGGTCTGTTCGCTGAGTTTTCCGACAAATTCCGCGTCTTTCAGGGTGGTGCGGTTTTGCTGATTGAAGGTCTGAACCACGCCAGCCAATTCGGTGGCACTCAAGGCCTTCACGCGATCCACGGTGGTTTCCAACTGCCGCAACTGGGCCTGGCTCTGCAGGGCGATTTGTTGCTCTGCCACAACGATCAGCCGGTTCCCGGTGATCAACGCAGCCGCGATTACCAAAAGGAAGCCACCGGCGTAAAGAAACGGAACAAAGGAAAGCAACCGCATGATCGTTCGCTCAATCGGCAGGGAGATCGGCCGGGGGACCGCAAAAAGAACACCCAATGCCAAGAGCGGGACGGGGATGCGATCGACCAAGCCAGAGGAAAACCGGAAAGCCTGCAAAGCGCCGCCAAAAGGGTTTGCCAACAGCTGAAAGAGAAGGTCAATGCCGGCAAAAACCAGCAAGCCGTAGCCAACAACGCGGGTGACTTGGGGGAGGACGGAGGAAGAAGGTTTCATGTGAGCCGAGATTGATTTCAGGGGTGGAGATGTCCAGAGCGCAAGGCGTTGCCCTGACGATAAATGGTGAATAGATGTCGGGCTGGAAATTTGGGTCCGGCCGTTAAAGTTGGTCGTGAAGGTGAACGGAAGATCCAAGTTTCTGAATTCCAAGGTCCGGTAGGGACGCACAAGCAGCAGCGCGGGCGTCCCCGGAAACCAGCCCCGATCGGGTCGGGGCTGGGGACGGTCTCAGGTCAGACCCTCGCCCGTCCCTACCGCGGCTTGATTCTTGAAAAATACAAACTCGGTAGGGGCGGTTGTCCCAAACCGCCCGCGGTCCGTTGGGACAACGGACCCTACCAAAGCATCCCCCCAATAAAAAACCCCGCCGTTTTAAGGGCGGGGTTTTTATGGGAAGAATCCCGATCAGACGTCGTAGTACATGAAGAACTCGTACGGATGGGGACGAAGACGCAGGGCATCGTAGTCCTTGATCCGCATCTCGATCATGGTGTCGATCATGTCCTTCGTGAACACGTCGCCCTTGAGCAGGAACTCGTGATCCTTCTCGAGGGCCTGGGCGGCGCCAAGGAGAGAATCCGGGGCGCTGGGCACCTTGGCCAGCTCCTGGGGCGGCAGCTCGTACAGGTTTTTGTCGAGCGGATCGCCGGGGTGAATCTTGTTCTGGATGCCGTCCAAGCCCGCCAGCAGTTGGGCCGCACAGGCCAGATACGGGTTCGCCGCCGGGTCGGGCGTGCGGAACTCGATCCGGACCGCCTTCGGGTTCGCCGAATAAGTCGGGATGCGGATGGCCGCGGAACGGTTGCGTGCGCTGTAGGCGAAGTTCACCGGCGCCTCGAACCCGGGAACGAGCCGCTTGAAGCTGTTCGTCGTGGGGTTGGTGATCGCGGTGAGGGCCCGGGCGTGCTTGATGATCCCGCCGATGTAGTAGAGGGCGAGCTCGCTCAGATTCGCATAGCCCTTGCCGGCGAAGAGCGGCTTGCCGTCTTTCCAGATACTCTGGTGGGTGTGCATGCCGGAGCCGTTGTCCCCGAAGAGGGGCTTGGGCATGAAGGTGGCCGTCTTGCCGTGGCGGCGCGCCACGTTGCGGACGACGTACTTGTAGAGGTTCACCTTGTCGCCAGTGTTCACCAGCGTGTCGAAGCGGATGTCGATTTCCGCCTGACCGGCCGTGGCCACCTCGTGGTGCTGGCGCTCCACCTGGACACCGAGATCCTCAAGCATCAGGGTGATCTCGTTGCGGATATCCTGCTGGGTGTCAGCCGGCGGGACTGGGAAGTATCCCTCCTTGTGACGGATCTTGTAGCCGGTGTTCGGCAACTCCTCGCGGCCACTGTTGAAAATGCCCTCGATGGAGTCCACCTGGTAGAACGAGCCGCGCGAAGTGGAGTCGTAGCGGACATCGTCAAAGATGAAGAACTCCGGCTCCGGGCCGAAGAAGGCAGTGTCGCCGATCTTCGTGCTCTGGAGATATTTCTCCGCACGCAGGGCGATGCTGCGGGGGTCGCGCTCGTAGGTCTGCTTGGTGATCGGGTCGATCACGGTGCAAACCAGGCTGAGGGTGGGCTCGGCGTTGAACGGATCGATCATCGCCGTGCCGGCATCCGGCAGCACCAGCATGTCGGACGAGTTGATCGACTTCCATCCGCGGATGGAGGAGCCGTCGAAGCCCAGGCCTTCCTTGAAGGTGGACTCGTCGATCTCGCCGAGGGTAGTGGTGAAGTGCTGCCAGGTCCCGGGGATGTCGCAGAACTTGAAATCGACCAGCTTGGCGCCGTGCGCCTTCGCAAAGTCGAGGACTTCCTTGCCGGATTTCGCATTGAGATATTTCGCTGCCATTGCCTTGGTTCCTTTCTTGATGGGGGCTGACTTCGCTTTCGCCACGTCAGACCGCCTTTTCTCCCTTGTCTTCCGTCCTGATGCGGATGGCTTCATCCACGGGCAGAACAAAAATTTTGCCGTCGCCGATCTTGCCGGTCTTGGCGGCCTTGAGGATGGCCCCGGTGGCCTTGGCCACCTGGGAGTCCGGCACCACGATCTCGAGCTTCACCTTGGGCAGAAAGTCGACGGTGTATTCACTGCCACGATAGATCTCGGTGTGGCCTTTTTGACGGCCAAAACCTTTGACCTCCGTGACGGTCATCCCCTCGATTCCCACTTCCGTGAGGGCTTCCTTTACCTCCTCCAACTTGAAGGGCTTAATGATCGCTTCGATTTTCTTGAGTGCCATGGACTGGATTCCTTCCTGGTTATTCCCGCCGGGCCGGGGCCACAGGGGAAAGGATGTGATACCCCCTCTCTGTGGGCCCCGTCACGCCGGAAATCGGCCTTTCAGATCGCCTTTTCGCCCTTGTCCTCCGTGCGGATGCGGATTGCTTCCTCCACGGGCAGAACAAAGATCTTCCCGTCGCCGATCTTGCCGGTTTTGGCCGCCTTGATGATGGCCGCCACCGCCTTGTCGACGACCGAGGCGCCGAGAATGATCTCGAGCTTCACCTTGGGCAGGAAGTCGACGGTGTATTCGCTGCCACGGTAGATCTCGGTGTGGCCCTTTTGGCGGCCGAACCCCTTCACCTCCGTGACAGTCATGCCCTCGATGCCGGCCTCGGTGAGGGCTTCCTTCACCTCCTCCAGCTTGAAGGGCTTGATGATTGCTTCGATTTTTTTCAGGGACATAAGTTGGCTCCTTTGGCCGGGCTAGGCCCGGATTAGTAGATGTACCCCTTCTCTTCGTGGTCGGTGACGTCGAGACCCTCGCGCTCCTCCTCCGTGGTCGGACGGAGGCCAAAGAGAGCCTTGATCGCAAAAGCGATGATGGCGGTGCCGACGATAGAAAGGACCAGGGTCAAGCCGATGGCCTTGAGCTGCTCGAGGTAGAGCGTTTTCCCAAGCAGGTCCGCTAGGTTTGTGCTGAGCGCGCCGTTCACATCAGCCGTCGCGAGGATGCCGGTCAAGAAGGCCCCAAGGGTGCCGCCGACGGCGTGGATGCCGAAGGTGTCGAGCGCGTCATCAAACTTGAACCACTTCTTCACGCGCGTGCAGAAGAACCACGGGACAATGCCCGCGGCCACGCCGATCAAGACGGCGCTGCCGGGGGTGACGAAGCCGGCCGCCGGGGTGATCGTGACCAGTCCGGCCACCACACCCGAGCAGAAGCCGAGCACGCTCGCCTTGCCCTTGTCGAAGTACTCCGCCACCGCCCACGCAAATGCGGCCACGCCGGTCGCGAGGGTCGTGGTGCAAAAGGCGTTCGCCGCCACACCGTCCGCCGCGAGGGCCGAGCCGGCGTTGAAGCCGTACCAACCCACCCACAGAATCCCAGTGCCAATCATGCAAAGCACCATGCTGTGCGGGGGCATCGGCTCTTTCCCAAACCCGATGCGCGGACCGAGGATCAGACAGAGCACGAGCGCGGACCAACCGGAGGACATGTGGACGACGGTGCCGCCGGCAAAGTCGATCGCCTTGATGCCGGCATCGGCGTTCCACACCCCGTTCATCAAGCCGGTGATTCCCCACACCATGTGGGCCAAGGGGAAATAGACGATGAACATCCAGGCACCGACGAACAGCATGATTGCCGAGAACTTCATGCGTTCCGCGATCGCGCCGACGATAAGGGCCGGCGTGATGATCGCGAAGGTCATCTGGAACATGGAGAAGACGTTTTGCGAGAGCCAGTAGGCGTAGTCCGTGTTGGGCGCGGAGGTCACGTCCTTGAAGAAGAGAAACTCCGTGCCGCCGAGGAACGGGCTGGCGAAGCTTTTGCCGAACACCAGGCTGTAGC
>JBILFP010000106.1:0-5818 GCA_044351535.1 Methylacidiphilales bacterium
CAACCGCCTCAACATAGCTCCGAGTAGATAGCAGATAGGAGATGGAAGATAGGGAAAAACTCGTGGTTTTTATGGCTTCCTCAACCTCAACCCCAACCTCAACCTAGGCGCCCATGCGCCTCACCCTCCTCGGCACCGGCACCTCCCAGGGCGTTCCCATGCTGGCCTGCCCCTGCCGGGTCTGTACCTCCTCCGACCCCCGGGACCGGCGGTTTCGCTCCTCGGCCTGGCTCGAGGATGAAAACCTCAGTGTCGTCATCGACACCTCCCCCGATTTCCGCTCTCAGGCCCTCCGGGCCGCGATTCCTCGTCTCGATGCCGCCATTTATACCCACAGCCATGCCGATCACGTCGCCGGCTTCGATGACCTCCGTACCTACTCCGTCAAAAACGGTAACCGCATCCCCATCTACGCCGATCCCTACACCCTCTCCCGCCTCCACAAGGCTTTTGATTACGCCTTCGACGTCAACCATCGCAACTCTGCCTACGTCTGCCCTGAACCCCACCGCATCGAGGGTCCTTTCACCCTTGGCCCGGTCACCTTCGTCCCCCTGCCCGTCCCCCACGGCGCCATCATCACCACCGGATTCCGGCTCGACCGGGACGGACGGCCCCGGGCCGCCTACCTGCCCGACTGCTCCGCCGTCCCTGCCCCCGTCCGGGCCCAGCTCCGCAACATCCCCGTGCTCATCATTGACGGCCTGCGCGATGAACCTCACCCCACCCACCTCACCATCGCCGAGGCCATCGAAGTGGCGCGAGACGTCGGGGCGAAACAAACCTGGCTCACCCACCTGACTCACCTCACTCTGCACGCCGAACGCGAGGCTTCCTTGCCCCCCGGGGTGCGCTTGGCCTACGACGGTCTCCAGCTCGAGCTCTAATCCTTCTCTCCTCCGCCGCTTTTCCTTAAGCTCTCCGGATGGTGCGGTCTTTCCTTTTCCCGGGGATAGCCCTCTGGGTCGCCCTTCCGTCCTGCGGAGCGCAACCCGTCCCGGCCACCCCGTCCGTCCTCCCGGATCTGGCCGCCCACACGTTGATTGTCTTTAACAAGGCGGATCCTGATTCCCAATCTCTCGCCGAAACCTACGCCAAAGCCCGGGCCATTCCCGCCGACCGCATCGTGGGCTTGGAGTGCAGCCTCCAGGAAGAAATTAGCCGTGCGGAGTTCGAATCCACCATCCGCAAGCCCCTCGAGGAGCTGTTCCAATCCCGCGGATGGATGAAGCGTCAGGAAAACTTCCTCAACAACCCCATCCTCGGCCTCGAGGGCACCGTGCCCGTCCAACAGGCCAGGGAAAACCCCATCTGGATCATGGTGCTGATGCGGGGAATCCCCCTGAAAATTGCCGAAGATCCCACCATCCTGGCCCCGGAAGGCCTCATGCCCCAGTTGCGGGCCAACGCCGCCGCCGTGGATTCGGAACTCGCCCTTCTCCCGATCCAGGGCCTTCCCCTTTACGGCCTCGTGGCCAATCCCTATTTCGCGGACAAGCGCATCCGCCCCTTCACCTCCTTTTTTGCCAACTATCTCATCCTGGTCACCCGCCTCGACGGCCCCTCCCCCGGCATCGTTCGCCGCATGATTCAGGACGCCGTCGAGGCCGAGAAAACCGAGCTCACCGGCCGCGCTTTCTTCGATCTCCGGTCGATCGAAAAGAAAGATGATCCCTACCGCATGGGGGACGATTGGATCGACCGGGCCGCCACCCTGTTCCGCAGTGCCGGCTTTGAGGTGGAAATCGACCGCCGCCCCGACGTCGCCCCCAAATTCGCCCCTTGGGATCAGATCGCCTTCTACGCCGGTTGGTACACCGGGGAATTCCAGGGACCATTCGAGCTGCCCACCGCCCGCTTTCGCCGCGGAGCCATCGCCTACCATATTCACTCCTTTAGCGCGGAAACCGTTCGCTCGGAGACCCGCAACTGGGTCGGGCCCCTCCTTTTTCACGGCGCCACCGCCACCATGGGCGCGGTCTATGAGCCCTACCTCCGCTTTACCCCCGACATCAGCCTCTTTGTCAGTGCCCTGCTCTCCGGTCTGTCCTTTGCGGAAGCCGCCTACCAGTCCCAACTCTCCCTCTCCTGGATGGTCACCATGGTGGGCGATCCTCTGTACCGACCCTTTCCGCGGAACTTCTACGAGAATCTCGACGCCGCCCAGACCGCCGACTCCCCCGATTTGCCCTGGTTCCGTCTCCGCAAGGTCCGTCTTCTCGCCAACACCGGGGCCCTTTCCGAAACTAAAACCGCGGTGGCCAAACTCGTCGAGGATTTTCCAAGGAATGAGATAATTCTCGAGGGCGGCGCCGATATTTACCGGGATCTCAACGAAAAGAAGGATGCCACCGAGCTTTATGACAAGGCGTTGGATCTTATCGGGGACCGCGAACCTCGCGACCGTCTTCGTATCCTCATGAAACTCGCCGAGCTCAATCGTCGCGACGACAAACCCAAGGAGGCCCTCAAACTCTACGAAAAACTCATGGTGGAATACCCCGAGGCGTCCAAGTCGCTGGGTCTCGGGGATCGGGCCGTGGCCTTCGCTTCGGGGGAAAGTCTGGAACTACCCGCTGCCTTGGCCAAATACCGGCAGGAGGTCGAGGAGGCCCAGATCGCCGCCGCCGTGGCCAAAGCCGCCACCCAGCCCCCGGCCCAAGCCAAACCCGAAGCCACCGCCGCCGATCAGGCCGCCGTGGCCAAAGCCGCCTCCCTTCGCCCCGCTATTTCCGAACCCGCCATGAACGGATCCATTCCCCCGGTTCCTGCACCTCCTGCTTCCACCACCAACTCGCCCACGCCCTAAACCCCCCATGAGTCCCTCGCTCTGTGGGGCCCCGCTCCGTCGGGGCCGCCACTTCAAGCTAGGTAGGCCCCTTTTGATAAAAGGGGCAGCCACTTCTGTCAGAAGTGGCCTACCTAACCCCGACGCTCTGTAGGGCCCCGCTCCGTCGGGGCCAATCTCGGCACCCTCTGCGTCTCTGCGGTAAAATTTTTTGGCCCCTACTTCGCCGAAGCTCCCCGCTTACTTAAACTTCAACTTAAACTCATCAACGCCACTCATGCTTGGGATATCTCCGCTGCAGCTCCGGTTTTAAGTCCGGATACGTCTTCTCCCAGAAAGAGGATAAATCCTGCGTCACTTGGAGCGGTCGTTGGTTGGGCCCCAGGATCTCCATCGTCACCGCCACCTTGCCTCCTCCGATCACCGGTAGTTTTTTGAGCCCGTAAAGATCCTGAATCTTGGCGGAAATCACCGCTTCGCGACCTTTCCCATACTTCACTTTGGCCGACTTTCCTCCCGGCAGGGAAATCCGCTCCGGCGCCAAGGCCTCCAGTCGTGCCATTCTTTCCTTACCCAACCAAGTATGGAGGGCGGACACGGCAGTGCTGTCGTTGGCCTGTCTCCAGGTCAGACAACCCTCACATTGCGCCTCCAGAACCAAACGCTTGGCTTCCTGATCCCAGGTCGGCCACTCCCCCTCTCCCCACCCCCGCACCGTTTCCAACCTCTCCAGGAGCAACTCCGCCTCCGGCCCCCATCCCGGCCAGGCGCACCTCTCCTCCAAGACCGCCTGGGCCAACACCGCGGCGGCTTCGGGGCCCTCCTCGGCCTCCTTTTTTTTCTCCTCCAAAACCAGATCCCGGAACCTGACCTGGTCCAGCCGCACCACTTTCCGCCCGTTCTCCTCGAAATCCAGGCCCCGCTTTTCCGAAAAATCATCCGGAAACATCTCCTTCAGCCACGACTCCTCCACCGCGGTCACCAGTCCCATCACCACCTCCACCTCTCCGTCCGTCCGCCCGATCTCCTTCAACTCCCCCGCTACCACCAGCGGCCGGTCCCGCACCACGCTCTCTCTCGCAATCGTGCCTCTTCGCCCCCCGACCAAAGCGCACCGCAGCGTGCCGCCATCCAGACGACGGCCCAGGTGATCGGAAAACCCTGCCAGCACGCACCGGCGGAGCTTCTCGCCGGATGCCGGTTTTTCCTCCGGCTTGAGTCCCATCCCTTGGGCGATGTGCAGCAAACGGTCCCGCACCGCCGCTGCTTCCCGTGCGGCGCCTCCATGGATTCCCATCCGTCCACAGGCTCCAGGATGGAACCTCTCTTTTTCTGCAAACCGCAAGGCCCGCAGCCAGACAAATAGATCACTCTCCTCCTCCGCTTCCCAGAGGATCTCCGCCCCCTCCCCCTTCCGCCCGGCCATCCGCTGCAGCAGTGGTCGACCCGACACCAACGCCGCAATCCCCGCCGCTCCCCGCAGACACCCCTGCTCCCCCGCCTCGATCAGCATCCGTGCCAACCGCGGATGCACCGGCCATCCCGCCATCTTTTTTCCGGTGGCCGTCAACTTTCCCCCCGGCCCCTCCGTGGCTCCCAGGTCCGCCAAGAGCCTCTCCGCACGCTCCACCGACCCCTGCTCCGGCGCATCCACCCAGCGGAAATCCTGAAGCCTTCCCGCCCCGGCAGCCGACAAGACCAGGGCCGCCTCGGCCAGATCCAGCCTCTTCACCTCCGGCAACTCCGCCTTCTCCCGCTTCGACCAGTCGGCTTCGGCCTCGAGACGCACACACACCCCGGGGGCCGTCCGCCCGGCCCGGCCCGCGCGCTGCGCCGCCGAAGCATGGCTGATTCTCTCCACCAGCAAGGTCTCCAAACCTCGCCGCGAGTCATATTTTGCGATCCGGGCCAATCCCCCATCCACCACCGCCTTCACCCCGTCCAGGGTCAGGGAAGTCTCTGCCACGTTGGTGGCCACCACCACCTTGGGTCGGTCGTATCTTTTCAAGGCCGCGTCCTGTTCGGCCGGAGGCATCTCCCCGTGTAAGGCCAACACCACCGCCTCCTTCTGCCCCAGTCGGCTCTCCAAATCCCTCCGGCAACGGTTGATTTCATAGGCGCCCGGCAGAAACACCAGCACATCCCCTTTCCCGTCTCGTATCAGTCTCTCCGCCTCTCGGGCCGCCACCTCCGCCACGCCGGAACCGCTCAGATCCTCACGCTTGGCCAGATACCGGATGTCCACCGGATACATCCTGCCTTCGGATCGCAACACCACCGCCCCGATCGATTTCGCCAGCTTCTCCGTCTCAAGCGTGGCCGACATCACGATCAAAATGAGATCCGGTCGCCCCGCCTCCTGCAGGTCCAGAATTCTTCCCAGCGTCAGGTCCCCATACAGGTGCCGCTCATGGAACTCGTCACAAAGCACCGCTTGGACCCCCTCCAGCTTCGGTTTTGAAATCATCTGCCTGACCAACACCCCCTCCGTCAAAAACCGGATTCGGGTCTTGGCCGAAGTCAGGTCATCCAGCCGGATCGTGTACCCCACCTCCCCGCCCAGCTCGACCTTACGCTCCTCCGCCACCCGCTTGGCCAACATCCGGGCCGCCAGCCGTCGGGGTTGCAGGATCACCGCCTGTCCCGACTCGCCGAGGCATTCCCCGTCCAAAAGCATCTGTGGGATCTGGGTGGATTTCCCCGAACCCGTCGGCGCCTCGATCACGATCCGCCGTTTCCCCGCGCGGATCGCCGTCAACAGCGGCTCCCGGATCTCCTCAATCGGCAAACTCGTCACCATCTCTGGATCCTATCTCCCAGTTACGTAAACGTGAATCCCCCCGCGTAAGCGGAATACCAATCCCTCGCGGAGCGACTGGATCGGATGGGCGGGGGCAGGTCCGAGGGGGCCAACCGTAAACGTAAACGACTTCTTCCTATCTCCTATCTACTAACTCCTATCTTCTAAAAAAGCTTCGCTATCGATTGCAGACCGACTGACAATCAAGCCATGTCTTCCGGCAAAAAAGA
>JBILFP010000107.1:0-5816 GCA_044351535.1 Methylacidiphilales bacterium
GATGAGGAATGTGAAAAAGAACCGAGGGATGTTTGGACGCTCTCCTTGGTCGGCGATATGCATTTTGGATGAGAAATGCGGTGATTCTGGGGAGTGGCTGCGCCGGCTGGACGGCGGCCCTCTATTTGGCCCGGGCGAATCTCAAGCCTTTGGTACTGACCGGAGCCCAGACGGGAGGGCTGCTGACCACCACCTCCATTGTGGAAAATTTTCCCGGATTTCCGCAGGGCGTGGATGGCACCGCCCTCATGTCGCAAATGATGGAGCAAGCGCAGAAGTTTGGAGCGGAGGTGGAGTTCGGTGTCGTGGCCGACGAGGTGATTTTTGGAAAGCCCGCCCACAAAATCCGGGCCGGAAACCGCACGATCGAATCGAAGACTATTATCATTTCGACGGGAGCCGGCCATCGGCATCTGGATGTTCCCGGGGAAAAGGAGTTGGAAACCAAGGGCGTGACCTACTGTGCCACCTGCGACGGGGCCCTGCCGATGTTTCGAAACCAGCCGCTGGTCGTGGTGGGAGGGGGGGATTCTGCCTGCGAGGAGGCGACATTCCTGACCCGGTTTGCCTCGATCGTTTATCTAGTGCACCGCCGCGATCAGCTGCGTGCCTCCAAGATCATGGCGGAGCGGGTGCTGGGGAATCCCAAGATCAAGCCGGTATGGAACTCGGTGGTCGAATCGGTCGATGGGGTCTCCCAGGGGAAAGTGACGGGGGTGAGGCTCAAAGACACCACGACGGGAAAAAGCTCCGTCCTCGCCTGTGCGGGGGTCTTTGTGGCTATCGGGCATGTGCCCAACACACAAATCTTTCAGAAAAAAATCAAAATGGATGAAGCTGGCTATTTACAGTTAGGGCCGGGCAGCCGGACAAATGTGGAGGGAGTGTTTGGGGCGGGGGACTGCGCCGACAAAGTGTACCGGCAGGCGATCACCGCCGCAGGGATGGGTTGTATGGCCGCGATTGACGCGGAGCGTTATTTGGCAGGCGGTTGAGGAACAGGCGTTGGCGCCGATAAAGGCGCGCCGGCCGAGGGCGGCGGAGGTAATTTATCCAGCATGGCCCGGGCTTCCGGGAGAAACGCGCTGCCGTTGTTTTGGGCCAACACATCGTTGAGGACTTGGCGGGCGGCTTCGGGCCGGTTTTCCTGAATCTGGATGCGGGCGAGGCCGACGGCGGCGGCCGTTTGGAAGGCGTCAGGCGGACGTTCGGTGACGATGCGCAGATAAAGCGATTGGGCGGCGGCTCCGTCGCCGGCGAGGGCGAGTTGATTGGCTTGGCCGAGACGGGCGGTGGAGAGCAGGGGATGCTTAGGGAATTCCTGCGCGAACTTTTGATAAAGCTCGGCGGACTTCCGGTGATCTTTCTTGGAGGAGGCATCCTCGGCAGCGTTCAAGATGGCCAGGGCGGTGGCGGGTTGGCCGGGGTAGTCGCGGATTAGCTTTTCCCAGGTTTCAGGGGTGGAGTCGGAGGCCAGAAGCTTGGCGGCCTCGTCTTTGGCCTTCTCCGTTTTGGAGACCTGCCAGAGGACCAGGCCCACCCCAGCTGCCACAGCTACGGCTAAGGGAACGATGACCTTGGCTGAGAGCCAAGCGGGGGTCTCGTCCTGTAAAATCCGGGGCTCTTCGGCAGGGGCGGGTTGAACTTCAGCCATAAAAGGAGGCGTCAGAATGGTCGGACACTCCCCTTTGGGCAAGCCGACTCCTCCGCCCGCCTTGAGCATCGGGGTCGGGGGTACCCCCGACCCCACCCTAGGGGTCGTACCCACCCCCGACCCCGAAAATAGCGGAGGTTGAGGATCAGGGATTTGGCGAAAAAAAGCGGTTGACGCTGGTGGTATATGGTGGGTAAAAATGGGTAACAGAGGTGAATTGTGTACATTTATGGTTAATAAGGACATAGGAAGATGAAAGAGGCATACACCGATCGGTTTGAGTTTTCCTTGGATGACAAGGGCCGCGTCTCCGTGCCCGTCGAGTGGCGGGGCGAGGCTTTCGAAAAAAGATTTCTTCTTTTGCCCTCGGAGGAAGGTTGCCTTCGCGTCTATCCCGCTTCCTTTTTAGGGCGCCAACTGGAAAAACTTTCTTCCGAAGGCGTCACCTCCACCGATGTGCGCCGCAAAAGTCTCGAAAAACTGGCCAGCGTGATGCAGGCCGCCGAGCCCGACCAGCAGGGGCGGATCATGATCCGGGAAAAGTTCCGCCAGCACGCCGGCCTGAATCGCCAGGCGGTTCTGGTCGGACGCCTCGACCATTTCGAAATCTGGGAGCCGCGCCGCTGGCAAAAGGTCGCCCCGCCCGCGCTCACCTTCGAGCAGTTGGCCAAGGAGGCCGGCCTATGATGATTCAGGTGGCGAACCGATCCGGGGCCGCTCTCCGCCCCTGGAAACCCGTGTCCGCGACCGCCCCGAACCCTTTCCATCCCCACGAAACCGACCGCCGGCGGAGGTTCCGCCAGGAGTTGGCGCGGCGATGGGATCTCCTCCAACTGGAGGAGGAAAGGAAACCAACCGGCCGCCGCGGCTGAATCCGGCGGGCGGGCCCGGGAGGCACGCGCCGCGGAAACGGCACGCGCGTCCCTGGAGGACAACATGGACTGGAAACAGATGATGCGAAGCAAGCTGGCTTTCGGCTTTTCCTGCCGAAGGGATGAATCCGGACGCGTGGAAGGCCACGGAATCGTCAAACTCCCCAAACGCAACCCCTACGAACTGATCGGCCTCCGCCGTCCGGTGCGCCGCGAGGTGCTCCGGCTCCGCCCGGCCGCCTAACGGGTGGAACACGTCCCGGTCCTCCTCGACGCGATCATGGAGATGCTCCAACCCGCCCCCGGACGCACGATGATCGACGCGACCTTTGGTCGCGGCGGGCACACGCGCGCTTTTTTGGGCCGAGGGGCCCGCGTGGTCGCCCTCGACGTGGATCCGGATGCGCAGGCCGAAGCGGAAAAACTTTCCCGCGAGGAGGGAGCCGACCGATTCCGCTTCGTCCGCAAAAACTTCGGCCGCCTCGCCGAGGTCGCCGGGGAAACCGGGCCGGTCGATGGGTTACTCCTCGACCTCGGCCTGTCCTCTCCTCAGCTCGACCGCGCTGAACGGGGATTCAGCTTCCAGCACTCCGGTCCTCTCGATATGCGGATGGATCCCGCCCAAGGCGAGTCCGCCGCGGACCTGGTCAACCGCCTGCCCGAACCGGAACTGCGCCAGCTTCTCCGGGAGGGTGGGGAGGATCGCGACCCCGGCCGGATCGCCCGATCCATCGTCCGCGCCCGCCCGCTCCGCACTACCGATGACCTCGCCCAAGCCGTCATCCGTGCGACCAGACCGCCCCGTCCCGGCGCCAAGCATCCCGCCACCCGAACCTTTCTCGCCATCCGCCGCGCCGTCAACCGCGAGGGAGAGATGCTCGACCAGGCTCTCGCGGCGGTACCGCACCTTCTGAAGCCCGGCGGTCGTCTCGCTGTCCTGACCTACCAGTCCCTCGAGGATCGCGTCGTCAAAAACTGGATCCGCGACCACGCTGAGGAGGAGAAACGCCAACCCGGGATGGCCTTCGGCCAGCCCAACCCGGAACGGTGGGTAAAGTCACTTGGGGAAGTCGTACCCTCCGAAGCCGAGATCGAAAGCAATCCCCGCGCCCGCAGTGCCCGCCTCCGCGGGGCCGAACGGATCGGGGGATCGAAATGAGCCGCAACCAGATCCGGCGCACCAATGAGGTTGGCGGCACCAACCTGATCCGTTTCCTCTTGGGTGCCGGAGTGACCACTTCGCTGGTCGTGGTTTTTGTTCTGCTCCACGTCACCAACATCCGCGCCGCCGCCGAGATGAAGAAACTCGAGACCTCGCACGCCCGCTTGGACGACATCGTAAAATCGGCCCGCCTGCAGGCCGAGAAGCTCCGCTCTCCCCGCCACCTTTCCGAGCGCTCCGCCGAAATGAACCTCGGGCTGATCAGCGTAAGCCAGCTAGAAATCGTCGAGGCACCGACCCGCCGGCCCCTTGCGGGCACCGACATCGCCCGGGAGGCCGGTCGGTGAATCCCCGCGCCCGGATCATCACGGTCACCGTCGGCCTGGCTGTGGCTTTCACCGCCGTCTCCGCCCGCCTGATCTATATCCAGCTCGTCAAACAGCAGGAGTACCGCGAGGAGGCGATCCGCCTTCACACCAGCGGAGAACCCGTGCCGGCCCAGCGCGGCTCGATCCTCGACGCCAGCGGCCGTGTCCTCGCCCAGAGCGTCCCGCGGATTGAAGTGCGGCTGGATGGAAAAATCCTCGCCGAACGTCCGCAGGAGCTACCCATCCTCGCCGGACTGCTGAGCGTCTCGGCCGAATGGCTGCGCGGCCAGATCGACCCGCAGAACCGCTACCAGAAAATTGCCGACGGGGTAAACGCTGAATTGGAGGGCAAACTTCGTGCCGCCCAGCTCCGCTCGATCCGCCTCGAACGTAAAACCATCCGCGACTACCCCAACGGCTCGGAAACCTCCCAGGTCCTCGGCTTCGTCAACCTGCGTGACATGACCGTGGGTTCCGACCGAACCGTCAGCTTCGAAACCGGCGAGGCCGGCATCGAGAAGGCGATGGACCGTTACCTCAAGGGCGTGCCCGGGGAGCGCCGGATCATCCGGGATGCCAAGCGCCGGGAAATTCCCTACTTCCGCCTTTCCGACCGCCCGGCCCGCGATGGCTATCACGTCGTCCTCACGATCGACCAGGGGATCCAGCACATCGCGGAGCGGGAAGCCGACAAAATCGTCGAGCAGTACCAGCCCGACAACCTACACATCCTCATCGTCCGGCCGGCCACCGGGGAGATTCTAGCGATGGTCAGCCGTCCGACGTTTGATCCGAACCACCGCGACACCTTTCAGCCCGAGGCGATGAAGGAGCGAGCCATTGCCGACGCCTACGAGCCCGGCTCCACCTTCAAGATCGTCACGCTGGCCGCCGGGCTCAACGAGGGCGTGGCCGACCTCGGCAGCACCTTCTTCTGTGAAAACGGCAAGATGATGATGGCCGGCCACTGGCTCAAGGACCACGAGTCCTACGGCCTGCTGACCCTCCGCGAGATCATCGCCAAATCCAGCAACATTGGCATGGCCAAGCTCGCCACCCTCCTAGGCGAGGAGAAACTCCACCACTACGGCCGCCTGTTTGGGTTTGGGGCGAAGGCGCAAAAAGGGGAGGGGCTCCTGCCCGGCGAAACGGCTGGAACCCTCCATCCGCTGAAAAAATGGACCAAGGTTTCGCTAACGCGCTTTCCGATGGGCTACGAAATCGCCGTCACCAACCTGCAGATGGCGCTGGCCTACGCCGCCATCGCCAACGGCGGCAAGCGGATGGAACCCCGCCTGATCAAGGCCGTGGTCGACCGTGACAATCGCGTGGTCGTGCAGTTCCTGCCCAAGGTGGTCTGCCAAGTCGTCCGCCCTGAGGTCGCCAAGCAGGTGACCGAAGCACTTCGTGGCGTGGTCTCGGACGAGGGAACGGCGAGCGAGGCGCAGGTGCCTGGGTTCGATGTCGCCGGCAAAACCGGCACGG
Source organism: Methylacidiphilales bacterium (assembly GCA_044351535.1). GTDB lineage: Bacteria > Verrucomicrobiota > Verrucomicrobiia > Methylacidiphilales > Verrucolacustridaceae > Verrucolacustris. Next base: position 5,542 of record JBILFP010000107.1, read on the forward strand.
CTCAAAAGTACACGCCGCAAGGTTACGTCAGCCAGTACCGTGCTTCCTTCATTGGTTATCTGCCGGCGCAAAAGCCGGAGTTTGTGGTCTCCATCCTCGTCGACGACCCCAAAGGGAAAAAGTACTACGGCGGCCAAGTGGCCGGCCCGGCCTTCCGAGAGATCGCCACCCATGTCGCGCAGCAACTCAACCTCAATCGCACGGCTGTGGTCGCCCGAAAGGAGACACCGTGAAGCTCACCGAGGTCATGGACGGCGTGAAAGTCCGCTCCTGGG
>JBILFP010000108.1:0-5783 GCA_044351535.1 Methylacidiphilales bacterium
TTTTCGATGACCGGATAGAGCACCTTCTTGCTTTGAATCATTTCAAATTCCGTCTGGAAGAACACCGGGTCAAAACCCTCAAAGCTGGCCTGAAAGACCTCCAAATCCTTGCCCTCCTTCTCCACCCTCAATACGGCGGACGACTCGTAAATTTTGGGCTGTAATTTGGTGACGACGAACCCCGTCCCCATCACCAGAACGAGGATGGTGACAGAAGTGGGCCAACGATTCTTGATGACCCGCCACAAGTCATTGACGTGGAATGATGCTTCGCTGGATGAAGCCGCACCCCCGTAGCCATACCCGTACCCGTAGCCAGATGCCGCGGGCTTTCCATCGTTCATACTCTTACCTTAACCCTACTCCCGTTTTCCGCAATCAGTAGGTTCCCCTAACCCCGAGGTAAACCTGGTTACGGGTATAACTTCCTCCATTGCCATTATTTAGATCAAAGTAGGAACCATAACTCGTGTAAGACCATCCAAACTCTGCCGAAAGATAGGGGAAAAACTGATAGGCAAATTTACACTGATACGTGACCGTAGTCTGCTGGCCGCTCCCTTGATAGGTTGCCCCAGGAAAGAGATTTTGCGTCTGCTCTTGAGTGAGTTCGGGAGTAAAGACCGCCAAGTTGACGAAGAAGCTTTGGATCACGGAAAACTTGTCCGTGAACTGATGATCCCAGTTAAGATTCAGCGTGTAGGCCTCAGAATCCGCGGTGGTATTGAGATTGGACTGTTGGACTTGCATGGAGAAACCGGCGGAAACAAAGCTGTTTTGTTCGTAGTTCCAAGTGGAGCTTATGGAAGCGAAAGGCGTGGCCCCGATCTCCTGCTCCCCGCTCCCCATCCCCCCCGCGCTGATCACGGCCGAGTTGTCGGTCAGTCCGAAATTGTCATTGAGCTGAATACCAACACGGCCGCTAAAAAATAACTCCGGCAGAAATGTATGATCGGCTCCCAGGCTGAATGAAACCTGCTGATTGTCTCGGAAGGCGTTATCGTTGTCATAATCAAAAATCTGGTAGTCAAAGCTAAACGTGCCAACCGTCTCGGGCGTGAAATCGAGCCGAAACTGCTGAAAAGCGCCATTGTTCATGTAGTTGCCATTGCTGGAACTCCCCCCCAAATAAACCAAAGTGTTGTTCCATCGCGTGATCATCGAAAGCCGGTCCGTCACACGATAATCAGCCTGGACGGTGGCTAGATTATTAATGGTGCTGGTATTGAAGGTTGGACTAATTCCTGCCTGCACGAATTGAGCCACCAGCGGCTGCTCGGTGTAGACAAAGTTATTCGCCAGGGTGAAGGATGTTCGTGGGTCGATTGCATAAGTGTACCGGCCTACGAAAGTCTGGGCGTATTGAATATCGTACTGTTGATTGATACTTGGATAGTACGTTCCCGAAAAGTCGTAGCGCAGGGCTGCATCCGCTTGTAACCCGATGTAATTATAACCCAAGGAGGGTTGGATGGACGTATACGTGGATGAACTAATATCCTGTGTCGACTGATAACTTTGAGTTAAAGGATTGCTGTCGTAGCCCTCGCGAATCGCCACGGTAGCTGTGAACGGCTTTGTTCCCTCTTGGCCGGCTGATCCTTGGATTTGGGCAAAGCCCGTGAGCGTCATCCAAGCGGTCGACGAAATAATTCCAAGACAGCGGTAAAAGCTTCTGGAAACACCCGGTGGGCCAACACTTCCTGCCATTCCCCCGATTTTAATTTCAGGGCAATAGGATCAACCTAAAGACACTATATATTGGGCTGGTAGTTCAATATGTATTCAATAAGTACTGTTCGATAATTAATAAATTTTCTTAAACAAATATAGATTAACTAGTTCCACCTTTTTTGTATAGATAGAAGTAAATAGTCGTTGTTTGGCGGGAGAGAGGTCGCAAAAGCTTGGGGTAGATCAGGTGGTTTTTGCCTGCGAATCAGGTCAGCCCACTCCTTCCACTCGGAATTCTCTGCCAGCATTTGGCTATACATGCGCGCATCGGAACTGGCTGGAGTAAACAAAATACTAAAGACCGGCGTGACTCGGTCATGAATCTTTAAAAAATCCTCTCGGGTAGTCGGAAGCCAGAGGGTCGGCTGTTCGGCATACCATGCCTCCGCCGCCGGTAAATCCGAAGCCTGCAACTCGCCGGGCTCAAACCAGGACCGCATAAACAGGAAAATGGGCGGGTAAGTTGGCGGATACGCAAAAGGCGGAGGCTCCGGCAGGAGAACCCGTGCCGCCGTCGGCCAGCAAGCCACCAAGGCCACCAGAATCGCAAACAGCCTGCCCAAGAGCTCAAGGTGCAGCTTCCATCGTTCAATGATGATCCACAAGTAGGCCGAGCCGTAGACGCATGCAGCCGGCAAAAGGGCCATCAGGATGCCATGTCCGTCGGTTTTGGAATCACGCTGAATAAAAGCGGTGGCCAGAATCAAGACCGCCGCCACTCCCCCCCAAAAATTTCGGCCCGCCGCCGCAGAAGAACGTCGGAATGCATGCAGGCAGGCCACCAAGGCGAGGGTTCCCGCGACCGCGTTGCCAACCAGCGCGGGCCCCTGGGAAACGAGATCGGTAAAACCACGCAAAATGGATCCCCCCACTCGCCGCCAAATATCCGTTTGCTCAATATTGAACGAATAGGACCGCCAAATGGTATCCCCAGGAAAGCGGGGGGAATCGGCAAGGAGAAATGCCCAATTAAGTCCGATAGGATTTCCGGAGACCAACCAGAGGCGAAGCAGCCATCCCACAAAAAGGCCTAACGCCACGATCAGGCCAACCCCAAATAACCACTTACCGCCTCTCAGAATGATCCATCCCAATCCCAAGGCGGCCAAAACCGCCCAAACTTGGATAATTTGGACCGAAGCGGTAATCCCCAGTACCAGTCCGCTCCCTAGCAGCCATAGCCAAGTTTGGCGGTCCTCCCCGCTTTCCTTTTCCTCCTCCTGCCTACAGGTCCCCTGACAAAAGAGCCACCCCGCCAAAGCGTAAAGAAAAACGACCAGCAAAGTTGCGCCACCCGCCACGGCATGGGTCCAAACCGGCGAACTGCCCAGGAAAAACACCACAGCCAGCACGGCCGTGCCGATATCAAACTGTTTGAGGGCCCATCCGTAAACCAGGAAAGAGGTGCTGACCAGGAGTAACAGTTGAAGCACCAGCACCACGATGTCAGGCGGAAAGGTGCGAAACCCCTTCAGGGCCTCGCTGGAAAGCTCAAAGGAAATCAACTTGCTTGCCATCCCCACCTTGAAACAGGCCGCCAAAAGCACCGGATAAACTGGAGGCGTCAACGTCTCCGGAAAAGCCGTCACCGGCGGAGCAGCGCTTTCCAGGTTTGCCCGGACCTGCCAAAGCGCCAAAGGTCGGATTAGTAAGGTGGTGAACCCTTTTCCCTCCGCCAATTGGCGGGCTTGCTGTGCCAAGTCCATGGCCTCGAAGGTCCTGAGTCCGTTGAATTCACGGACTCCAACGTAGGCACTCATGCCAATGACCATCAGCACCAAGGCAATCCGAACCAGCCAAAGCCGGATGGGTCCTGCCTCCACATTATACACCCAATCTTGCAGCGTTTTCATGATTTAACCTTTTTTCACATCGGCCAACTTACGGTGGAGGGTCCGCCGGCTGATTCCAAGCAGTTTTGCCGCCTCGGTTACGTTCTGCTTGGTCTTTCGCAGGGCCGTTTCAATCGCGTGTCGCTCCAACTCTTCCAGCTTCACGGTATGGCCTCCGGGATGGCCCCCACTCCCTGTTCGATCTCCCCCCTCCCGCACGGAAGCCGGCAAATCCCGGGTTTCAATCTCCTGGCCTCTAGCCAGAACGACCCCATGCTCCACCGCCGTTCGCAACTCACGCACATTCCCAGGCCATCGATAACCACCCAAGGTCTCCATTGCCCCGGCAGAAAGACGGATTTCGCACTTGGCGTTTTCTTTCGCATATTCGCGGCAAAAATGGTTTGCGAGGACGGGAATATCGTCAGGCCTTTCCCGCAGGGGCGGCAGGGTGATCTGCACCACCCGGATCCGAAAAAAAAGATCCTCCCGGAATTTTCCTTCTCGCACCATTGCTTCCAGGTTGCGGTTCGTCGCGGCCACCAGTCGTACGTCCACCTCAATTGTTTTGTTCCCCCCTACCCTCTCGATCGTCCGCTCCCCCAGCGCCCGCAACAGCTTCACCTGGGTGGCCGCATCGATTTCGCCGATCTCGTCTAAAAAGAGGGTTCCTCCTTCAGCCTGCTCAAACCGGCCGATGCGCCGCTCCACCGCGCCGGTAAAGGCCCCTTTTTCATGGCCAAACAGCTCACTTTCCAATAGTTGCGCCGAGAGTGCTGCACAGTGCACCGCCACAAAGGGACCCTGCCGGCGCGAGCTCAATCCGTGGATCGCCCGGGCCACGAGCTCCTTCCCGGTGCCGCTCTCCCCCTCCACCAGGATGTTGGCTCTCGAGTCCGCCACCTGCCGGACTTTGTCCAAAACTTCCTTCATGACCTCGGAGGTACCGAGGATTTTTTCGAGCCCGTAGGACCGGTCCAACTCTTGCCTTAACTTGACGTTTTCCTCCTCCACCTTGGCCGTGCGTACCGCCCGCCGCAGCAGGATCTGCACCCGGTCCAAATCCAGCGGCTTGGTCACATAGTCGTAGGCTCCCTTCCGCATCGCCTCCACCGCGCTTTCCACGGAGCCGTAGGCCGTCATCACCACGCAGGGCGGCCGCGGCGAGGTTTTTAGACAACGCTCCAGCACGCTGAGCCCGCTTTCATGCCCCAGGCGCAGGTCCGTCAAAACCGCATCCATTTTTTCTGCCACCAGAAGTTTGTCCGCCGCCCCCAAATCCGCAGCCGTGAAAATCTCAAAATGGTCCTCGAGGACCCGCCGAAGTGCCTCGCGCGTGTTTTTCTCGTCATCGACGATGAGCAGACTGGGTTTACTGCCGCTCACGCCCCCTCCTCCGAAGCCTGGGCCTCCAATAGATGCACCCGCTTTTCTGAAAAAGGCAGCCGGAACCGGGCCGTCGTGCCCTTACCCGGCACGCTCTGCAACTGAAGGTCGCCGCCGTGTTCCCGCGCAATCCTCTGCACAATCATCAGTCCCAACCCCGTGCCGCCGTGCTTGGTGGTGTAAAACGGCTGCCCCAGATGCGGCAAATCTTCTGGGCGGATGCCGGGCCCGTTATCCCGGAACTCCCAAACGGCAAAATCGCCTTCCCGACGCAACGTGATGCGCACCAGACCCTGTTCGCCAGCCGCCTGCATGGCGTTCCGGCCTAGATTGTAAATGGCCTGCTGCACCTGCTCCCGATCCATCGGCACCGGCCCGATTCCCGGTGTCACCTCCTTCTCCACTAAAATTTTACGGTCCTGCAACTCCGCCTTCAGCGGGGCCAAGCCCTCCTCCAACACCCGTTCTGCCGAATCAGGCTGCTTTTGTGCTGCCTGGGGTCGCAACGCCCTCAAAAACCGGGTAATCAAGCCGTCCAGCCTGCGCACTTCCTGCCGGCACACCTCCAAAGAGGCCCGCACCTTATCCCCTGGCTTACCCGCCACATCGCGAAGGTCTTTTTCCATCACCTGCAGTTGCAGATGGAGGCTGTTTAAAGGATTGCCGATCTCGTGGGCCACCTCAGCCGCCAACATCGTCAGTGCTTCAGCCCGACCCGTCTCCACCGCCGACCTCGCCTCGACCCGCTCCCGGGTCGCATCATGGAATACCGCGACGTGTCGGGGACCGCCCCCATCCTCTTCCTCAAGCGGGACCAAGGTGTACTGCAGA
>JBILFP010000109.1:0-5781 GCA_044351535.1 Methylacidiphilales bacterium
ATCAGCACCTACAACCATCTCCGTCCGCTAGAGCTCTGCCTGGCCGGGTTCCGCAACCAAACCGTTCCGCCCGGCGAGATTCTCATCGCCGATGATGGCTCCGGGCCCGACACCCGCGCCCTGATCGCAAGACTCCTTCCCACCCTGCCCTGCCCCGCCCGCCACATCTGGCATGAGGACAAAGGCTTTCGCAAAAACATCATCCTCAACCGCTGCCTGGCGGAGGCCAAAGGGGACTATCTCGTCCTGACCGATGCCGACTGCATTCCCCACCCCCGCTACGTGGAGGATCACGCCTCCCTGGCCGAGCCCAGCTTTTGGGTCCAAGGACGCCGCTCTTATCTCAACGAGGTCGCTTCCGCCGCGCTTGTGCCCGGACAGAAAGTCCCGGGAGGTCGGCTGTTTTTGTCAGGGAAAATGAGTGGTGCTGCCAAGGGATTTCGCCTCCCTTTCCCCATCATTAAAAGCGACACCGGCCAGCGCGGCATCATTGGCTGCAACATGGCCATGTGGAAAAAGGACCTGCTCGAGGTCAATGGTTGGGACGAGGAGTTTGCGGGCTGGGGTCTCGGCGAGGATTCCGACGTCGGTTCCCGCCTCTACCACCTCGGACGGCCGCGCAAGTTCGTCTACGGCCGCGCCATCCTCTACCACCTGCACCACCCTATTCTCAACCGCGACCATGTCCCCAAAAGCCAGGCCCGCTTGGATGAGACCATCCGGACCAAGAAGGTCAGGTGCGGAAAAGGGGTGGATCAGTATTTAAAATAACGTTTCTACTTGGTAGGGGCGGTTGTCCTCAACCGCCCGCAAACATTTTTAACTTCTACCGTTGGCCGCCATCGCGGCCCCGACGATGCCAGCCTCATTGTGCAGCTTGGCCGGGACAACCTTTGCCTTCACCCCTTTGGACGCCCGGGGTAACCACTTCTCTGCCCGCTGGCTCACTCCGCCGCCAACAATAATCAGGTCGGGATTAATGAGCCGGTCCACGAGGTGAAGATACTCCCGCACCCGTTTTGACCATTTCTTCCAGCTCCAGTCATTCACTTCCCGGGCTTTGGCACTGGCAATCGTCTCGGCATCCTTTCCCCGCATTGTCAGGTGGCCGAACTCGGTGTTGGGAACCAAGACGCCCCCGATGAAAACCGCGCTGCCGATGCCTGTGCCCAAGGTGATCATGACCACCGTTCCCTTTTCCTTCTTCCCCGCGCCATAGGTCATCTCAGCAAGGCCGGCGGCATCGGCATCGTTGATCACCGTGAACGGCAGGCGGGTGGCCTGCTTGAAGAGTTTTTCCGCATTCTTGCCCACCCAGCTCGGGGAAAGGTTCACGGCCGTTTCCACCACCCCTTTGCGCATCACCCCGGGGAATCCGGCACCGACGGGCCCTGAAAATTGGAAGTGCTGGACCATTTTTTTGATGGCCGCTGTCACCGCGCCGGGCGTGGCCGGCTGAGGCGTGGGCAGATGCAGGTGCTCCGCCAGAATCTCCCCGGAGGGCAGTTCCACCGGCGCCCCCTTGATCCCGCTTCCGCCGATATCGATGCCGAGGACTTTCATCGGATCATCTTATCCAAGCGACCTCGGCGGCGCGAGCTAGGTAGGGGCCGTTCTCCGCAACGGCCCGAAAAAGATTTTCAAAAGCGGGCGGTTTGGACAACCGCCCCTAGCACCGAAAAATGTTCCCCACAGCCCAGTTTTGAGCCGCTTGTCAATTTGTCTCATTTATTTGCACGGCTGTATTTTTTTAAGTGTCTTTTTGTCTCTTTGTCGGTTGGTTGGTTGTCTTAATGGCTTTATTGATCAATGACTTAAGGATTTGGCTTTTTTGGCAAGGTTTATGCATCTCCCAGTGTTGGTGAAAACCAACGACAGAAAGGAGAACCAAGCTATGAAAAACAACTGTGATTCATCTGCGGCCTTGGCGACCCGGGCGGAGAACGGGAGCGGCTTCGGGTTCCTGATCAACGAACTCGACCGTCTTTTCGATTTCCCCGCCCCTACGGTCTCCAGCCGCGACTGGAACCCCATCTCCGCCCACGAGACGGAGACCGGCTATCGGTATGACCTCGAGTTACCCGGCCTGAAAAAGGACGAGCTCAAGGTCACCCTGACGGACGGGGTCCTCGCCGTGAGGGGCCAGAAGAGGCTCTTCCGCGACGGCGCGGAAACCTCGGTGGAGGTCGAACGCTCACTCCTCGTGCCCGAAGACGTGGATCCCGAAAAGATCCAAGCCCGGTACGTGGACGGCGTCCTCACGCTGGAAATTTCCAAGCACGAGGAAGCCAAGCCCAAGACCATCCAAGTCCAGGTCGCGTAATCACTCGCAATTTGTCCCAGCCGGGGCGTGAACAAGCCCCGGCTGGGGCTTGTTCCTTTTTGCCCCCATGGAAGATTCGAGTCAGCCGATGGCCAACCTTGCCAAACTGCAGGAAGAGATGGAGGGCTACTGCGGACTCGGAATGTACGACGAGGCCCTCGCTGTGCTCGACTCCATCCGCCTCAAGGGCCAGGAAGAAATCACCCTCTCTTTCCTGCGCACCCGCATCCTGCGAGCGGCCGGCCGCTATGCCGAGATGCGCAAAAGCGCCGAAAAGCTGAAGGAACGCTGCCCGAATGAGCCGGAGGCCTGGGTTTCATTGGCCGACGCCATGCGCCAGAGCGGCGCGATCCTCCAGGGCCGGATCGTCCTGCAAGAAGCGGAGAGAAAGTTTCCCCATAATCCCCATATCAAATTCCAACTCGGTTGCTACCACTGCGTCCTGCAGGAACTGGAAAAGGCCCGCAACTACGTCCAAGCCGCCATCGCGATCGACCGCACCTGGGCCGATGCCGCCCAGTCCGACGAGGATCTGGCTCCCCTTAGAAAAAAGTCGTAGGCTTCCGGCATGGGTTCCGTGCCCATCCGCATCGCTATCTGGCTGGCCCTGCCCCTCGCACTGGGGTTGTTTTGGGCAAGCGGCTGTTTTGGCGATCGGCCCGACATCGAGGCCAAGGCGGAGCACCCGGTCGAGATTCGGCTCCCCGCCAACCCCTCCACCGGTTACCGCTGGATGCTCGATCCGCCGCTGCAAAGCGGCCGGATCCTTTCCGAAAGCTACGAGTCCGGCGCCAAGGACGGTAGAGTCGGCGCCCCAGGCACCCAGATCCTGCAACTGGTCTTTCCGCGCGAGGGGCGATTCAACCTAAAGCTCGCTTATCGCCGCCTTTGGGAGTCGCTCTCCATCCCACCCGCTCAAACCACCAACCTGGTGGTCAAGGTTCATCCTGCCAAAGGGGACCCCAGCCTGATGGAGCGACTTTTCACCAAGGACATCGCACCGGAATCCAATATTCCCCAACCCGAGGACGAGGAACCGCAGACAACGACGAGGAAGGTGGAACTAAGGAGACCTCGGTAGGGGCGAGCAGCTTATCTGCTCGCCCGATTTAAAGGCTGAATATCGAACTTTGAATGTTCCATCGGACGACCAGCAAGCTGGTCTTCCCTACCAAATCCTCAATACAACGGCACCAGATTCTCCGTCCGAATCCACCCCGCGTCGTTGTTGGGCATGCGCACTTTGCTCCAGCCCAGAAACTCCTTTTCCCGGCGGGCAATGGAGCCGGGCGGATAGGCCTTCTCGGTCTGTTGGACTTCCGTGGGCACGGAACGAAGCGGCACCACATCCACGATCATCACGGCCGCCCGGATGGAAAGTTTTCCGTAAACGCCCAAAGCCGTCCCAGCCACAAAAGCGAGTGTCGCCCCAACCAACAACACCCCGGATCCCAACCGGAAGAAAAGTTTCCGTCTCCAGGCAAAATATCCCGAGGCCAGCCATAGTCCCGCCCCCAGCGCTGCGACGCTGCTGCCCACCACCAACCAAACCTGCCAGGTGAAAACCCCCGCCTTCGCGGTTAGCCAGCTGGCCCAGGTGTCTTCCAGCAACCTGCGGACCGCCGGGTCCAGCTGATCCGAGGCGTTGGCGAAAATCGCCATGTTCCAATCCACCGTGCTGGTTTGGGGAGAGATTAAATAAGCCGAAAGTCCGTTGGCCAGGGCCCGCTCCTTGTCCCCGACCTGGAACCAGGCCAAGCCGAGATTGTTGCGGGAAACCGGGTCGGCCAAATTTTTGCGGACCCGCTCACCCCAAACCTGCCCGGCCTTTTCAAAACTCCCTTCCCGATACAGCCGGATAGGGTCCTCCGCGGCAGGCAGAGTAGCCGGGTTTTCTTTCTTCTCTTCCGCCGCCAAGCGCATGGGCAGGGCCAAGACCAACAGCAGGCCAAACCATGGCAGCAGATTTCTTGGCCGAAGAGGTTCCCAAGCTTTCAGGCGCGGCAGGTCGATCCGGTTGGCAATGACAGCGGCCCGTTCGCACCAGCCCCCGTTGAGGCTCGGGTTGCGGCCATAAAGCGCCTCGTCCGACTCCAGCCAGCATCTTTTCAAATCGGCGCGGTCGTTTTCCTGCAAGGTTGGCGCCGCTGCCGAAATCTCCGGCCAAGCCGGCGTCGCCGCATCGACCCCCAACGTCCCGGCCACCGCCTTTTGCCAAAGCAGCAGCCTCTTTTCCCGCGCTTCGGAATTATCTGAGTCGGCGCGCAGGATCTCGACGGAGGACTTCCAGGACTGCAGCGCCTCTTTGCGACTCCGTTCCGGGTCGGTCAGCACCGCCCGCCGTCGGGCCCAATTCCACCAGACCCCCACCAGCCCCAGCCACGGCAGCACCGCCAAAAACCGAATCCACCCCGCGGGAATTGGCGCGGTGCCGAAGCCGGTTCCTTCCAGCGGCTCACGGGGAAGTGCGGGTTCTCCGTATTGCAGGACCCGACCCGGCTTGCCGGATCCGAACCCTCCCCATCCGGGTCCAGAACCCGGCTTTTGCGGCGGAATCGCTGTCGGGGCTTGCGTGACTTGGGCCGGACCTGCCGGCCGAAGCGTTCCCTCTTTTCGGACGGTGATCTTGGGCGGGTTGGCCTCAATGGTCTCGTAGGCTTTCTTCTTGGGATCGAAATAAACAAACTTCACCGCCGGCAACTCGTATTCGCCCGCCTCCGTGGAAATCAGCACCAGATCCTCCACCAATCCCCCGGTAAACACCTGCGTCCCGTCGAACTCCCGGCGAAGTTTAGGCTGAATGGTTCGCATTTTGGCGGGCACGGTCCGGCCCGGGAGCTCCACCCCCATCGGCCAGTTGCCGGTGCCTTTGAGACTGAGAGTCCAGGTGATGGGTTCCCCCTCGTTGACCTCCTCGGGAACCATCTTTGATTCCAGCGTGAACTGGCCCACCGCCCCCTTGAAACCGGCCGGCGCCCCGGCTGGCAAGGGTTGTACGTCGATCGCCACCGGTTCGGTCGAGGCCTCCACTTCCACGGATCCGGGGGCGGTGAAAAAGAAAGAGCGGCCGCCGAGCGGAGTATCGATATCCAACTTCTGGCGAATCACGGGCAGCTCAAACTTTCCGGCCTTTGGAACCATCGCCCGGGTGTGGAACTGTAAGCCTTGGCTACCTCCAGGACCGATTTGCTGACCCCGATCCCAGGCCTCCGCCGTGAAGTTTTGCACATCCCAGAGCGGGGTGGTCTTCACCCGCCCACTCCGGCCTGGCCCCATCATCACCCGGTAGTTCACGTCAAATACCTCCCCGGCGAACGGATTTCGCGGCTCCGCCTGCGCCTCAGCCTGGACGGCGCTGGGGGGAACCACGGGGGCGGCTCCCGCCGGCGCCTGGTTCTGAAAAAAGCCGGGAGGAAAGGGAAAGGGCGAAGGCGAGGCCTGCTGGCGGGGCGGAGCGG
>JBILFP010000110.1:0-5774 GCA_044351535.1 Methylacidiphilales bacterium
TGGGGGAAAAAGAGGCGGGGGATGCGTTGCCCTGGATCCATGGGGCCAAACATCTTCCCCCCATCAAGGAAGGCAAGATCACCCGGGCTTACGCCATCGCCTTTGGGCTGCTCAACTTGGCCGAGGAAGTGGCGGCTGCCGCCATGCGGCAGTTGAACGAGGCCATCAACGGACCCCAGCATGAGCCGGGTTCCTGGGCCCAAGCGCTTTGTCGGCTCAAGGGCTCGGGCGAAACGGCGGAACACCTAGCTGCGACGTTGCCCACCCTAAGGGTGGAGCCGGTGTTGACCGCCCACCCCACGGAAGCCCGGCGACGTTCGATCCTGGCCTGCATGCAGGAAATTCACGGCATTCTGCTGGAGAGGGGCGGCCAATCCGGCAAAGACGGCTCCGACCGGGAGAGACGCGATCATCTGAAGACGGTATTGGAGCGCTGGTGGCGCACGGAGGAGGTGCGGACGCAGAGACCGACGGTGGATATGGAGCGGGAAGGGGTAATCCACTGCCTGGCCGGCTCGATGTCCCGATCCATCGCGGAGACGGACCGGCGGCTGCGGGATGCATGGCAAATTGCCGGTTTTGGTCCCGGTGGGCCGGTGCATCCGGCGGTCCGGCCGGTGTTGAGTTTCGGCACTTGGGTCGGGGGTGACCGGGATGGTCATCCGCTGGTCACACCGGAAGTGACGGGCCAAAGTCTGGAACTGTACCGCAACGCGGCGTTGCAGCTGATCGCGTCCGGACTGGAGCGACTGGCTTCCCACCTCACGCTCTCAAGAAAATACCATGGCATTCCTGCTGAGCTGGAAAAGTGGTTGCCGGAGTGGCGACGCCTGGCCGGACCGGAAGTGGAGGCCGAAGTATCGGTGTATCAGGAAGAGCCATGGCGGGAGGCGGTTCTTTTGATGCGACGACGGCTCCTGGCAACATCCTCGGGCTATCGCCAGCCGGATGACCTGATCCTTGATCTGGGGGTGGTCCGGCGGGCCTTGCTGGATGTGGGTGCACACCGTTTGGCCGCAGCGGAGGTGGACACCATGATCCGCCTGATCGAGATCTTCGGCTTTCACCTTGCCGTGCTAGATATCCGGCAGAACAGCCATCGCCACGATGAGGCGATCGAGGAGTTGCAGGCCAAAGCGGGGGACCGTGGGAAGCCGTACTGCCAGATGGAAGAAAAGGAGCGCCGCGAACTGCTGGATGGTTGGTGGGAAAACCCTCCCTGGAACACCGAGAGTGCTTTGGCCGCCGGTCCCGCCGCCCGGGAGGTGATCGGAACCTACCAGGTGCTGGGACGGCACGTGGAGTCCCACGGATCAGACGGCGTCGGCCTCTCCATTGTGAGCATGACGCGGGACGTCTCCGACCTGATGGCGGTACACCTCTTTGCCCGTGTCGCGGGCCTGCGCGTTTACGATGAGGAGGGCCGGAGGGTTTGTCCGTTGCCGGTCACCCCGCTGTTCGAGACGCTCGACGACCTGGAGCGCGCCCCACGGGTGGTTTCTGAATTTCTGCAGCACCCGATTGCCAAAAAGGCCCTCAAGGTGTTGGCCCATCGGGAAAGTGAAACCGACCGCCGCCGCCGACTGGCCTTGGTGGATCCCGGGGAAGGTGCGGTGGTGCTGCCCACCGAGCCACCGCCCGTGCTGCGAGTGATGATCGGCTACAGTGACAGCAACAAGGATGCGGGGCTGCTTTCCAGTCAGTGGGCCCTCCACCGGAGCCAGCGGGGAATTCTAAAGGCGGCGAAGGAGCAGGGGGTGGCGGCGCGATTCTTTCATGGGAGGGGCGGGACGGTCAGCCGGGGAGCCGGACCGACCCATCGGTTTCTCGAGGCCCTGCCGCGGGGAACCCTCTCTGGGGATTTGCGTGTGACCGAACAGGGTGAGGTGATTGGGCAGAAATACGGCACGGTGGCCACCGCCGCCCATAACCTTGAATTACTGCTGGCCGGGACAACCCTGACCTCGTTGCTGCCGGAGGATTCGGTGGAGGATGATCCGGCCATGGCGGAGATCTTTGAGATTCTCAGCCGGGAGAGCATGAGGAGTTATCGGGCGCTGATCGAAACACCCGGCTTCCTTGAATATTTTCGACAGGCGACTCCGATCGACGCGGTGGAGCGAAGCACCATCGGATCCCGTCCCGCCCGGCGAACGGGGGCGGCCGATTTCCGCGACCTGCGGGCCATTCCTTGGGTGTTCAGTTGGAGCCAGGCCAGGTTTTTCCTGCCGGGCTGGTATGGGGCCGGCACGGCGTTGCGGAAACTCGCCAAGGAGGAGCCGAAACTTTTCCGACGGATGCGTGATCGCCTTGCTTCCTGGCCCTTTGCCAAATACGTCTTCAACAACCTAGAGAGCGGGATCGCCAGCGCGGACCTTGAGGTCAGCCAGGGGTATGTCGAGCTGGTGAAAGACAAAAAATTGCGGGAGGGGATCACGCGGATGATTCGGGACGAATTTGCCGAGGTTCGTGCCGGGTTGACCGAGTTATTTCAAAAGCCGCTGGCAGATCGGAGACCTCGGTTCCGTTACACGGTGGAGCGACGGGTCGTTCCCTTGCGGGCTCTCCATGAACGGCAAATTTTTCTGCTTCGCGAATGGCGCCGGGCGGAGGAAACCAAAAATCCGGCTGCGGAGGGGTTGTTGGCGGACCTTCGTGGGTCCATTGCGGCCATTGCGGCCGGGTTGCGGACCACGGGGTAGGATTCACTCCTTGGCGGGGTCCGAGGGAAAGCTAGGCTAACGAAATGTTTTTAAGCGGGGCAGATATTGTTTTTCTGCTTTCGTCGCTGATTAAAGCGGCGGCGGTGGCGGGGGTGGTGCTGACGTTGGTGCCGGGGAGCGTGACGGCGGAGCGGAGGATTAGTGCCTGGATCCAGGACCGCCTGGGACCCAACCGCGTGGGGATTCCGTTCACCAATATCCGGCTTTTTGGCCTCGGGCAGGCACTGGCCGATGCCGCCAAGTTCCTGCTCAAGGAGCAGTTCGTGCCGGCGGCCGTCAACCGGTTCTACTTTAACCTGGCTCCCATCCTCGCGATGGTCCCGGCCCTGGTCACGGTGGCGGTGATCCCATTCAGTTCTGGGTTCGATCTTCGCCCCATCGCGGGCTGGATCGCGCCCCACTGGGGTTGGGACGCCGCGACGGTCGAGGCCTTTCAGATCAGCGGGGTGATCGCCAATTTGGACATCGGCCTTCTTTTTGTCTTCGCGGTCATCTCCCTCAGTGTCTACGGCATCGTCATCGCCGGCTGGGCCTCGAATTCAAAATATCCCTTTCTTGGGGGAATTCGCTCCTCGGCCCAGATCATCTCTTACGAGATCGCGATGGGAGCCTCGGTGGTGCCGGTCTTTCTGGTGACCGGTCATCTCAACCTCGGGAAGATCGTGGATTATCAGGTCCAGCATGGCTGGCTGGCCCTGCCCAGCCTGTCCGGAGGATTCTGGGGAATTCTTTTGGGTGTTTGCCTTGCTTTTTCCTTCCTCGTCTTTCTGATCGCTTCCTTCGCGGAAACGAACCGGTTGCCCTTCGACCTTCCTGAGGCCGAAACGGAGTTGGTCGGCGGATATCATACGGAATATTCCGGGATGCGTTTCGCCCTGTTCTTTTTGGGAGAATATGCAGCCATGGTTTCGGCCTCAGCCGTCATGGTAACCGTCTTTTTGGGGGGCTGGAGTCTCCCGCTCCCTTGGTTCAACGGCCTTCCCATGCCTGAGGCGGTGTTTGGGGTGGCCCTGCCGGGATTTTTGGCCGGCCAAACGGCCCCTTGGTGGTTTGGCTTTATTTCCGCAGGAGTTTTCCTGGCCAAGATCCTGTTCTTCATCGCCCTTTTCATCGTGATCCGGTGGACCCTGCCTAGGTTCAAATATGATCAGCTCATGAGCTTAGGGTGGAAGGTGTTCATCCCGCTATCGTTCCTGAATATCTTCGTGGTGGCGGCGCTCACCCTTTTAAGAGGGTGAGGAGTTAGGAGTTGGTAGATAGGAGATAGGGGGCGTTCTGCTGGATGAAGTGGAGAGATTAAGATGAAGCTGGTAACGGCTTTCTGCTTTGTCATGGCGATTATTGCCTTTCAAGTTTCCGCAGCGGAAAAGGGGCCGACGATTGTCGTGAAGAAGGATGAGAGGAGAATTGCCGGCTGAACACGAATGGAATTACCCGATGGACGGCCAGTTTGGGTCAGGACGGGGATGAGGTGACGGCGGTGAACCAAAGTGGGAAAGTGGCTATGGTCAGCCTGACCCACAAGAAGAGCGGCAAAACCCGAATCCTGACCTATGACGCGGATAAGGGGATTTTGAAGTTTTCAAAGACGGTGAACTAGGAACCACGCTTTCGGGGTCAGACCCCGATTGTATTGCGGGAGATATAGCGCATCTCGTTCTGCTTCGGGGTCTGACCCCACGCTACGGATTTCGATCCAGGATTGCGCAGACTTCCTCGTCGGTGACTTGCTCGAAGTTCTCGTAAGCCTGGCCGACGGCGTAGAAGGATTCCGGGGCATCGAGACAAACCACTTCGTCCGCCTCTGTCTGTAGTTCTCGGATGGAAGATGGGGCGGCGACAGGGACCGCGACTACCACCCGGTCGGCTCCGCCGGAGCGGGCTGCACGAATCGCGACCTTCATGGTGGCCCCCGTGGCGATGCCGTCATCCACAAGGATCACGGTTTTGTCTTTCCATCCGTGGGCGTGCCGATGGGGGCGGTATTGTTTGGCCCGGCTCCGGATGATCTCCATCTGCTCGCGGACGATGGGCTCCAACGAATCGGGTTGTTGCTCCACCGCATGGCGAAACTCCTCATTGATGATCGTGGTGCCGTCTTCCGCCACGGCCCCCACGGCCAACTCCGGTTGGGGCGGGTAGGGGAGTTTCCGCAGAAGGATCACGTCCATCGGAATCTCCAAGGCCTGCGCCACCACTTCCGCCACCACCACACCACCTCGGGGAAGGCCTAGAACAATACTATCCGGCGAGTTCCGATAACGGCTCAGCCCATCCGTTAGGAAACGTCCCGCCTCCCGGCGGTCAAGGTACGAGGGCACAAAAAAGATCTTAAGAGAGGCGACAAACGGTGGCTACGCTAAGAATCAGCCATGCCGGAGTTAATCCTCATCATTTTTGGGGCCGCGCTCGCCTCCGCCTTCACGTTCCTGACCGGGTTTGGTCTTGGCACCATCCTGTTGCCGGTTTTCTTGTTGGCGATGGGGCCGGCCCTGGCGGTGGCGGCGGTAGCCCCGGTCCACCTATTTCATAACCTTGGCAAATTCATGCTGCTCCAATCCCATGTGGATCGCCGGATTTTGGTGCAGTTTGGGGCTCCAGCCCTTGTAGCCGCCGCCCTGGGCGCCTGGGGGTTGGCCCGGCTGACCGATCTGCCTGAACTGGGAATCTGGTCGCTTTTCGGTAAAACCTTCTCCCTTTGTCCACTTAAGTTGGTGATCGGACTTTCCCTCGCGGTTTTCTCTGGCTGGGAACTGCTTGGCGGGGGAGGAAGCGTCCGGAGGGTCCCGCTTTGGGTGGGAGGATTCGCCAGCGGACTTTTGGGTGGACTGACTGGCCACCAGGGAGCCATTCGCAGTGCATTTTTTCTGGGAAAAAATCTGCCCAAGGAGACTTTCATCGCCACGGGGGCGGCGGTGGCTTGCGCAGTGGATATCACCCGAATCGCAGTCTATGTGCAGTTGTTTCAGTCGCTGGGGGGAGCGATTCCTTGGCCGGTGGTGGGAGCAGGGATGGCTGGAGCGGTAGTGGGACTGATGATCGGGCGGACCA
>JBILFP010000111.1:0-5727 GCA_044351535.1 Methylacidiphilales bacterium
ATCGACTGAGGACGGAGCCCGGGGCGGCGATGTTCCTGCCCTCGGGCCGGGTCCACGCCATCGGCGCCGGCAACGTGATTTTGGAAATCCAGCAGAATTCCGACACCACGTACCGGGTGTACGACTGGGACCGGAAAGACGATGCCGGCAAGCCCCGCGCGCTTCATGTGAAGGAGGCGCTGGCCTCGATCCAGTGGGATGACCACGAGCCGACTTTTGTCCAGCCCAGGGGAGAGCGGATACTGGTGTGCGACCATTTTAAGATCACGCGGTGGTGGCTAGCGCCCGGAGAACTGCGGGAACTGGTGCCGAATCCAAAGAGCTTTCGTTATCTTTTTGTGGCAGCGGGCAAGATTCGGGAAAAGGAAAATGGTTCCGAGTGGCCCAAAGGAGCGGCCAAGTTCGTTACTGCTGATCATGGATCGCTGTTATTGGAAGGATTGGAAGATGCGACGGTGGTGCAGGTGGAGTTTTCTTAAAATCGAAAAATCATGGAAATTGAGACTCGGATTTCCCGTTTACGTTTACGGTTACGTTTACGGAGATTTACATTACGAGGCGGGATCGAAATGATGCGCAAGCCTTAGGCGGGGCGAAAGTCGACCTGGCGTTTGGGGAAGTCAATGCGGAGGACGGCGACACGGAGATGGGCGCCGGCCTTGTAGATTTTGCCGCTGCGGCGGCCACGCAGATGGCGGCGGACGGGGTCAAAGGAGTAGAAATCGTCGGTCAGGGATGAGACGTGAATCAGGCCGGAAAGAAGGAAGTCCGGCAGTTCCACCAGGAGTCCGAAGTTGGTCGCCTCCGTGATGACGGCCTCAAAGGTTTGGGTGGCCTTGGGGCCGGCTTGGGCCTCGAGATATTCCAGAAGCTTCAACTTCTTGGACTCCTGTTCGGCCTCGGCGGCGGTGCGTTCCTGCCGAGAGAGGTGTTGAGCCAGCCGGGCGAGAGTTTCGCCCTGGGTCTTGGGGGCTCCGCGGGGGTGGGCCAAGGAGCGATGAACAAGCAGATCGGCATAACGGCGGATCGGGGAGGTAAAATGGGTGTAGTGGGACTTGGCGAGGCCGTAATGGCCGAGGCTTTTCGGCGAGTAGACCGCGCGCTTGAGAGAACGCAGGAGCGCGATCTTGAGGGCATACCCATCCGGGTGACCCGGAAGAAGTTTTAAGATTTTCTGGATCTCCCCTCGTTGGGTGAGGTCGCCGGCCTTGATGCCGTGGGCAATCAGGAGTTGCCGATACTCCTCCAACCGCGATTCGTCGGGGACCTCGTGGATCCGGTATAAAGATGGGCGGTGTTCCCGGTTGAGATGGCGAGCCACGGCTTCGTTGGCAAGGAGCATGAATTCCTCGATCAGCTGGTGGGACTCGTCGGAGGACTCCTTCTCAATGCGGTTCGGCCGGCCTTGTTCGTCGAGTCGGACCCGCAGTTCAGGAAAATCAAGGTCGAGGGCACCAGTGGCGAAGCGCCGTTTCCGGAGGGCGGAGGCGAAGGTCCAAGCCTTCTGGAGAAAACGATCCAGATCGTCGGTGGCCGGGCGATGGAGGCGAAGCTGGGCCTCCTGATAGGTGAGGCGGTGACGGGAGTAGATCACCGAGCGGTCGAACCTTGCGGTGCCGATGCGCCCATCGGGGCCGATCCGGACAAAGGCGGAGTAGGTGAGGCGTTGTTCCCGTGGCCGCAGGGAGCAGAGATTGTCCGAAAGCTGGGGCGGAAGCATGGGAATGACACCGTTGACGAGGTAGACGCTGTTGGCCCGCCGGCGGGCCTCCTCATCCAGAGTTGAGCCGGGCCGGACATAGTGGGAGACGTCGGCGATATGGATGCCGATCTCGGCGTGGCCCCCGGGAAGTTCTCGTAGGGAGATGGCGTCGTCGAAATCGCGGGCGGTATCGGGATCGATGGTGATGACGAAGTCGCCGCGAAGGTCCTCACGGTCGGCGGGTTGATCGGGAAGTGCGACAGCGGGGAAGGAAGATGCCTCGGCGATCGCTTGGGCAGGGAACTCAGTGGGGAGGTCGAACTTTCGGACAATCGAGAGAATGTCGACGCCGGGATCCTCGCGTCGGCCCAGACGCTCGACGAGGACGCCCTCCGGGTTGGTATGACGGTTTTTCCATTCGGTCAGGCGGGCGACGACCTTGTCGCCGGGAGCGGCGGCGGGAGAACCGGAGGTGCCGGGCTCGGGTACGTAGAGGTTGTGCTGCAGGCGCGGATCGTCAGGGATGACGATGAAGAAGCGGGCGGTTTTCTGCAGGGTGCCAACAATCTTGTCGTTGCGACGCTCGAGGATGCGGATGACGCGTCCGCGCGGTCTTTCCTCCCCGTCCCTTCTTCGGCGGCCGGCCAAGGAGGGACGTTGGAGGCGGGCCACGACGAGATCTCCGTGCAGGGCGGTGGCGGTGTCCTCTGCGTCGATACGGAGGTCGGGTCCCTCGCCTTCGGACGGGGTGACAAAGGCAAAGCCGCGGGGATGGAACTGGATGGTGCCGGTGACCAGGTCGGCCGATCCGGCCGAGATCCAGCGGTCGTGGCGTACACGGGCCACGCGTCCCTCCTTTTCGAGGGCGGTGAGGGTGCGGCTGACGGCCCCCGGGGGCACGCGCAGCCGTCGCGCGAGGGAGGGGACATCGAGGGGGGTGGCTTTTTTTCCCTGTAGGAGCGCGAGGATCCGGTCCGGCAAGCGGCTGGCGGCGGGCATGGAACCTAGGGCATAATGCAAGATTCACCCCATGAACATCCTATTCGTGGCCGCAGAGTTGGCCCCCCACGCCAAAGTGGGCGGATTGGCGGATGTGGCGGCGGCCCTGCCGCCAGCGCTGGCGGCGGCGGGTCACTCCGTGAGTGTGGCCGTGCCGCTGCATCGGGGCCTGAAAAAATCGGGAGAGTTCCGGCGGACGAACCTGGAGCTCCCGGTGCCGGTGGCCAACGGCACGTGGGCCAGCCGGGTTTGGCAGGGGCAAAGGGGCGGGGTCAGCCTGTTTGCCATCGAGCGGGATGAGTATTTTGACCGGGCCCATCCGTACGGCGAGGGCGGGGGCGATTATCCGGACTCGCTGGACCGTTTTGTTTTCTTTTCCCGCGCGGCGTTGGAACTGGCCCGGCACATCGAGCCCGTGCCGGAGGTCCTGCATGCCAACGACTGGCACACGGCACTGATCCCGGCCTTGGCCTCGGTGGTCCACCTGCCGATGCGGACCGTGTTCACGATCCATAACCTACGATACCAGGGAGAGTTTCCCGGATCGGATTTTCCAAGACTGGGCCTGCCGGGGGAGATGTTCCGGCCAGAGACGCTGGAATTTTACGGAAAGGTAAATCTTCTGAAGGGGGCGATCCTATTGGCGAATGAGGTTACCACGGTCAGCCCCAGCTATGCGCGGGAGGTTCAGACCGAGGCCTTTGGTCAGGGATTACACGAAGTGCTGAAAGGTCGGGCGGCTCACCTGAGCGGAATTCTCAACGGCATCGATGAGGAGTCGTGGAATCCCGAGAGCGACGCGGAGTTAAAAGCAAATTTCAGTTCCACCAGGCCCCAGGGCCGGGAGGAGTGCCGGGCGGCCTTGGAGAAGGAGATGGGATTGGAGCCGGCGAACGGGCGCCCGATTTTCGGGATGGTGACGCGACTGGCGGAAGACAAGGGGGTGGATCTGGTGCTGGGGGCGGCCCAGGAGCTGGCGAAAAAGGGAGGAAGATTGGTGGTTTTAGGGAAAGGGCATGCCGAGCTGGAGGAGGCGGCGAAGGCGCTGGAAAAGAGACTGCCGGGCCGGGTGGCGGTGCGATTGGAACACAACGAGGGGTTGGCCCGGCGGATTTTTGCGGGAGCGGATTTTTTCCTGATGCCGTCACGAACCGAGCCGTGCGGATTGACCCAGATGTACGCGATGCGGTACGGGGCGATTCCGGTGGTGGCCGACACGGGGGGACTCCACGACAGCGTCGAGGCTTGGAACGCGGAAAAAAAGTCGGGCTGCGGGATCCGCTTTCCGGCCAACTCCGAGCCGGGTCTCCGCACGGGTTTGGATCAGGCCTTGGCGTGGTGGGACGAACCCGCAATGATGAAGGCGGCCCGCCAAAACGGGATGAGACGGGACTGGAGTTGGGGCGCGGCGGTGCCGGCCTACGACACGGTGTACCGCTCGTCCGTGGGGCTCTCCTCCGGGAGAAAAAAGAAAGGATGAAAGGGGAACTGGTATGCCAGAGCTGAGAAAAGACCCGGTGGTGGGACGGTGGATTGTGTTCAGCCCGGAGCGACAAATCCGCCCGGAGCGTTATCGGTGTGAGGAGATGCCTCCGACCAAGCCGGAGGAGGATCCTTTTCTGGAGGGGCATGAGACGTACACCCCGCCGGAGCTGTACGCGATCCGGCCCAACGGTGGCTCGGCCAACGGCCCCGGCTGGCAGGTGCGGGTGGTGCCCAACCGGTTCCCCGCCCTTCGCGTGGAAGGCGAGCTGGAGAAAGAGGCGTTTGGTTTTTACGACCGGATGAACGGGGTGGGCGCCCACGAAGTGATCGTGGAAACCCCGCACCCCCAACTCCCGCTGGAAAAACAGAGCCTGCAGGGGGTGACGAGGGTGCTGGAGGCGTGCCGATCCCGGGTTCTCGACCTCTCCAAGGACATCCGGATGCACTACATCCTCATTTTTAAAAACCAGGGGGCCAAGGCGGGCGCGACCATGCCCCACGCCCACACCCAGCTGATTGCCCTGCCGGTCACACCGATCGTGTTAAAAGAAAAACTTTGCGCGGCCCGGGCCTACTATCTGGAGAAGGACCGCAACCTGTTCGAAGACATCCTGAAAGCCGAGCGCAAATCAGGCGACCGGCTGGTTTTTGAAAATGACGGTTTCACGGTTTTCTGCCCCTTCGCCAGCCGGTTCCCCTTTGAAACCTGCATCATGCCGCGGCGCCAGCAGGCCGACTTCCACGCCGCCAGCGATGCGGACCTGGTTCATTTGGCCGAGGCCCTGCAGAAGACGCTCGGGGCCTATGCAAGCGCGCTCAGCCATCCGGACTACAACCTGATCCTCCACACCGCGCCTTTCCGGCGAAGCCGGCGGCCGGATTCGTGGACGACCATCGATGCGGATTTCCGCTGGCACATCGAGATCCTGCCGCGGCTGACCGGGGTGGCAGGTTTCGAGTTTGGCACGGGTTTCTACATCAACCCGACTCTGCCCGAGGAGGCGGCCAACGTCCTCCGCGAGGCAACTCTGCATGGCTGACGTCGTCCTTCTCTGGCATTTTCACCAACCCTCGTACGTCGACGCGGTCACCGGCGAGGTGTTGATGCCGTGGGTGCGCCTGCACACGGTGCGGGGCTACGCCGATATGGCCGAGATGGCCCGCCGCCATCCCCAAGTGAAAATGAACTTCAACCTAACGCCGGTCCTGGTCCAGCAGATCGAGCAGATGGCGGAGGGCAAGGTGAGGGACCGATGGGGCGACCTCGCAGCCAAACCGGCCAAGGAGCTGAACGAAAAAGAACGGACTGAACTACTGGAACACTTTTTCAAGATCAACTGGCACACCTGCATTGATCCGTACCCTCGGTATCGCCAACTCCTCGACCTGCGCGGCCGGCGAGCGGGTTCCGCGCACAACCTCAAGCGATTCAAGGAGGCGGACCTACGGGATCTGCAGGTCTGGTTCAACCTGGGTTGGTGCGGATTCGCCGTGCGGAAACGCTATCCCGAGTTGAGCGAGCTGGTGCGCAAAGGACGGGA
>JBILFP010000112.1:0-5598 GCA_044351535.1 Methylacidiphilales bacterium
AGGCTGCCGCAAAAAGAGAGGGGTTGGCTTTTTTGACCTCAGGAGTGATCAAGGGGATTCCCTGCCTTTTAAGCTCCAAAATGCCTTCAACCAGCGACTCGCGGGTCCAACGCTTGCGGCGACGAATCTCGTCGTAGTTAATTCCAGCCTGCTCCAGGGCCCGGCCCCAGTTGCCGAAACGCCGGCGGGCCGTGGCAATCAAACGGTTGGAGTTTTCATCCATGGACTTCGAGCTGAGATCGGCCCCTTCGGCCTTGAGACGGCGGATTTCCTCAAGAATGTCGGACTCTTCCCAGCTGCGGTAGCGGTAGATTTCCTCGGACTCCAGACCTGCGGCTTCCAAAGCGGCCTTCCAACTACCGAAATATTTCGGACGGATAGCGGCGTAAACCATGGAGTTGTACTGGCTGAGGGCCATGGCCCGGAAGGAAAGATCCACCCCGCGGGCATGAAGATCGCGGATTTCCTGGATGATGGCTTCGTTGGACCACTTACGGTACTTCCGAACCTGTTCGTAAGGGATCCCCGCCATTTCCACCGCTTTCTGCCAGCTCCCGAAGTAACGGATCGAGGCCGCCAGAAGCTCCTGAAAGTTTAAACGAACATGATTGGCGTAAAGAGGCTCACCCCGATCCCGCCAGGTGCGGATCTCGCCCAGCACTTGGTCCGATGTCCAACGCATGTTTTTGCGACCTGTTTTGCTCATGGGTCAAAGCATAACCGACCCAAATCGTATGTCAAGTTACAATCTGTTTTCATAATTATTAATGGCTATTTAACAGATATTTAAACAGTTCATTCTCCTTTAAACAGACGTTTAGATAGAGATTCAGGCAAACCTGCCTTTAGGATTTTTGAGGCGGCCTTTTCGATGTTGTAGCTCACCCTTCTTAAATCCACCCAATACTCCTGCGGGGAAAAAATGGCATAAGAAGCCCGCCAGTCCCCGTCCCGGGGTTGCCCCACCGAACCGACGTTAAAGAGAAACTTCCTACCCATCTTGCTTCGGTCGGGGTGGACATCGACATGGCGGAATTCCAAAGGCCGGACCTCTTTTTCCTGGGCAAAGGCACAAGGGCGATGGGTATGGCCGACAAAACAAATCGGGGTTTTTTGGTAAAAAAAACAAGTTTGAGCCTCCAACCGGGTGGAGATGTATCCCCAGGATTCCGGCCCATCCAGGGTGGCGTGGACCAAGGTAATGGGGTCTTCGGCCCAAATCATCGGGAGGCGACGAAGAAAATTAAGTTGGGCGGGGTTAAGCTGCTTCCGGGAATAATCCAGGGACTGCCGGGCTGCATCCGAAAAGGAAGTGGGAGCCTTGCCTTGGGGAACCAGATCGTCATGGTTGCCCCGCACCACCGGACATTCCATGGCCCGCACCACCTCGAGGCATTCCGCCGGGTTGGCACCGTACCCCACCAGATCCCCCAAACAGAGCGGATGGGTCACCCCCTGGTCCTCCATGTCGGCCAAAACCGCCTCCAAGGCCTCCAGATTCCCGTGAATATCCCCGAAGATCCCAAATTTCACCGGGTCCTCCCGTCGGA
Source organism: Methylacidiphilales bacterium (assembly GCA_044351535.1). GTDB lineage: Bacteria > Verrucomicrobiota > Verrucomicrobiia > Methylacidiphilales > Verrucolacustridaceae > Verrucolacustris. The sequence continues at coordinate 1,551 of JBILFP010000112.1, forward strand.
ACTGCTTCCGATTTCGCTCTCAAGTTTTTGGATCTCGCGGTCGACCACCTCGGGCTTGCGGGCCGGATCGGGGTTTTCCCCCATGGAACGGCGAAGTTCCCGGAAGTAGTCCAAGGCCGCCGGCTTATCCCCGGCCCGGTCCAGCGCGTAACCGACGAATCGCTCGAGATACGGCGGGGCGTCCCCTTTCGTCAACGCCTCCCGATAGCAGACCGCGGCGGCTTGATAGTCCGCCAACCGCTGCCAATACAGGTCGCCCAGGCGCTGGAAAAGCAGCGCCTTCTCGGGAACCGCCCGGGTGCCACGCTCCAGCAACTCTCTCCCCGCCTCGACCCATTTCCTGGCCTCGATCCTTCTTCGCGTCTCGCTCTCCTCTCCATCATAACGCTCCGCTGCTACCGCCGCATTCCAAGCCAGATGCCACGAGGCCAGATCCCAGAAAAGGGCCACCCGCGGTTGCAGCATGGTCGCCATCTCCAGCGCACTCCGCACCCGGACCCACTGTTTTTCTTCCCAAGCCCCATGGGCCTGCAACATCAGAGCGTTGGCGGCCAGCCCCCGGAATCCCCCTAGCGCGGCCAACACCAGCCCCTGCCCCAACTTTTCCCGTACCGCCACCGCCGTGGGCCCGGAAAAACCCACCGTGGCGAGCCGCTGCTGCTGGGTCATTCGAATCTCCCACGGAATCTTCAGCGCTCCCCACGCCAGAATCAATAATCCGATCAGCACCAGCGAAACCGTCCGGCTCACAGATCCCTCGCCTCAAACAGCCAGGCCGCCGCCGCCAAGAGCACCCCGACATACGCGCCCGAATACGCCAACACTTCCAGCGTGGCCCGCCAGGGCACCACGTTTCCCGCCACAATTTCGTCGATCAGGCTGTAGAGATTGAAATCCGGAACCAGCAGGGCCACCGCTGCCAGGAACAGCTGAATCAGCCATGCGGCTTTTTCGCCGGACTCCAACCACTGCTCCCGCGCTACGCTCTGCAGGTGGCCGATCAGGTAGACCATCAGGGTCATCGCCACCACAAAGGTCGTCGAGGTCGCCAGCGTACTGAAAAAAACCGCGATGCCGCACACCACGAAAAGTTTGGCGGCGATTAAGGCGAACCCCTGCCAAAGCCGGGGGTCCCGCGACTCCGCCTGGATCGCCTGCACGACCCCTGCCTCCCCTCCCTCCATACCGATCAGCTGGGCTTCCTTCCACCGCAACACTCCCCAAAAAACCGCCCCCATGATCCCCAGCATCACGCCCAGCAGGGAAACCAAGCCCAGATATTTGCCGGCCACGAACTCCCAGCGCCGCAGGGGACGGCACAAGGCGGTCAGGATGGTCCGCCGCTCGATTTCCGCCGGGATCAGCTGCGCCGCTCCCAATAAACCCACCAGCAGGCCCGTCAGACTGATCGTGGCGTAACCCAAGTCTTTGAGAAATTTGAACTGCTCCTGAAACGAGAATTCCGCGAAATAGTTGGCCCCGCCCAGCAGCACCAGGGCAAAGATCAGCAACACGGCGAACACCTTCTGCCGGACCGCCTCCAGGAAAGTGTTGCCCGCGACCGCCCGGATCCGCCGCCAGCTTTCCCTCATCGCCGCTCCCTTTCCGGCAAACTCCGCAGGAAATAATCCTCCAACCGCTCGCGCGGCGATCCCTCCTGCATCACCTCGGCCCCATGCTGGACCAACCAGGCGTGTAGTTCCCGGCGCGGCCCTTCCCCCAGACCCTTCGCCCGCACCTGCCACTCACCGGTCTGGGTCAACAGATCCTCGAGCCGCCCTTCCCGGAGTTTTTGTCCGCGGTGCAGGATGATCACCCGGTCGGCCACATCCTCCACCTGCTCCAGCAGGTGACTGGAAAAAATCACCGTTTTTCCCCTCTCCTTCAGTTCCCGGATCAAATCCCGGATCTCCCGGGAGCCCGCCGGATCCACCCCCGCGGTGGGTTCGTCCAACATCACGATCTCTGGATCACTGACCAAAGCTCCCGCCAAACCGGCCCGCTGCAGCATGCCTTTGGAATACGTCCGCAACGGCCGTCGGCCCGCCTCGCCTCCCAAGCGGACCAGGGAGAGGAGTTCCTGCACTCTGCCCTCGAGAGCTTTTCCACCCATGCCGCTCAGCTTTCCGTAGTACCGAACCAGCTCCGTTCCGGAAAGAAAGGCAGGGAAGTAGGGGTTTTCCGGCAGAAATCCAATCTGCTTCCGTGCGGCCAGCGTCCCCGCCCGGCAACCGCAAACCTCGGCCTGGCCCGAGGTGGGCCGGAGTAGCCCCAAAATCATTTTCATGGCCGTGCTTTTTCCGCTGCCGTTCGGCCCGAGCAGGCCGAACACCTCGCCCCGCTTCACCTCCAGATCGAGGCCCTCCACCGCCAGCACCCGGCCCCGACCCCAACCCAGCTTGAACTCCTTGCGGAGTGACTGCGTCAGGACCGCCGCACTCATCGGATTTGAAATCCCCTTCTCCCGCTTTCCACGGCCACCTCCTGCGTTTCGTGCTTGCGGATAAACCCCTCTAAATGGCTGTGGGCGATCTCCTTTTCCATGCCCTCCACTTCCTCCCGGTCCCCTTGCAGAAACACCTCCACCCGACCGTCCGGAAGGTTGGCGGCATGGCCAGCCACCGAAAATCCCTCGGCGATTTGCCGGACGCCGAACCGGAATCCCACCCCCTGCACCCGCCCTTCATAAAGAATCTTTTTGGCCATCATCCCGTCTTATTTTCCCACCCCCCGCTCCAACATTCAAACCCCAAGCCAACTCTTTTCCGATTTCCGAATTTCGCTTTTACATCGCCCTTCATCCCCCTCTCTTGGAAAATGATGCCCGTGCAAAACCTCGCCCTCTCCACCTGCTGGCACGCCGACCGTGTGACGGATGGCACGGAGCTCCTGCGCGACGCTTCCGCTCTTGGTTTTTCCTCGGTCGAACTCAGCCACAACACCCGGTACAGCCTCTGGCCTGGAATCCTTTCTGCGCACCACCAATCCGGAACCCCGAAGATCGAGGTTCTTCACAATTTCTGCCCGGTCCCGGTGGAAGTGCTTCGCCCCCATCCCAACGCCTACGAATTTTCCGATCCGCGCAAAACCGCGCGCCGCCTTGCGGAGCGCCACACCCTGGAAACGTTGGAGGCGGCGGCCGCGGTCGGCGCCAAGCTGGTTGTTCTCCACATCGGCTCGGCCGGACCCCGCCGCCAGGCTCAAAAATTGGAAGTTCTGGCCATGGCCGGAAAGACCGGGACCCGGGAATATGTCCGGGAAAAAATCGATGTCATCCGCACCATGGAGAAGGCCTTTGCTGAGGCTTGGCCTCGGGTGGAGGAAATTCTTCTGCGCATCGGGGAAAAGGCGGCGATGCTGGGCCTCCGCCTCGGCCTGGAATGCCGCGAGGATCCCCGCGAAATTCCGCCGGACGATTTCTGGGAAAAAATTCTGCAAAAACTTCCGGCTCCCACCTTCGGCTATTGGCACGACTTCGGCCATGCCGCCGCCAAGGAAGTTCTTGGCCTGATCGATCACGAGCAGCACCTACGCCGGCTTGCCCCCCGCCTGATCGGGGCCCATCTCCATGATTATGATCCCGAGCAGGGGGATCACTTGCCTTTGGGACAGGGTTCGATTCCTTTTGCCCGCCTCCTGCCCCTTCTGCCCCGTGAAGCCCACGTCTCCCTGGAACTATCTCCGGATGTGTCCGCCGAGGACGTCCGTGCCAGTCTCGCATGGTGGAAGAAAAACCAGCCCGCACGGTCTTAAGCCGTCTCGCCCCCTGGATCCGGGTGGCCGTCACCGCCGGCATCCTTGGCTTTCTCGCCGGCAAGGTAAACTGGACCCAACTTGGCCAACGATTTCTGTCGGCCGATCCCGCCTGGTTGACCGGCGCTCTTTTCCTGACCTTGGTCTCGATTTTATTGTGCGGAATTCGGTTTTGGTTCCTCCTCCGGCTCCAAAAAATCCAGCTTCCCCTTTTCCGTGCCCTTCACCTCACCTTCGTCGGCTTTTTTTTCAACCTCTTCCTGATCGGCTCCACCGGAGGCGATGCCATCCGCCT
>JBILFP010000113.1:0-5597 GCA_044351535.1 Methylacidiphilales bacterium
GGCTGGTGCTAGCGGACCATTACCTGCGCGACCGGGCCCAGATGGGCAGCCGCTAGACCCCGCTAAAAGGCAAGGTTTACGCCGACTTCGGCGGAGTTGGTGACGGGAGAACCGAGACCCAACTGCACGCCGTTGTTCAGATTCACGGTGCCTTGGCTGTTGCCGTAGAACTTATAGCCAAGGGTGATACTGAGATCTTCGTACAGGCGGTAACGGACGCCCGCTGAAATTTGATAGGCATTGGTCACGCAGTTGCCGGTTCCGGAGAGATTGGCTCCAGGCGCCAAGGCATAGGTGACGTTGCCGAGCTTGAGAACGGTGACGGCGCCGCCGAATCCGAAGTTGAGGTACGGAATCCAGCCGCTGTCATTGGGATATTGGAAGCAAAGCTGGGCCATAAAGGGAAAAGTCCAGTAGGTCCCGTCGGAAACGGTCATACCCTCGGTGTTGGCGCGGACGGAGTTGAGAGCGAAACCGCTGGTGAAGGATAAGCCGAACCAGTCGATCAGCTGGACGCCAACGTCGAAGTCCTGCCGATAGCCGGTGCCGAAGGCGAACTGTTTCTGCGTGTAGGCTCCGAGGCCAGCTTGCGGGCCGCTGATGGTGACGAGCGAAAGGGAACTCATGAAACGAATTCCCAATTCCGTTCGGGCATAAAACATTTCCTCTTCCATTTGGCTGGCGGGGATCGGAGTTTCGAGCAACTTGCCGGGCCACCCGTCTTCCGTTGGAGCCGAGGTCAGGTTGGGTGAAGGGGTCGAAAGGGAAGAGGGGGTAGGAAGGGAGGGTTGAGGCTCGGCGGGAGTCTCGGGGACGGGAGTTGGGGTTGGGGAAGTCTGAGACGGTGGGGGGGGTGGCGGGGAGGTTGCGGGGGTGGGTAAGGCAGAGGGAATGGTTTCAAACCGAACGGTTTCGGCCGGGTTCCCGTCCATTTTTTCCACCCGGTTATCGGCGCCCAAGGTGATGCGAAGGGCAGACTTGGCGGGGATGGTGATGCGGTTGTCGCCCAGATCGAAGACCACCGGGGCGGTGGCGGCGGCGGGGACGCTTATCAGGATGGTTTTTTTACCTGCTGAATTGAACCCGTAACTGACGTTGCAGTTTTGATTTCCAATTTTCACCGACTGGCGAGGGGTGCCCTGTTTTACGAAGTCCGCAATCGCTCCCTTGGAGTCAGCAATGACCAAAGATCCGTCTTCTTGCAGTGAAACCAGGGGAGGGGGTGATCCATAAGCAACCGGCAAGGTGGCCAGAAAAACAGAAAGCCACACCCAAGATGTTGAGTTCCAGCTTTTCCGCATCCCCTATATAAAGGAGTTATAATTTTCTAAAGTCGACAGGCGGATGTGTTGGATGGGGGTAAAAAATAAAGATCCGCTAGCCGTCTAAAGTGTTGTGGATCACAGGGGTATGCCCGAAAGAGTGGAGTTATTGAAAAGATATTTCGTGAAAAGTAGTTTGCCTCCCAGCAACCAAAAAATCGCTGCGATGGCCAGGTAGGGGCCATAGGGAATTTTTACCCCAAGTTTCTGTTTTCGCTGGGTCAGGATCACCAAGCCCACGATCGTCCCGAGGATGGAAGAGGCGGCCAAAATCCACGGAAGGGAGGTCCAGCCCAGGAAAGCACCGAGAGCGGCCAAGAGTTTGGCATCCCCGGTCCCCATGGCTTCCTTTTGCAACAACCACGACGCGGTTTTGGCCAAGCCATATAAAATTCCACCCCCGATCGCAGCGGAAAGGGCGGAACGGATCATGGCATCAGTAGGATCGGCGCGATCCTGAAGTTCCGGCAGGAGATAGCTCAGCGAAATTCCCGCCACCACGCCGCCCAAAGTGAGGCCGTCGGGAATGACCAAGTGGTCAAAATCAATTCCGGAGGCGACGATCAGTCCGCTCGCAAGAATCCCATAAACCAAAAAAAGTTGCGGTGGATAAAGAAACCAGAGGGCGGTGAAGAGCAGTGCGGTCAGGCCCTCGGTCACCGGATAGCGCGGGTCGAGATGGGCCCCGCAGCAGCGTGCCCTGCCCTGCAAAAGAAAATACCCAACCACGGGAAGATTGAGGGATCCGGGAATTTTCAGTCCGCAGGCCGGGCACCGGGAGGCCGGATGCACGATGGAAAGTCCCAGGGGCCAGCGCAAAATGCAGACATTCAGGAAAGAGCCAACGCAGGCACCAAAACCAAAGACAGCGATTCCCTCCACCCAAGGATTCATATCGGCCTGCCGGCGGCTTTTTCGAGGGCAGCGCGCATCTCGGCGATGGGAGCGGGTCGGCCGCTCCAAATCGACAGCGCGCGGGCACCTTGATGCAGGAGCATTCCCAAGCCATCCAAGGCGGGCAGGTGACGGGCCCGGGCCGCGCGAACCAAAGGAGTCCAGTCTCGGTGGTAGACCGTGTCATAGATCCGCAAGCCTGGATGCAGGCCGGATTCGGGAACCGGCAGGGGATCGTTCGCGGACAAACCCAAGGGAGTGGCCTGAATCAGCAAATCGGAATCCTGAACCGCTTGGGAAAGTTCAGGCGGGCTCCACGGGACCACGGAAACGGGGACCTTTTTTGAGGACAAGAGTTGGTCGGCGAGTTGGGTTGCCTTGGATGGGGTGCGATTGGCCAACCGCAGATGGCGGCATCCCCGTCGGACAAGACGAAACGCCAGCGTGCGACCCACGCCACCGCAGCCGAAAAGAAGAACGCGCTGGCTGGAAAGATCCATTTGCCAAGCTTCCGCCACGGCATCCTCCCATCCGTCCGCGTCGGTGCTGTGCCCCCGCACTCCTTTTTCCGAAACCACCACCGTGTTCACCGTTCCAGATTCGCGCGCCGCATCGTCCGTTTCCGGGCAAAGTGCGAACATCGCCTCCTTGTGGGGCAGGGTGCAGTTCCAACCGGCAAAACCCAACTTTTGCAGCCGGGGCAGCGCCTCTTTCAGGGCCCCGGCGGGAATTTCCACCCGGAGATATTCCGCGGGAATGCCCAGGGCGCGAAAACCCGCCTCCTGCATGTAGGGGGAGAGGGAGTGGGCCACCGGCGACCCCAAAACCCCGTACCTTTTCCGGCCGGCTTCCGGCGGGGGGAGGGAGCTAGGGGTGTAGACCTCTGGTTTCACCCTCTGATTGAGCCATCGGCGGGGCTTTCCGCCCAACAAAAACGGCGGTGTCATCCGGTTGCCCCGGGGGGTGCTTTTGCCTAGAACGACAAGTTTGAGCACCCACCATCCATTGACGGCGGAGATGGCCCGTTCCTACGCGGAACTGGGGGCCATCAACCATCTCGGTGCCCCCCAATTGCCCTCCAAGGCGGCCGTGGCGTCGATCACGGCCGACCTTCTGCATTTACTGTTTCCTGGTTTCTACGACGGGGACCACCTGGAGGGACGGGAGTTGGGGCCGGCCATCACCGAACTGCTAGGCTCGCTGGAGAAGGCCTTGGAAAAGGAGATGGCCAAAAGTTTGCCCAAGGGTGGCGGAGGGGAGTCGGTGCCTTCGAAAGTTCGCTCTTTTTTGTCGCGGATTCCGGCGGTTCGCGCGGTCCTGAAGACCGATGTCGAGGCGGTGATGGCAGGGGATCCGGCGGCGAGAAACGTGGAGGAGATCCTTTTGGCTTACCCCGGGATTGAGGCGATCGCGGTGCAACGCATGGCTCACGAGCTTTACCTGCTGGGTACGCCATTGCTCCCGCGAATGATGACTGAATGGGCGCACAGCCGAACCGGCATCGACATCCATCCGGGAGCGACGATTGGTCCGTCCTTTTTCATCGATCACGGCACCGGCATTGTGATCGGGGAGACCACCGAGATCGGTCGGGAAGTGCGTATTTACCACGGCGTCACGCTGGGGGCCCGTTCGGTCAGCGGGGCGGAGAGTCTCCGCGGCCGGAAGCGGCATCCCACCATTGAGGATCGGGTCACGATTTATCCGGGAGCGACGATTCTGGGGGGAGAGACGGTCGTGGGACAGGGCAGCACGGTCGGGGGCGGGGTGTTTCTCACCAAGAGTGTGCCGCCGGACCACTTGGTGTTTGCCGAACATGCGGCTCTCAAGATCATTCCGAAATCGGAGCGTCCCAAAGGAAGCGAGTATTCGATATGAATAACTCCCCCTTTTCCCGTTGGCGGGTGGCCGGGCGTTCCCGATAAGGCTTTTATGGAAACCTCCCTCCGCGCCGAAATTGAGACGCTTCCCTCCTTGTTGGAACGGGAAATCCAGGCCTTTTTTCATCGGCAAAAGGAGCGTTACGAGTACGGGGAGATGTTCGAACCGGTCTATTTCGACATGTGCGAGTTTGTCGGCCGGAAGGGCAAACGGATTCGGCCGCTCCTGTTTGCCCTGACTTACCGGGCGCTGGGCGGAACCAAGCCGGCCCACGATCCCGCGGTGCTCGCCGGGGCCCTCTCCCTCGAATTGCTTCACGCCTTCGTCTTGGTGCACGACGACCTGATCGATCACTCCGAGAAACGCCGGGGTCTGCCGACTTTTCACAAACTGGTGGAGCAGCGACTCGGCCGCCTGAGCAATGCGGAGCGCACCGGACATGGAGTGGCGGTGGTGGTAGGGGATCTGCTGTTTGCCCTGTCTGTTGAAACCCTTCAGAACGCCGGATTTGAGGAACCCCTGCGCGGTGCCGCCCTGGGGAAACTGCTGGCCTACATCACCGACACGGGAGTGGGTGAAATTTTCGACATTTTGCTCGGATCTCGCGACATCGGCCGGGTCACTTCCCAGGAAATTGAGCGCACCTATCTCCTTAAGACCACCCGCTATACGTTCGAGGCGCCCTGTGTGCTGGGTGCGATCCTAGCCGGGGCGCCGGTGGAGAAGCAGGAGGATCTGGCGGCGGTGATGGAACCGCTGGGACTGGCCTTCCAAATCCAGAACGACCTGCTGGAGTTTTCCCATTTCGATAGCCGCGACCAGCTCCTGCCCACCGATCTGCTGGAAGGAAAAAAAACGCTGCTCGTCCGCGAGGCTTACGAACGGCTGAACGAAGTGGACCGTTCTTTTCTGCAAATGTGCCTGCAAAACCCCGCCCGGAACGATTCCAATATCTCCAAGGTGCAGGATCTGATCCGGAAATCCGGGGCTATCACGGCCATGCAGGAAAGGGTGCGGGTTCTTTTCGGGGAAGCCTCTGCCAAGCTCGCGGCGTCGCATCTCAGTCCGCTCGAGCAGGAATCCATTTCCCAGGCGATCGGCTGGGTGCGCCAGTCCGTCCGCTCCGCCTAGTCCCTTGTCCCCGGTTTTCCCGAGCGATCTGGCCCGCGCCCAAGCAGCGGCGCGCGCGATCACCCGCGAACATGCCCGCACCTTTTATTTTGCCTCGCATGTGCTCGGTTCGTCCGTCCAGCGGGACGCTTACGCGGTCTATGCCTGCTGCCGTTCGATCGACGATGCGGTGGACCGGGCGGCCGCCCGGGGGGAGAAAGTGCGCCCCGAGGTGGCCGGGCAGATTTTAGAACGAGCGTACGAGGTCGGCGGGGACCAGGTGGGCGAGGAGTGGATGCCGGCCTTTCGGGATACGGCGGCCCGTAAAAAAATCCGCAGGAAATGGTTTGAAGATTTGGCTCTGGGTGTTGCCGGCGACGCGGGTCCGGT
>JBILFP010000155.1:0-4057 GCA_044351535.1 Methylacidiphilales bacterium
CCGAGATAATCAGGAAGCTTGGATTTCCTGGGGATGCCCTCCAGCCGACCCAGAAACACTTCGGTCGACCTCAACTCAGCGATTCCCGTCTGCTCGTTTAGGTCAATTTCCCGGATGGATTCCAAATGGTCGCCGCCCCACTCCATCCGGACAGGGAACGCCGCGTGTTGGGAAAAAACATCCACGATCCCCCCCCGCCTCGCCACCTCCCCGCGCTCGGTTACCGTTCCTACCGTACGGTATCCGGCTTTTACCAGTTCCTCCACCCACCCCAGGGGGTCGAGCGTGGCCCCGACTTCGACGGATCGGATTGAGTTTCGCAGCCAAGTTGGATCCGGAAGGCTTTCCTCCAAAATTCGCTCGGTCACGACGCATAACCGTGGCCGGTGGCTGGCGGTCAACCTCGCGAGGGCGTCCACCCACTCCGCCTCCAACTCGGGATCGGGCCGGACATTCTCCGACCCTCGGAAAGCCTCCGGAAGGACCACTGCATCCTGGCCCCACGACTCAATCTCTGCGGCCAACTCTTCCTGTTGACGCACGTTCTCAGCCACCACCAGCCAGCCGGAACCGCTGGTCCGTTTGGACAAAATCGCTACCGCCAAGGCTTGAGCCCCCACGGGCCAACCGGAAAAAGACCAGTCCCCTCCTGTCACCCCGCCAGAAACGAACGGCTCCAAACCAGTCGTATCCAGGAGTGCCTTCCCCTCCCTCCCTTGCCCTGATGTCTGCAAAAGCCTTGATTAAACTACCACACAACCTCCGGTAGGGACGAGCCTCTGGCTCGTCCGATAGATGATTTTAAAACGAGTATTGACCTAACCATCGGATGACCGAGACGGTCATCCCTACCAAACCTCAAACCGCTAGCCCAACCGCCTTCGCCGCCGCTGCCCGTTCGTCCTCCAACTCCGCCACCGTCGCCGCCAGCTTCTTTTGCCCAAACTCGTCCAACTTGAGTCCCTGCACGATTTCCCACCCCCCCTTGCCCAAACCCCTCACGGGAAAGGAGCACATCAACCCTTTCGGAACCCCGTAACTCCCGTCCGAACTCACCGCCACGCTCGTCCAATCACCCTCCTTCGTGCCTTCGTGCAAAGTGCGCACGGTATCCAGGGCCGCATGGGCGGCACTGGCGGCGCTGGAAAGCCCACGGGCCTTAAGAACCTCCGCCCCGCGCTGCTGAACCGACTTGAGAAAATCCCCCTCCAGCCAAGCCCGGTCCCGAATGACTTCCGTGACCGGCTTTCCCCCGATCCGCGCGTTCGCGAAATCCGGATACATCGTGGGCGAGTGATTGCCCCAAATGGCCAGTCGGTCCACCTGCCCAACCGGCACCCCGGCCCTCTCGGCCAGTCGGGCCTTCGCCCGGTTTTCGTCCAGTCGGGTCATGGCAAACCAGCGGTCGGCCGGCAACTTGGATCCCGCCTGTTTGGCAATCCACGCATTCGTGTTGCACGGGTTGCCCACCACCAACACCCGGACACGGGAAGAGCCCACCTCCGAAATCACTTTTCCCTGCTCCACAAAGATTTTTCCGTTCAAGCCCAACAGCTCCGAACGCTCCATGCCCTGCTTGCGGGGAATACTCCCGATGCAGAACACCCAATCCGCCCCCTCGAAAGCCTTCCGCGGATCGGAGGTGGCCACGATATCCTCCAGGAGCGGATTGGCCGCGTCCCGAACCTCCATAACCACTCCCCCCAAGGCCGCCTCGGCGGCGGGAATCTCCAGCAACTGCAGACGGACTTTCTGGTTCGGGCCAAATAGGCCGCCGGAGGCAATGCGGAAAAGAATGGCATAACCGATTTGCCCGGCGGCTCCCGTCACCGCCACCCGGATCACGTCACTCATGGTTTTTGATTGGCCTCCGTGGTGCCGGTGGGCCGTTTACCCTCCCCGGGGCCGACCTGGTTGGTGGCGTAGGGCTGAAACTTAAAAATAACTTCACCGGGCCGCGCCACGTTCAAGGTGTCCCGTGACACCCGCTCCACCGTGAAGGGATCGTCCTTGAGTCTTCCCGCCTCCTCCTGCAAATCGGCCAGTTCCTGTTTCTTTTGGTTGATTTCATTCTGCAGGTATTCCGCCTGGTCCTTTAGACGCTGCCCTCTCTTCCACGCAGGGTAAAAGAGCGCCAACACCACGGCCACACCGAGCAGGCCGACCAACGCGTAAACCCACGGCTGGATGACACGCCAAAACTGCCCCTTGGGGGCCGGAGAACCGTACCCGCGGGGGTCAAAAAGCCGCGAGTTGTCCGCCATAGACGGCCTTGGAACCCAGCTCCTCCTCAATGCGGAGCAGCCGGTTGTATTTTGCGAGACGGTCGGAACGGGAGAAGGAGCCAGTCTTGATCTGCCCGGCGTTGGTCGCCACCGCCAGATCCGCGATGGTCGAATCCTCCGTCTCGCCGCTCCGATGGCTGATCACGGCCGTGTACTTGGCGGAGCGAGCCAGTTCAATGGCGTCCAAGGTCTCGCTGAGGCTTCCGATCTGGTTGACTTTAACCAGAATCGAGTTGGCGACCTTTTCCTGGATGCCCTTTTTCAAAAACTCCACGTTTGTCACAAACAGATCGTCCCCGACCAGCTGGGTCTTGGCACCCAATTTCTGGGTCAGGATTTTCCAGCCGTCCCAGTCTTCCTCGGCAGTGCCGTCCTCGATGGAGACAATCGGGTACTTTTTCTGCAGCTGCGCGTAGAAGTCGACGAGTTCCGCGGCCTTCAGCCGCCGCTGGTCCGACTTTTTGAACACGTACTCCTTGGTCTTTGCGTCATAGAACTCGCTGCTGGCCACATCCAAGGCAAAGAAAACCTGCTTCCCCAAGCTGTAACCAGCCTTCTCGGTGGCCTGGGCCATCACCTCGAGTGCGGCCTCGGTCGACTCCAGTCGGGGAGCGAATCCGCCCTCATCCCCCACCGCGGTGCCCAGTTTCTTGTCGTGCAGGATCTTTTTCAACGTCGCAAAAATTTCCGCTCCACAACGGATCGCCTCGCGGAAGCTCGGTAAACCACGCGGGATCACCATGAACTCCTGAAAGTCAATCGGGGCGTCTGAATGGGCCCCACCGTTGAGGATGTTGGCCATCGGCACCGGCAGAACGTGGGCTTTCTCACCCCCGAGCCAACGGTAAAGCGGCTGGCCGTGGGCGGCGGCGGCGGCGCGAGCAGCGGCCAGCGAGACGCCCAAAATCGCGTTGGCGCCGAGGTTCTTTTTATTGGGCGTTCCGTCCAATTCCAGCATCGCTTTGTCAACGGCCCGGGTGTCGCCGGCGTCTTTGCCCTTCAGGGCTGGGGCGATCTTATCCTTCACGTTGGCCACGGCCTTGAGAACCCCTTTGCCACCAAAACGCTTGGCATCCCCGTCGCGCAATTCGAGGGCCTCATGGATCCCGGTGCTGGCTCCACTGGGAACCATGGCGGAACCAAAAGCACCCCCCTCCAGAAGAACATCCGCCTCCAGGGTAGGATTGCCTCGGGAATCGATCACCTCACGCGCGGTGATGGCTTGGATTTTGGTCTTCATAAAATCGGGCCGGAGTGCCGGTTAGGCCCGGTAGGGACGGACCGAAACAATTCGGGCCTTGGACTTGCCGCCACCCTCGGAAGGTAATTCTGCGGTATCCCCGGGCTTTTTCTTCAAAAGAGCCTGACCCACCGCTGTCTGATAGGAAATGACCCCGTTCTCCGGGTCGCTGTCCCAGGCCCCGAGAATGGTGAGCTTCCGCGTGGCACCCCCCTCCTCCTGGATTTCTGTGATCGTGCCGATGTCGACAACATCACCTTTCACCCCGCTGAAATCCGTGCCTTGGGCGGAAACAATCATGGATTCAAGTTCCGCCTTGCGGCGCATCAACACGGCTTGCATCTCCTTGGCGGCCTTAAACTCATGATTTTCCCGAAGGTCCCCGTACGAGCGAGCCACGCCGATGTCCTTGCTGTTCGCCGGAATCTTCTTGTTGACGATTTCCTCCAGCTCTTTCTTTCTTTTCTCCAGACTTTCCCAGCTCACCACCAGGGATTCCGTGGCCGAGGTCTTGTTCTCACCTGCCACCATG
>JBILFP010000033.1:0-14051 GCA_044351535.1 Methylacidiphilales bacterium
AGCTGATGTGGGGGTGAAGCTTCACTAGGGCCCCCATCAGGGAGCGTTTGTCCAACTCCTCAAACGCGGTGGAGGCCAAGGCTGCCCGGGTGATGTCGCGCATCTCTTCAGGAGCGGAAGCGGCCAGCAGATCCCGGATCAACTCCTTGTCCTCGAGCAGGAGATCGTGCAGTCGGGAGGCGCGCCAACGGTCGGCGAGTTGCTCTTTCTCCAGCACCGCCAAGGCTGTCAAAAAGAGGAAGGGTCCGCCGATTTTCTGGAAGTCGCCCGAACGGTTGCGGCAAAGCCAAACCACCGTATCCGGGTGAACCTGACGCTCCCGCAGAAGGCGGTCGATGGCCCCTTCCATTTCCGCCCCACGTCCGGCCTTTTTGAATTTTGCGTGGATCGCGTCCATCAATCGGCCCGAGGCCCGGGGCAGCAGGGCGTTGAAAAGCTCCGTCCAGCGCTCGCCCAGCAGTTCGGCCATCAATTCCACAAAGCGGGGTTGTTTTCCAGCCGATAGGGTCTCCACCACGTTGGCCAGGCGATTCGGCTCGGAAGGCAAAAGTCCGCGCAGGATGGCGCCAGGCTCGGCCGGCAAGCCGATGGCCCCGGCAAACTCGGCCCGGGCCAAGGCCAATTCCGCCACCTGGCCCGGCTGGCTCTTCGGCACCTTTTGCCCGGCTGCATCCACGAGCCGGAAAATTTCCTCCGCCTGGGCTTTGAGGCTGGCCACATCCTGCGACTTTTGGAGCTTTTCCAAAACTTCGATTACCTTTTTGACTCCCACCGCCTCCTTCAAATCCTCCATCCCACCACCCTTGGATGCCGGTGCAGCCTCCAAATACTGGATGGCGTCGGTCCGTTTGGTCGGAATCACAAAGCGGGGATCCTTCCGCATGGCCCGCTTGGCGGCTTCCCAGAATTTTTTCCATTCCGGCGCCGCAAAAAGATGGGGAACAAAGGCTTCTTCCAGGCGCGCCGTGGTGGCCTCCCGCCCCAGCTGCTGCACCGCCTGTTTGACCAACTCCCCGGGTTCCTTGCCGGCCTGATCTTTGACGGCTTGCGGGCTTTTTAAGATCCGCGCCTCGAAATGGTCTTCGCCCAAAACCTTGAGCGTCTGGGAGGCATACTCAAATTCCATCGCATGCCCTTTTTTGGAACGGAAATCTATCAGGAGGCTGCCCAGAGCCTCATCCCGCGTGGCAATCTGACCCACGCCCCAACTGCGATGTCGGCAGACCGCGCCAGGCTGAAAATGATCCGGAGCTTTGGTTGCGGAGGCCGACTCTTCTTCGGTGTCTATTTTTTCATTCGCAGCGTCTGTCGGCATCAATGCCAACATACGGTTTCCTGACCCCGCAAGGCAACCGGAAATGTCGGGGAGATTTAAGGCGCCGGTGTCTCCGCCGCCGGCTCAGCCTCCAAAACCTTGATTTTATCCGGACCCGAAAGATCGATGGAGGGCTTGCCGTCATGCATCTTGATCTTGCCCGTCACTTCAACGGTTTTGCCCTCACAGGGAGGCACTCCCTCCGGAAATTTGTCTGCAAAGGCCCGGCAACTGAAGATCTGGTTGGGGTGTCGACCCCCAAAATTCAGGAAAGTGGTGCCGGAGGCCGCCGTTCTTTGTCCATCCACCTTGCCCTTGACTGTGACCACCTTGCCTTCGTGCTGGGCAGCCTCCTCAGGCGTAACCACCGGGATGGCCACATCCTCTGCCTGCAATCCACTCGTCAACATCAGCCCCGCCATCAGCGCCCCAATAAATATTTTCATGAACAAAAAATGGATCCTCGCGGCCTTTTGGCAAGACGAAGTGGCTAACCTAGGCTTTCCTCGATCATCTGGAGATAGGACACCGTTCGCGCATGCCGCGCCTCATCCCCCCGGCGACTGTAGCTGTTGAGCAGGTTAACTAGCATCCGCTCCGCCGTGTCCCGGGGCGTGGCCCGCATGAACATCGGGTTGGCCCAACAGCTGCGCTCCGTGCCGAATTTTGCGGCCAAGTCGTCCGCGGAAAGCACCACACCTCCGTGAAAGGGATCAAAGGCCACCCCGCCGATTCCCGCCAGATAATGACCCGGGGTGTTTAAGCCATAAACCTCCAGTCCGGCCCGCTGACCGGCAAAGATGTAGACCAGCGCCAACGTGAGGGGGATGCCCAACTTGGTCTCCACGACCCGGTGGAGATAACTGTTGGAGGGATGAAAATAGTCGTCGAGATTCCCCCGAAAACCTTCCCGCCGTGCCAAAACCTGCCGCAGGGCGGAGATGGAGTCGGTCGGGGAAATGCTTCGCCGGGGTAAATTTTTTTCCACCGCCTGCCCCAACTGGTCGAGATAGGCCATGCCACCGGCGGTGTCCGTTTCCGGGTTTTCCACCTCCGCCAGCTGCCAACAAAAAGCCTCCAGATCCGTCCAGGACACAAGTTCGGGCGTGGCGGATTCCCGGGTGAATTCGGGTTGGGTCAGTTTTCCCCAAAAACGAAGGATCAACCTGGCCCGTGCCTGAATTTTGGGATCCCGGTTTTTGGCCAGCTCGGAAACGAGCGAAGTATAACGGTCTTGTTGGGAGCGGATTTCCCGGATGGTCAGGTCCGCCAGATCGGAATCCTCCCCGGCAAGGATTCTCTCCACCGCCTTGGCCTGGTTGGCTTCGTGCGGTGCGCTCACCGGTTACCCCTTGAATTGGACGGGGATTTCTCCCCGCTGCGCCGCATGCTCCTCGTCGGAGCAACCCCGGTCGGTCGGTACATCGGTGGCCGTCGCGGTGGGCTTCACAATCCCTTTTTGCAGCATCCAAGCCTCCACCTCTTCCCCGCTCACATCCGCCAGCATATGGCCGTCAATCTCCACACAGGGGGATAGCTCCTGGCCGCTTTTCTGGATCATCTCCACCCGTTGGTTGATATCGTTCCAGATGTCACGGTCTTCAAAACCCAGACTGTACTTGGCCATTACCGCCCGCACCCCCCGACTCCATCCGCAATGCGGTTTCAGGTAGGCAATGATTTTGGGCTGCTCTTTTTTTCCGCTCATAAAATTAAAATAGTGTCACTTTTGATTTCCGCAAGGGGTTGATTTTCAGGCCCCTGGAAGCCCCTCCACCTTCACATGAACTTCCCGCAACTGCTTGGCGGTGGCCTCGGCCGGCGCTCCACTCATCCCGTCCTGCCCACGGGCGTTTTTCGGGAAAGCGATGACATCCCGGATGCTGTCGTGCCCCAGAAGTAGCGCCATCAGCCGGTCAAATCCGAGGGCAATGCCGCCGTGGGGCGGCGCACCAAACTTCAAAGCTTCCACCATATAACCAAACCGGCTGGTCACGATGTCACCGGGTAACTTTAAAATCTCCCGGAACAGTTTGTCCTGCACCTCACCCCGGTGGATCCGGATGCTCCCTCCACCTAGTTCGACTCCATTCAATACGAGATCGTAATGCTGGCCCCGCACTTTCTGCGGTTCCCGGTCGAGCAGCGAAAGATCTTCCTCCACTGGTGCCGTAAACGGGTGGTGGCTGGAGACCAGATTGGGGTGCTCTGGATCCTTCCGCAGAAGCGGAAAGTCGATCACCCAGTGGAAGTCGAGGTGGCCGGGATCCCTCTTCAGCTTCCCTAGCTTCTCCAGATACTCCGCACAACGGATCCGAACCAGGCCGAGCACCTCGCAGGCCGCCGTCCACCCATCCGCGCCGAAAAGGATCAGGTCTCCCTCAGAAATGGAAAGCTTGTCCGTCAGCGCCTTTTTCTCCGTCTCGCTGAAAAACTTCACGATCGGGGATTTCCACTCGCCCCCCTCCACCTTGATCCAGGCCAGACCCTTGGCCCCGTGGGCCTTGGCGAGGTTCGTGAGTTCTTCGATCTGCCCGGTGGTGATCTCCGCCAGCCCCTTGGCATTAAAAGCTTTCACCACGCCTCCGGCCGCCACCGCGGACTGAAACACCTTGAAGGAGGAACTGCGGAACGTTTCCGTAAAATCGACTAGTTGTAGGCCATACCGGCGATCGGGTTTGTCGGTGCCGTAACTATTCATGGCGTCGGTGAAAGTGACCCGGGGGAAAGGCGTCTTCACCTCCACGCCCCTCACTTCCTTCCAAACGCTTTTTACCAACCCCTCAATCACCGCGTAGATGTCCTCCCGGGTAATGAACGACATCTCCAGGTCGATCTGGGTGAATTCCGGCTGCCGGTCGGCCCGTAGATCCTCGTCGCGGAAACAACGGGCGATCTGGAAGTACTTCTCGGCCCCCGCCACCATCAACAGCTGTTTGAACTGCTGGGGCGACTGCGGTAGGGCGTAGAATTTCCCGGGGTTGAGACGGGACGGAACGAGATATTCCCGCGCCCCTTCCGGCGTGCTCTTAAAAAGAATCGGGGTCTCAATTTCGAGAAAACCCTGCTGATCCAAATACCTTCGGATGGCCAGCGCGGCCCGATGCCGCGCCCGGAGCGCCTCGGCCATCGTCGGCCGCCGTAAATCCAGGTAGCGGTAGCGTAGCCGCAAATCTTCGTTCACCCCCTCTTCATCCAGCGGGAAAGGAGGCGTCTCGCTCGGATTTAAAATCTGGAGTTCTGTGGCCACGACCTCGACCTCGCCTGTGCCCAGGGCGGTGTTTTTGGTCCCCTCGGGTCGGGGAGTCACCTTCCCGGTGATGGCCACCACAAATTCCGACCTTAGCGTGTGGGCCACTTCCGCCACCTGGGGATAAAGGGAGGGATTAAAAACCACTTGGGTAATCCCCTCCCGGTCCCGCAAATCGATGAAAATCACTCCGCCGTGGTCCCGCCGCCCGGAAACCCAGCCGGCCAGCCGGACTTCTTTCCCGGCATCGCCGGCCCGGAGGGCCCCGCAGCTGTGGGTACGCTTCATGAGCCCACCACCTTCGCCCAATCCCCCACACCGGGTTCAAGGGAAATCGAATCGCCACTTCCCGTCCGGAACAAAATCTCCCCCTGCTTTCGGGTGGCCAATTCCTTCACCGTCAGCTTTCCGGCGGCCGATTCGCGCCCGACGAGGAGTGCCCAGCGCGCTCCGCGGGCCTCGGCCAGTTCCAGTTGCTTGGCCCACTTGCCGTGGCCGGGGTCATAATCCACGCATTGTGCGGCTCGGCGCAGGCTCCCCACGATCTGCAGGGCGAGCTTCTGCTCGGCGGATTCCGCGACCACAAAGATTCCCGGAGCTCCCGGCTCGGCCCTCAGGAGCTTCTTTTCCGCTAAAAGCTCCGCCAAGACGGCATCCCCCATCCCGAAACCGGTGGCGGGCAGATCCTCCCCGCCCAATTTCTTCAGAAGATGATCGTACCGCCCGCCCCCGGCCACTGCCCGCAGCTTGCCGGCGCGGTCATGCACTTCAAAAACCACCCCGGTATAGTAGGCCAGCCCGCGGACAATCCGAAGGTCCACCTCACACCAGTCCGCATAGCCCAGGGCTTTCACGCCATGCAGGGTCGCCTCCAATCCCTCGGAGTGAACTTCCCGGGAAGAGACCGCTGCCAGGATCGGCTCAGCCAGCGGCCCCAGCTTCTTTTTCCACTCGGAGGCGTCCGCACCTTCCAGCTTGTCCAAAGCCCGGAGGATCTCCGCTTTTTTCTCCTCCTTCACCCCCTGTCCTTCCAGAAATTTGTCCCACCACCCGCGGTCGCTGATCTTCACGACCACATCTTTCGGCTCCAGCCCCAGCAACGACAGCCCGAGGCAGAGCGTGGCGATCAACTCCGCCTCTGCCGCCGCGCTTTTCTCCCCGACGATGTCGCAGTTCCATTGGAAATGCTCTCGGTGCCGACCCCGCTGCGGCCGTTCATATCGGAAGAGGCGGGGAATGCTGAACCATTTGATCGGCTTGCGGTAGTTTCGGTGGCGGGCGGCCACCATGCGGGCGAAGGTGGGGGTTAATTCCGGGCGCAGGGCCACGTCCCGATCCCCTTTATCCTTGAAATGGTATAGCTGCCCAACGATCTCATCGCCCGATTTTTCCGTATAGAGATCCAAGGCTTCCAGCTCTGGCCCTTCGTACTCGGCAAACCCACTGCGACGGGACGCCTCCCGCCAGGCCGAAAAAATGGAGCGTAGCGAGGCGTGTTCCTCGGGATAGAAGTCCCGGAACCCCGGGAGGGGCTGACCCGTCATGATCCCGCTCCGCGTGCGGAGCGGTCCGTCAGGACTCCGCCGAGGAGGAGTTGTTCCCGGATTCGGAGACAACCTGCGCCAGCTTCGCGGAATTCCGGATCAGCTCGGCTTTCATCTCCTTGCCCGCCTTGAACTTCACCACCGCCCGGGCCGGGATCGGTACGTCCGTCTCCGGCTTGTTCGGATTCCGACCCACCCGCGCTTTTCGGATCTTAATTTCAAACACCCCGAAGTTGCGCAGCTGCACCGCATTCCCCTTGAGCAGGGACTCCTTGATGTGATCCAGCGTTAACTGGATGACCTTCAACACGTCCTGCTGGACGAGGTTGGTCTCATTGCTGATCCGAACCACGAGGTCTCTTTTGGTCAGGTTTTCCATATGTCCTTCTAATTAGGCATTTTCCAACGACGCGCCAAGTAAATTTTTAAGGGATAACACTTTAGCGATTTTCCCTCTGTAAATCGTTGATATTAGCGTTTACGCCATTCGACTTTGGGCGGAACCGGATCTCCAACGACTTCCGCAAAAGTTCGAAAGTGAGTTTTGCATATTTTGGCCAACTTCTCCCTTCCGCCCTTTTGAAAAATCTCCTCGGCCTGTTTTTTGACGCCCGCCCCGGATCCTTTGGCCAATTCCACTCCGGCGTCCATGGATAGTCTCCCCAACTGACGCACAAACTCTGCCCGCGCCAAGATGCTGGCCGCCGCCACGGCAATATCGCTCTCCGCTTTGGTCCGTTGTTCCAGTTTCAACTCCACTCCCTGCTTTCGTAACTCCCCCTCCACCAACCGTGGATCTCCAAACTGATCCGACAGCGCCCGAGGGCAGTCCGGCACCTTACCATGGAGGTTGGCAATGACCTTGCCGTGGGCCCAGGCCAGCATCCGGTTTAAATTGCCGAATTTCCGGTAAAGCTCGCTGTAACGCTCCGGTCCAATCGTCACCACCTCCCGAGCCGGCCCCACGGTCTTGCCGATCTCTTCGGCCAGCTCGCCGATTTTTTTATCGCTGGTGATCGTCTTGCTGTCCCGTACTCCTGCAGCCATCAACTGATCCGCCTTCTGCTCATCCACATACACGCCCGCCACCACCAGCGGGCCGAAGAGATCCCCCTTCCCGCTTTCATCGATCCCAAAATGCGGCGCGTACATCTCGGGGTTGCGGAGTTTCTCGTAACCCAACCGCGCCTCCCCCAACACCTCCGGCTCCAGGACAAACTCCACAAACTCCTTGGCCTCCTTGCCGGCCACCACCAATTTTCCGCTGAGATAGGCGCTGAGGACGCACTTTCCCTTTCGGGCGGTGAAATGGCCATGATCCAAGGGCGCGAATTGGAAACCCTTGCCTTCCGCCACTTCGCGCAGTCGGCGGACTTGGGCCTCGTCCAGCGTGTGGGTAAACATCGTGTCGGCCATGCGCTCCCAAACTACTTCCCCTGTGCCGGCCATCGAATCCAAAATCCGCCGGAGCCTGCCCAAACTTTACGCCTGGTACCGGAAAAACCACCGTTCCCTCCCCTGGCGAACCCGCCCCACCCCCTACCGCACCGCCGTGGCGGAGTTCATGTGCCAACAAACCCGCATCGCCACCGTCATACCCTACTATCTCCGCTGGATGCGGACCTTTCCGGATTGGTTCCGCCTCGCCCGCTCTTCCCCCTCGCGGGTCCTGCGCCTTTGGGAAGGCCTGGGCTACTACCGTCGCGCCCGCTTCCTCCACTCGCTCGCCAAGGTGGTGATTCGGCTGCCCGGAAAGGAGCTGCCGGCCGATCCCGACGCCCTGCACAAACTTCCGGGCATTGGCGACTACACTGCCGGGGCCATCGCCAGCATCGCTTTTGGTCAACCCGCTCCCGCTTTCGACGGCAATGTCGCTCGCGTTCTCGGCCGTCTTGCCGCCCAATCCAGCCGAACTCCCAAACTGGCCGCCTTGCGCTCCCTGGCCGGCCGCCTCGTCCCTCGACGCCATCCCGGTCTCCACAACCAAGCTCTCATGGAGCTGGGTGCGCTGATTTGCCTGCCAAAGTTTCCGCGTTGCCCCGCTTGCCCCCTTCGCAAGAACTGCCCTTCCCGTAAGAAGCTCCCTTCCACCTCCCGCCGGAAGGCTGCCCCCACGCTTCAAAGTGAATATATTTTGGTGGTCCGACGGAGATCCCTCATCTGGCTGACCCAAAATCATCCCCAAGGCCGCTGGCGGGGACTCCAACTCCTCCCCACGGTTTCGCGTCGGCCCTGCGGCTCGGCAAAGGCCCGGATCCGCTACCCCTTCACGCGTTACGTGGTCCATGCGGCTGTTTTCGTTACCCGGGAGCCACCGGCGGGCTTTCCCGGTCGTTGGATGAAACCGATGGAAGTGCGGCAGGCCACCCTGCCGGCCCCTCACCGGAAAATTTTGGACAGCCTCGGGATCGACTAGATTCCTTGTCGCCCTAGGCATACGCTTGGGGCGTGCCTCCGGCAGCCAAGCCCAAGCCTCCCGCCCCCGCCGAAAAAAAATCGGATAAGAAGAGGTTCCTCGCCATCGGGGCCCTCCTTACCTCAACCCCCTTCCTCATCGCCATCGCCATCCATGCCCTTCTTTTGATCGGTGGTGGCAGTGTGGTCATCTTCAAGGGAGGGAATCCCTTGGCCATTTTTACCAGCCAAGATACCGGGGAAGGCGACGTCGGAGCGGAGGCCGAGGCTCCGCCTTCTCCGGAAGAGCCAACCCCGGAACCGGAATCCGAGCCCATGCCCATGGAAACCGAGGTCACCCCAACGGAGGTGGAAGAGAGTTCCGATATCCTCGCGCTTTCCACTCCCAGCACCGTTCCTTCCTTTGCTCCCCCTGCCCCGGCCAAGGCCTCCGCTCCCAGCGGGGCCACGGGTAGCTCGGTGAAAATGGCCGCTGCCCCGCGGCCGGTCGGTCGTGCCGGGGCCAAGCGTACGGGCAAATCCACCCTGTTTGGCTTTTCGGAGAAAATGGGCGGGGAGCTGGAGGGGACCATGTACGATCTCAAGCTCAAGGCGGACGGGAAAAAGCCTTCCGGGATCAGTGAGCAGACTTTTGCGGAGGCGGTGAAGAAAATCGTGCGTAACCGATTCCGCCCGGCCTCCCTGGCCGATTTCTACCGGGTCGACAAAAAGTTTTTCGCCACGATGTTTTACATTCCCCTGCAGGAAGCGGGCGAGGCCCCCAAAACTTTCGGGGTCCAAGGCAAGGTCAAACCCAACAACTTTATCATTCATTACACCGGTTCCTTCGCCGCGCCGGAGGATGGCACCTATCGTTTTGTTGGGTTGGGCGACGAAAGCATCATTGTGATGGTGGACGGCTCGGTGAAGCTGGAGGGCAACTGGGTGCCTTTTCTTTCTTATGCGGAACGCAATGACCGGCCGGGCGATTCCGTTCTGGAATTTTTCCCCACCATCAAACAAAACGAGTCATGGGCCCGGTTGCGCGAGGGCGAATGGATCAGCCTCAAGGCTGGCCAACCTCGGCGACTCGACGTTCTTTTGGTTGAGCAAGGGGATCCGAATGCCCCCGGCGGCGGCAACTTTGCCTTTATTCTCCTCATCGAAAAACAAGGGGTCAAATACGAGACCAAGAAAAAAGGCAACCAAACCTTCACGGTCCTCCCTCCCTTTCTTTTGGAGGAACCGGACAGCGGCATGCAAAAAATCATTCGCGAAAACAAGGACAAGCTGGAGGTGGACCTGAAAAACGCCCTCGTCTTTGGAACCGCGGCACCCGCCCCTGCCGGATCCTCAGAGCCGGAGCCGGCCGGAAGCCCGTCAGCCGCCGCCGCCCCCCCTTCGACCCCACCCCAAACGGCCTCCGCGGCAGCCGGCCGCACCGATACGGCTTCAGCCTCCGGATATGGGGGGGAATGGAAGGAAGGCGCCGGGGCTGCCGACGGTTGGGAGGGGTGGGTTCTTCGGGCGAACGGCAATCCCGATAAAAAATCCTACGCGGGTTTTTATCTGGCCAAGCAGGAGGAAAAGTCGGGCAGCGCCTCGGTGGCCACCGAGGGCCGGTCCTTTGCCATCTTTGCCGACGGCGAAGGGTTTCAGGAGGCGGCCGCGTTCCGGGGTTTCGCCAAACCCCTCGAAGCCAATCAGTCTTTCTCGGTCGACTTCGTGACTCCGGTCCCCAAATCCAACGCCGGCACTACCGGCTCCATCGGGCTGACCCTACGGAACGGGAAAAAGGCGGATGCACCGGCCGACTACAACGCGGGCGCCCGCTTTGAGCTGACCGCCATTGAGGGCCAGGCCAACTATCAGATCTTCGACGGTTCCCAGCCATCCGACTCAGGCTTGGCGGTCACCCCCGCAGGTTTTCGCGTTGAATTCACCCTCAAAACACCCGACACGTATGATCTAAAACTTTATCCCCTGAGCGGCGGCAGTCCGGTGGAACTCAAGGACCGCAAACTAGGTGGAAGTGCCGGGGCTCCGCTGGAAAGTTTTTCGATTTTCAACCGGGATTCTGAGCAGAACGCCTTCTTCAACCGGCTGCGCCTGAACCCGTAGGCGGAATTTCCAGCGCCAACACATAAGGGGAGCCTTCCCCTCCTGCCACCAACACATGGGTGCCGGCGGGCAATTGGACCTGGGTGACCCCGGTGGCCGGCCCTACCGAAACCCCGCTGACCTCCGTGCCATAAGGACTCTGCTCATCCCTCAAAATCACCGACCCATTCTGGACTTCCAGGGAAAACTGCACCGGCGCCAATCGCTGCGGAGGATTCTCCTCGATGAGCACCAACTCCGTCCCCGGGGGAGCCGAAGCGGGTCCCGGACCTCTTCCGAAAATCATCGGCAACTGATGTTCACTGCCCTGCTCTGACCACTGAACTTGCTCCCCGGTCCGCCAGCCCATCCGCAGGCCGATCTTCACACCCCCAGGGGTGGACATGGATTTCGCGGGACTTGGACGCGCGGTGGCCTGGTTCTGGACCGCACCAACGGAAACCGGGGCCAGCGGCGCGGCCATTTTCTCCAAAGCAGCTTGGTCCAGTTTTTCCATGCTTTTACGCAATCGTTGCGCCAGGACCCGGGACACCACCGTCCCCGGATGGTCCTGTCCGTCCGAGCGCTTGTCCGTCAGATCCGCGAGGGTCATGCCATAGAGCCAAACCCGGCCTTTGGCCGTGGCCGTGGCGGATCGGGGAAGGTTTTGCAGCACCCCCATCTCCCCCACCACCTCACCGGGCCCAGCCTTACCAATTTCCGTGGTGGTGCCGTTGGCCTCGCGGGTTAGCACCACCTGCCCGCTGCGGATGATGTAAAATTTATCGCTGGGCTCGCCCTGCCGGAAAATGGTCATCCCATCGCCAAACCCTGCCGTCGCCTTGCGAATCTCAGCGTTCACCATTTCTGTCCGGATATAGGACCAGACAAACCGGGCGATCATTCCCAGACAGGATCCGGCCACGATGGCCAGACAGTTGGTGGTAAAATCTCCGCCCCAATCCGTGCTTCGGCCAAAGATCGGCTGGATCATCTCCAGCGCGGCGCTGACGCCGGCAATCAGCAACATTCCGAACGGCCAAAGAATCGGTCTCAGACCGAGGACTGCCACTGTGCCCATCAAGGTGTAGCCGCTAAAGTGCACAATCTTGTCCGCTTCGATGGCCATTCCCTTGGTGGCCATCAGGCTGCCGATGATCGCGGCAATCATGCCGATCACCCCCACGACGATCATCACGCTCCGCGTTCGGGGCGGGATATCGAGATAGGGAGTGGAACCGCTGCGCTTGGGCGGTCCGCTGGAGGAGGGGCGGTTCGCAGCCGCCGGCCCCGGCCGCCCAACCGGCCGGGAAGAATTTCCGGGTTTCATCGTAAAGCCTTGATCCAGCGCCTTAGCTCAGCTTCCACCAGATTCGGGCTGGGCGCACCCACCACCGCTTGCCGGTTTTGCAGGGCCTTCCGAAGGCGGGACGCAGGGGAATGGCTATGCAGAACACCGCTCACGGCAATCCACTGTCGCCCGGAGATTCCTTCCCAGTCTCTTTCTTCCAATCGGTCGATCCGGGTGCCCTTCTCTTCGGCCTTCCGTACGGCCGCCCCCACCACTTGATGGGCTTTTCGGAAAGGCAGACCCTCCCGTACCAGCGCATCCGCCACGTCCGTGGCCAAAAGTTCAGGGGCTGAGGCGGCATACAGGCAAGCTCCGGCATCAGCTTCCAAGGAGGCAATCGCCCGCGCCATCACTTCCAGGGACTTCCTCCAGGTGTCGGCTGCATCAAAAACCGCCTCCTTGTCTTCCTGTAGATCCCGGTTGTAGGTCAGCGGAAGCCCTTTGAGCACGGTCAGTAGCGAGACGAGGTGGCCGGTGAGCCGCCCGCTCTTGCCCCGGACGAGCTCGGCCATGTCTGGGTTTCTTTTCTGCGGCATCAGGCTCGAGCCGGTCGTGAAGGCCTCGCCGAATTTTAGAAAACCGAATTCGGAAGATGAAAAGAGAATCAGATCCTCCGCCAACCGGGACAGGTGCACTCCACCCAGCGCCACCGCTGCCAGATATTCCACCAAAAAGTCCCGGTCGGAAACCGCGTCCATGGAGTTCACGCTGAGTTCCCGGAACCGGAGGGCTTTTCGGGCCACGTTCCGATCCAGCCTCAGCGTGCTACCCGCCAAGGCCCCTGACCCCAGGGGCAACACGTCCGCGCGCTTAGCTGCATCCCGCAATCTCCCCTTGTCCCTTTCCAGCATCTCGACGTAAGCCAGCAGATGATGGGCCAGCAACACGGGTTGGCCCCGCTGGAGGTGCGTGTACCCGGGAAGAATGACCTCCCGGTACTTCTGGCCGATCCCCACCAAAGCCCTTTGCAGTTGGGTGGTCGCCTCCAAATCCCCTTGAATCGTTTCCCGAATCCAGAGTCGCAGGTCCGTGGCCACCTGGTCGTTGCGGCTCCGCCCGGTATGAAGCTTTGCACCCGCCGGCACTCGCGCCGTCAGGGCCGCCTCGATGTTCATGTGGACATCCTCAAGCGACTCCTTCCACCGGAACTTGCCTTGGGCAATTTCCTTTTCGATTCGGTCCAGACCCTTCCGGATCGCGGCCGCCTCTTTTCGGGAAAGAATCCCCGCCTTTACCAGCACGGCGGCATGAGCCCGGCTTCCCTCTAGGTCATGCCGGGCCAGCCGGTGGTCAAAATGCACCGATCGTCCAAACTTTTCCGCCACCGGATCCGGTTGGTGCCGGAATCTTCCCTTGCCGGCCGCCCTCATGAGGTGACCCCGAGCTTGCGAATTTCCCGCTCCGACAACACCCGCCAAGCCCCCGGAACGAGGTTGCCGAGCTCAAGATGGGCGATCCGAATTCGTTTCAACCTCTCCACGGTAAAACCGAGCTTCCGGAACATCAACCGGATCTGTCGCTTCATTCCCTGCCGCAGAATGATCCGCGCCTCCCGCCGCCCCAAATACTCCGCCCGCTCTGCCCGAGCCAACCCATCCTCCAGTCGGACTCCTTTTTCCATCTGCCGCAACGCTTCCGGATCCGGGGCTCGGTCCAGCCACACCCGGTACTCCTTTTCCACACTATGCCGGGGGTGGGCGAGGTGTTGGGCCAGGTCACCTTGGTTGGTGAGTAGGAGCAACCCCTCGCTGTCGGCATCCAGCCGGCCCACGGTAAATAGCCTCCCAAAATGCCGGGGCATCAGCTCGGTGATGATGGGTCGCCGGTCCTGGGCTGAAGCGGTACAAACGACGCCCCGCGGCTTGTGCAGGGCAATCACCACGCCCTGGGAGGCCCGGACAGGCTTCCCGTCCACCGTGACCTCAGCCCCAGGTGGCACTCGTTCGGACAAAGAAGTCACCTGCCTTCGGTTGATGCGGACACGTCCGGCGGTGATGAGCTCTTCCGTGCCGCGGCGTGAACCCAACCCGGCGGCGGCCAGGAATCGATTGAGGCGCATCCCCTCCCCGGACGGGACGGG
Source organism: Methylacidiphilales bacterium (assembly GCA_044351535.1). Lineage (GTDB taxonomy): Bacteria > Verrucomicrobiota > Verrucomicrobiia > Methylacidiphilales > Verrucolacustridaceae > Verrucolacustris. The sequence goes on from JBILFP010000033.1 coordinate 14,035, forward strand.
ATCGGGAGACATTATTC
>JBILFP010000114.1:0-5565 GCA_044351535.1 Methylacidiphilales bacterium
ATGGCAACATGGCAGCGGTCGATCGCGTGGGCCGTACGCCCTCCCATGATCTGCTCGAGGGGATCATGGACTCTCCTTTTTTGCCGCAAGCCAGCCGTATCGATGAATGTCACCGGTAAACCACTGAACTCCGCGTCCACATCCACCGCGTCCCGGGTGGTGCCAGCCAAGGAATTAACCATGACCCGCCCCTCCCCGACCACGGCGTTGATCAGGGATGATTTTCCAGCATTGGGGCGGCCCACGATGGTCAAGCGGGTTCGTTCCTTTTTGATCGCAATCTCCTGTGGCCAGTCGGAACCAAGACTCTCCATCAAATCCCCGATTCCCAGGCCATGCTCGGCAGAAATCGCATGGCCCTCCCCAAACCCAAGCTTCTGAAACTCTTTGGACCTCCCTGCCCCCGAGCCCGGATCCATTTTATTCACGACCAAGCAGACATCCGCACCGGCCCGACGGAGGCGCTTGGCAACCTCACTATCCAGAACCTGCAGGCCGGCTTTCCCGTCCACGACCAAAAGAACTTTGGTGGCGGCGGCAATCGCCAGATCAGCCTCCCGCTCCACCGCCTCCTCCAAACCGGAGCCATCCTCCAGGCCAAGCCCCCCGGTATCAATCAAGGTAAACGGTCGCCCTCGCCATTCGGTATCCGTCACCAATCGATCCCGGGTCACCCCGGGACGATCAAACACCAGCGCGATTTTTTTTCCGCATAGGCGGTTAAAAAGGGCACTTTTGCCGACGTTGGGTCGGCCAACAATGGCGACCACCGGGCGGCGGGGGTCAGCCCCGGCCGGCTTCGCCATAACTGCTCGCGTGCAGAAGTTTCCAGCCTCGGGTGAGATAGACCCCCAAAGAGATCAAAGTCATCAGGCCGGCCAAAAAGAGAAATACTTTGGCCAGTGGGTGAGTGGGCATAAGAAGACCGAAGGCCACCACCGCGATCTGCAAAAAAGTGCAGATCTTCCCGGTCCAGTGGGGCCGCACGAAGTGATAATTATGAAGCAGGGTGCCCACCAGAATAGTTCCCGCGACGAGAATCAGATCCCGACTCACGACCAGGATGGGGAACCAGGTAGGCAACTTCCCCAAACCAGCGACCCCGACCGTACCCAAAAGCACTATCGCCGTGACGAGCAGGAGTTTGTCGGCGATGGGGTCCAGGATCCGGCCGAGCTGGCTTTTCTGTCCGAACTGGCGAGCCACCCAGCCATCAATCCCGTCCGAGGCAGCCGCCACCGCAAAAAGAATCGCCGCGGCCCAGTACCAACCAGAGCCCGTATACCCTTCGGCATAGCTCTCGTTGTGGTACAGGAGAGCCCAGGCAAACAGCGGGACCAGCAGAATCCGGAGCAGCGTGATGCTGTTGGCGATTGTCATGTTGCGACCAAGCTCCCCGCGGCCAGCTGCTTTTGCGTGCGCTCCAGCCGCGCTAGGACACGTTCCTTGCCCAGTGCGGTCAGCAGTCCAAAAAGTGAGGGACCCACGGTCCGGCCGGAAACGGCCGCGCGCACCAAGTGGATCACCTTGGCCGGCTTGGCCCCGGCACCCTCGGCCACCTTTTTACAGGCCCCCTCCACGGATGCGTCATCCCAGGCGGCACCGACAGACTGAAAGGAGGACAGCAGGGCAGCGAGCCAAGGCCCGGCCTCCGGGAGGAGTAGCTGCTTCCTTTTCGCCTCCTCACTGTAGTCGTACTCCTCGCTGAGATAAGGATCCAGCCACTCCGCCAACTCACGACCCGTGCGCACTTTCTCCCGGATGAGCGGCAGAAGCCGGTCGCGCAGGGCGGGATCCATCTGGGCGGCTTTCGGGCGGGCGCGCAGGAGGTATTCGTCCGCAAATTTCCGGAACTCCGCGTCGGTCAGAGTGCGCCAATACTCCCCGTTCATCCAAAAGAGCTTGTCGCCGTCAAAGCGGGCGTTGCTTCGGTTGATGTTGGGAAGGTCAAACCTTCGGACCAGCTCCTCCACTGGCAGAATTTCCTGGTTTTCTCCCGGGGACCAACCCAGAAGACAAAGATAGTTTCGCACGGCAGCAGGGAGATAACCGGCTTCCTCATAAAAACCGAGTGCTGCCCCCTCGTCCCTCTTGCTCATTTTGGACCCACCGCGGTTCAGAATCAGGGGAATATGGGCAAATTGAGGCGGGGTGGCTCCCAAGGCCTCGTACAGGGCGATATGTTTATGGGTGTTGGTCAGGTGATCCTCACCGCGGATCACGTGGGTGATGCCCATCTCCAGATCATCGATGACATTCACGAGGTGGAACACCGGGCTTCCGTCCTTCCGCTGGATCACCAGATCCGGCTCCATCGTCCGGTCGAAGGTGACCTCCCCGCAGACCAGATCCCTCACCACGCCCGGGGTCTTGGGCATCTTAAACTTCAGCGCACCGCCGTCTTCGTAGGTTTTACCGGTGGATTGCAGCTTATCGAGATAGCTCCTGTAAATATCGCCCCGTTGGCTTTGGAAGTAGGGCCCACGATCGCCGCTGGTGCCCCCCTTCCCGTCCGGACCCTCGTCCCAGTCCAGTCCCAGCCAACGCATCCCTCGAAAAATGACATCCACAGCCTCTTGGGTGTTCCGGGACTGATCCGTGTCCTCGATTCGTAGGATGAATTTGCCCCCGGTGTGCCGGGCGTAGAGCCAGTTGAACAAGGCGGTACGGGCCCCGCCGATATGGAGCATCCCGGTGGGGGATGGTGCAAAGCGTACGCGAACCTGGCTCATCTCTCTTTAATGCCAGCAAGCCCCGCCCACTTCAATGTCTGTAGGCTCTCTGCAGGTCAGACAAACTCAAGCGGAAGGCGGCCGTTGCTGGCGACCAGATGGATCTTGCCGGCCGGCTCTCCGGGACTGATCCGCACCTGACCCCCAGCCTCCTCCACGATTAGGGCGCCCGCCGCCACATCCCATAGGCTCACCCCTTGTTCCACATATGCATCCAACCTTCCTGAGGCGACGTAAGCCAGGTCGAGCGCCGCCGAGCCCATTGCCCGCAACTTCCTCACCCTCTCGCCATAGTGCTGGTAAAGGTCCAAGCACTTCCGAATGGTTGCCTTGCCCTTGGAAAAACCCAAGGCAAGGATCGCCTCCTTCAGGTCGATGCGTTTGGCCACATGAATCGGCCGCGCGTTGCAGGTGCTGCCGCCGCCTGCATGTGCGGAAAACATCTCGTCACGGTTGGGGTCGTAAATCGCTCCCGCCAGCGTCCGGCCGTCCAGTCGGCAGGCCACGGACACCGCATAATGAGGGATTCCGTAAAAGAGGTTCACCGTTCCATCGATCGGGTCCACCACCCATTCATACTGGCCCGGCTTGGCCATCTCTCCCCCCTCCTCCCCCAGAAACCCATGGTCCGGGTAGGCCTTTAAAATTTCTTTGCGAATCTGTTCCTGGATTGCCCGATCCAGCTCGAGCTTGATGTCGTGCTGTTCTGCGGCATCCACATGGAGGGGATTGTTTTTTCCCTTCCGCAACGTCTCGCCTGCGTGCCGGGCGACCCTTTCCGCCGCCTGGCGGAGGGACTGCGGGGTTTCCGCCACGGGGATCAGGTTCCGGCCTGGGCGAACAGCGGGGTCTCTTCGTCGCGGGTCAGTTTCACCGACATCATCCGCGAACAGCCGGGCTCGGGGGCCGTCACCCCATACAGCAGGTCGGCAGCCGACATCGTCCGCTTGTTGTGGGTGATCACCAGGAACTGGGACTTCTCCACAAACCGCTCGATGATCTGCACAAAGCGCACGGTGTTGGACTCATCGAGAGGCGCATCCATCTCATCCAATACGCAGAAGGGGCTGGGCTTCACCGCATAGATGGCCAGCAACAGGGCCAAGGCGGTCATGGCCTTCTCTCCGCCCGAAAGGAGAGAAATGACCTTGGGCTGCTTCCCGGGAGGTTGAGCCTCAATCTCAATCCCCCCGTCGAGTGCGTCCTCCCCTTCCACCAACTTGATCGTGGCCCGGCCTCCTCCAAACAACTCCGCAAACAGATTGCCAAAGTTGGCTTTCACCTTGTCGAAAGTCTCCTCAAACAAGAGCCGAGTGGTCTGGTTGATCTTTTTGATCGCCTCCTCCAGTTGGGCCTTCGCGGTGGTGAGATCTTTTTCCTCTGTCTCGAGGAATTTTAGGCGATTCTCCAGCTCTTCATACTCCGTGATCGCCTCGGTATTCACCGGACCCATGTCCTCGACTTTCTCCCGCAACTCTTTGGCTTCGGTCTCTAGCTTAAGCCAATCCTCGTCCGTCTGCGGGGTCATTTCGCCCTCGGCCTTCGCATCCATCAGGCCGGTGGCATACTCCCTCTGGAGACGATCGGCCAGGCTCTGCTTTTGATGCTCTAGCTCGGAGCCCTTTAAGGCCAGTTCCGCCAATGCATCCTTGGCTTTTTCGCCTTCTTTTCGCCAATGGGTGACTTCCTCTTCTTTCTGGGTGAGCACTTGAGCCTCAGTTTCACGGGCCTGTTTCAAGCCGGAGGTGGAAGCCTCGATTTCCTGGGCTCTCCGCAAGGCTTCCCCTTCGGCGCGCGTGGCCGATTCCGCTTCCGACCGGGCCGTCTCCATCCTGGCGGTGTCCATGGAGATTTCCCCGTTCCGCTTGGTGACCAGCTCCTTTAACTCCGTGAGCCGAGCTTCGGCCGGGGCCAACTGTGCCGCACAGGAGTCTTTCCGTTGTTGGCGGGTCGATTTTTCCACCCGCCGTTCGGTAAGTAATTCCTGAAGCTTGAGTTCCTGGGATTCGGCGGAACGCCGCGCCTCCTCGGCTTGGTTCATTTCAGAATCCATCCCCTGTTCCAAGGCCATCAGTCGCTCTGCCTCGGAGGATTTTTCCGCTGCGATTTTCTGGTGCAGGACAATCTCCTGCTCGAGCCTGCCGGCCTCCGCTTGCCGACGGCTGATCTCCGCCTGCAAGGCCTGATGCATGGCCTCACGGCGGTCGTGATCCCGGCGTACCTCTTCCAACGTCTTTCGCGCCACCTCTTCAGCCTGTCGGGCTGCGCTGAGTTCCGACTTAAGACGTTCCACCTCGCCGCGGGCAGTGACCACCCGCTGAGTCGCCTCGGCTACGGCCTGCTCAGCCCGGGCAAGGTTTCCGCTGGCCGTCTCCACCTCGTGACGACCTGGGCGGGAGCTGCGGACTTTGCCGCGGCGTTGCCACCCACGGCCGCTGATCATCCGGCCATCGCGGCAGATCACCGTGGCGGAGGGACGTTGGCGGCTTAACTCCCGAGCCTGATCCCAATTATCGGCGATGCAGGTGCCTGCCAGGAGGTGTTGTAAAACCGGTTCCCATCCCCCCGCGCTCTCGATGAAATTGGATGCCCCCTCGGGCCAGTTTTCATCTCCGCTCCCTGCAGGAATCTTGGAGATAAGAAATCCGGAAGGTCCGTCCTCCCCCGACTCCAACGTCTGGGCCATCGCCTCCAGGTCATCCACCATCACCCCGTCCAAGAGCGGGCCCAGTGCCATGGCCACCGCCGTCTCATAGCCCTCACGGATTTTGAGAGAAGGCCAGAGGGCATAGGCCCCGTTCCTTCCGGTGGCTGTCCAAGTCTTGAGACACGC
>JBILFP010000115.1:0-5546 GCA_044351535.1 Methylacidiphilales bacterium
AGAAATTAGCGATGATCCGGATCCCGGAACTAACATTCAACGAGAGGCCGATCCGGGCGGCGGTGGAAGAGCTGCAAAGATTGAGCGAACAATATGATCCGGAGAAGCAAGGCCTGAACTTTGTTCTGCGTCTGCCCCCTCCTGGAGAGGGGACGGATCCGGAGTCGGCCACGGTCAGTCTCGAGTTGAGGGACATTTCCCTGCAAACCGCCTTGAAGTACCTATGCGAGCAGATTCGGGGAGGAGAAAAACTTCGTGCCGAAGTGGAAGACAACGCGGTCTTCCTCCTTCCTGCGACGGAGACTGGCGGGGAACTGGAGATCCGAAGTTACAACCTGCCCCCGAGTTTGATTGCGAACCTGGACAAAGCCTCCAATGATCCAAAAATTCTTGGCGAGGATATTCTTAAGAATATCGGGGTGAATGTGGCGGTGGAGGGGGCCTCCGCCGTTTGTTTCCGGGACACCGGCAAGATGGTGGTGCGAAATACTCCGGGGGAGCTGAACAAAATCGAGCAGCGCATCCGGGACGCGCAGGGAGAGAGGGCACAGAAGCAGTTCGAGGTGGAGACAAAATTTTTACAGTTCTCCGACAACGATGTGAAGAATTTTACTTTCAACCTGCAAATGGCTACCGGCTCTACAGTTTATGGGACAGGAGCGCCGGGGGCTGTCTTTGTTCCTAGCTCCACGGGCGGGACTGACGGCTTGCGGGGGACGGCGGGACTGAATCAAAACGGAGTTTCCGTGGTGGCTCTGCAAAGTCTACTGGATCCGACTTTTCCCCAAGACGCTTCCAACCAGATCGGGGTGAATGCCCAGATTTTAGGACGGGGGGTTTCTGCTCTGTTGCAACTGCTGCAGAATGCGATCGGCAAAGATCTCGTCGCGGCGCCGCGGGTCACGCTGGCCGATGGAAAGCCATCTGAAATTGTAATTAGCCGGCAGATGTTTTATCCGACCAGCTACACCCAGCCGACCGTGCCCAACAATGACCAAGGGGTTGGAGCGGGATTCATTTTGCCCAGTAATCCCACCGGCTTTGAATCACGGAACATTGGCGTGACCCTGACGGTCAAGGGAGAATCGACCTCCATTCCCAAGGCGGTGGACTTGGATTTTACCAAACTGGAGGTTGAGGATTTTGAGGGTTTTGTAAATTACGGGGCAACCATTGCGACTGTGACTCAAGGCCAAGGGGGAAGCTTGCAACCTGGGGTGCCGACCCAATTTCCAACCAGCCAGCAAATTGGACAATCTCCCTATCTGGTGCCGATTTTCTCCAAAAGATCCCTTCAAAGCAGGGTTAGGTTGTTAGACGGGGAAACAGTGGGTCTGGGGGGGTTGATTTCAGAGTCCGTGCAACTGGTGGATGATAAGGTGCCAGGTCTCGGGGATATGCCGTTGGTGGGACGTCTTTTTCGAAGTGAGGCCTCCCAGAAAATCAAATTTAATCTGGTGATCTTTTGCACCGTTCGGATCATCGAGCCAGACGGCTCGTTGAGTTTCCCGGAAGACGAGGAAAATCTTGAGTACGCCCAAGCCGGCTCGGCGGAAATGATGCCTTCGGTACCATGAAAAGTTTCGTTTCCCTCATCCTTGCTTTGGTGTTCATGGATTTGGCTGAAGCCAGCCCCAATCTGCAAGAGCAGTTAGCAACCGAGACCCGGCGAAGAGAGCAGTCGATCCAGCCCCTGCAGCAGGCGCTGTCGCAGGGAGAAAAACTGGCAACCCAAGGAGAGATTTTGCGTGCCTGGGAAGGGTTGGATCGCGCTTGGGAGCAGACATCTGAGGGGCTACGCCGCACCCCACTGGGCGGAAAGGTCCAGGGAACGCTAGCTGGATGGGAGGCCAAGTTGGCGGAAACGGAGGCCCGGCAGTCGCGTTGGCCCAAGGCACGGGACTGGGCGCTTCGCTGTCTGCAGCGCCAACCTGATAACGCCTCCGCCCGTGCCTTGCTCGAAGAAGCTAACACCATCCTTAGCCGGGGTGCGGTTGCGGGTGAGGAGATCAACCCCGCCTTGACGAACCGTTTTTTCGACAAGCTGCAAGCCGTGCAGGACGGACTGAAGGAGGCTGCGCAGTTGCGGGAGACCGGGCAACTGGACCAAGCCGAGATTCGTTATGAGGAAGTTTTAAAACTCGACCCCTTCAACCTGGTGGCCACGGAGGGAATCCGGAAAATTTATGAGGAAAGATCCCTGGTGGCAGCCCAGTCACGGGACTTATCCAACTTGGAAAGAAAACGAGAGGTACGGGAGGCCTGGAACAACATTTACCCGAAAAAGTCCGCGGCGGCCGGCGGAACCCAGGTGGCCGGTCCCTTGACCGCCTCTCCGACTTTCCAGCTGGAGCAAAAACTTCGGGAGATCACGATTCCGCAGGTGGAATTCTCCGGGGCGGACCTGGAAACGATTCGGAGGGCCCTGAACACCCTCAGCCGCCAGTACGATACCGATGCGGCCAAAACCGGGGTGAATTTTGTGGTGAGCGCGGACGTGGCCAGTTTTCAGCCGGTCAGCCTCAAGCTGCGCAATGTTTCCCTTGGAGAGGTGGTTCGCTATGTGGGTCAAATTGCCGGTGTAAAAACCCGGCTGAGCGAGGTGGGCGTGACCTTTAGCCCCTTGGTAGAAACCCGGCCGGATCTGATTCCGAGGGAGTTCACGGTAAGCCCCTCCTTTTTCCGAGGGGGGGGCGGCGAAACAGAAGAAGCGGCGACCGCTCCCCGTGGCGTCACGGCCGGTGGCTTGGCGGAGGTCGGGGGAAGTGCCGGTGTCAACGAGCAGGGCAAGCTGGAGGAGTTGGGAGTTAAATTCCCAACGGGGGCCTTCGCGGTCTACAACCGCAACACCAGTCGTTTGCGGGTCGTCAACAATGCAGAAATGTTGGATCTGATCGGCCAGCTGATCGGGGCGGCGGAGGAGCAGACATTGCTGATTCAGGTGGGAGTGCGCCTCGTGGAAATCAATCAGAGTGATCTTGATAGCATCACCGTCAATTCCAGCTTTGGCGGTTCGGGTGTAAATTTACTCTCTCCAATACCCGCTGGATTTTTGACAAATTCTTTGGGAAGTACGCCTAATCCTTCCGCCCAACAGGGAGTCACTGCCCAGCTGAACCAGATTCAAGGGGTAGGTCTCCTCCCTAATAATACTCTGCAGTCCTTCCTGCAGCAGGGAGTCCTTGCTGGGACCAATCAGACTTCTGCTTATGCCCTGAATACCTTGCAGTTTGGAGGAACCATTTTCAATGGCATGCAGTTTCGAACCCTGATCACAGCGATTTCCCAGAAAAGCAGTGCCAATGTGTTGGCGAATCCCTCGATTGTTCTCAAGCGGGGTCAAGAGGGCGTGATTGAGGTGACCCAAGAATTTCGTTATGTGCAGGAGTACAACGATCCCCAGTCCAGCATCCGAACCATCATTCCGCCCGGGGGTGGTGCTTTCAACACGGGGATTCCCGGCCCTGAAACCGTGATTTCTTCCTTCCCCTCCCAGATCAGTGATGCTGTGCCGATCGGAGTCAAGCTTGGGGTAAAGCCTGACGTAACCGGAGACAACAGCCGCGTTTTGATGGAGCTCAAGCCCAGCTTTGTGGACTTCGAGGGGTTCATTAATTACGGGACTCAAATCAACTCGGCTTATACCTCGGCCTTTTTTGGTCGAAATGTCACCATCCTGACCAATAACATTCAGCAGCCCGTTTTTGTTCGGCGCGATTTAAACTTGCCTGCGGTCGAGGTTAGCGATGGCCACACCTTAATGCTCGGAGGGCTCCTGCGGGAGGACATCCAGAAGATTGATGAAAAAGTTCCGCTGATTGGGGATCTCCCCATTTTCGGGCGCGCGTTCCAAGGCAAAACCGAGCAGGCGATTAAAAAGAACACCCTTATTTTTGTGACCCCGCGGATTCTTCAAGTGGACGGCCAGCCGTTGAATCCCACCGCTGGTGCGGCCACCACCGCCTCGGCAGCCGTTTCCCCGTAATTCTCAGCGCCGGATCAGGCGGTACTCAAAATCGCCGGGAATCGCCCGGGTGTTGCCTGCCGACCAGCCCAGGACATTGGCGGTGGAATATCCCAGGCCGCCAAAGACAAAATAAAAAACCGAGGAGGCGACGTCGGCGGTTTCGGATTTGGCGTACCATACCCTCGGTCCCAGCTCCTTGGGGCCATGGGAGGGCAAATCAATCCCTCCCCGCCGTTCCGCCTCGCCAATCTTAATTTTTTCTAGGGATTCGTAGCGTACCCAGACCGGTTTTTTCTCCGGCTCGGCGTAGCGGGAGGTTTCCTTGTTCACCTCAACGGGCCGGGCCTGATCCCGGCGAACCTGATCCGTGGTTTGCATGAGCGGGGAATCGATCGGAAGTTGCAGAATCTGGCGATAGGTCCCGGCCGGAAGGATCATTTTTTCCCCGGTATCGGTGGCGGTAATTTCCAGATCAGCCGGGAGGTTGAGATTGGAAATTTCCGGGGTGATAGCTGGCTTTTGATCCCGGTCAGGGAGCAGATATTCGGCTTGGGCGGGAGCCTCCTCCTTGGCCGCGACAGAGCTGCCCCGACCCGCGGAAAGGTTAAAACCCGGGGAGGATGCCTTGATTGGAGGCTTTGCGGCGTGGGCTGGCAGGGGAACGGTAAAGGGTAGTTCTGGCGGCGAATCGTTTCGTGGGGACGGGAGGGAAAGACGACCGGAGCTTTTTTGTTCGGCAGAGCCGGGGGAAGTTTCTTGGGCGGGCAAGGAGGCCGTCACGAAAAAAACCAAAGGCAGGGTGAAAAAAAAACGACTCTTCATTCCTGCACGAGTCCAACGCGGCGCAGCCAAACCGCAGCCCGGGGGTGCTTCTTGCTCCAGCCCTGCAACTCCCATAACCATCCGACCTTTTCCGCGAAAAGATAAAGACCCGCGAGTCCAAATGTAAAAATCGGCAAGGTTCCCGCCAAAAAGGGTGGAATCCGGCTGCCTTGGCCCAAGGCCACGCACAAACGGGTGACCACCAGAAAGGCAAACAGGACAAACACGCTGCTGAATACCGTGGCGGCCACGTTACGGCGGGCGTCGGTCATGCCAAACGCGATGCCGAACAGGCAGAGGAGCGGGCAGGCCAAGGGATACATCCAGCGGTGCCAATTTTCTGTGGAGTAGGGGGCGCGGAGTCGTTGGTTGAGTCGAGCGGTATCCCCGGCGAGCCGGGCGACCTCCGGCCAAGGCAGGACGTCCGGGGGCACGAGTCGGGCGGCCAGCATGGCGGGGGGCTGGGTCAGCTCGGGCAACTGCAGCTCCGGAAGAATGGGGCCTGCCGTTTCCAAGCCGATTTCGGCACCGTACTCGATGCGGCGGGCGTTCTGGAGGTGCCAAACCCCGTTTCGATATTCGCCGGAAGCGGCGAAGACCTTGGCGATGTCCCGACCTTCTGGCTCCGTACGGAAAAGAATTTCGACGTTTTGCAGGGTATTGGCCCGAAGATCCAACTGGCCGATATACCAGAGGGTGCCATTTTCCTGGCCCGGCAAGCGCGGGGAACGATAAACCACCTGGGAAAACGAGTTTT
>JBILFP010000116.1:0-5535 GCA_044351535.1 Methylacidiphilales bacterium
CCTTTTCCGCTGAAAACCCGCGTGGGCGGTCAAAGGTCTTGCCGGTGGCTTTTGGGGAACGGATCCGGGCCAAGGCGAAGGTGCGCAGCTGTCCCCGTTGGGGATCGTGGGCCAGCAGGTACCAGGCATTGTCCACATTGGCCAGATGGTAGGGGTGGACAGTCCGTGTCTCAGGGGTGGCGGCGCGGAGGGAGCGGTAGGAAAAGCGAACCTCTTGCCGCTGGACAATCGCCTTGGCCAGTAGGCGGAAAGTTTCCACATCGGCCGCCGAGGCCCCCGTGACCCGAAACGAGTAGTCGGCTCCCCACTCCCCCAAATTGAAGCTGACTTCCTCTTTGAGGGCCCCCGTCAGTTTTTGGAAGGCGCTGGCCAGCGTCTTCTCGAAAGGCGTGCCCCGGTACTGCGCCAGCACTTTCTGGGCGACAAACAAGGCGAGGATCTCCCCCTCGCTGACCTGTAACAATGGGAAGGCCTCGACGGGTTCGGTGTAGCGGAAAGTGTATGTCGTAGGCGATCGGCAGATTCAGGCGGTCCCGCATGAAGTCCAGATCCCGCTGGATCGTCTTGTAGGAAACCTCGAACTCCCGGCCCAGCTGCTGGCAGTTGACGGGCCGCTCGTTCATGAGGAGGTCGTGCAGACGCTGCATGCGTTCGAGGGGCGGCCGGCTGTGACCGCCAGGGGCGGGGAAAGAATTTTTCTTCATAGGACGCTTAATGTCCTACCCCTAGCCCCAGACTGCAAGTCAAAAGGAGGAAGTTATGGAAACGATCTTACATTGTCGGAGTTGCGGGGAGGACACGAACCGGCCGGACTGGGAGGCCGCGCGGCGGTGTTGCAACCACTGCGGCGAGCCCACGGGAGTCATGGCCCGGGGGTTGGATGCCCTGGTGGCGTTGCGGGAACGGATGGAACTGGAGCTGGCTTGGCGGCCGGTGACCGGCCATGCGTAGTCCGCTAGCACTGCTGGCGGCCCTGGCCGGGGCCGGCTGCACTGGGCTGAGTCTGGGTGTGTCCTGGTATCTGCCGGAACTGGCCCTTCTGTCCGCTGCCGCGGCCGGGTTCTGGTGGCAGGTGGCGGTTACCGCCCGAGGGTGAATTTCCGGTAGGGGCGAGCAGACTACTCTGCTCGCCCGATAGAAAAATTCCGGCTTTAAACTCTCAACTCACCATCGGGCGGCCAGCCCTCGCCGACTTGGGTCTGATTAGTCCTACCGGATCTTGAGGCTTGAATGATTCATGTCCCGATAGGGGCGGGTGTTTGGGTCGCTTTATCCCCATTTGCCATTTGAGTGAAAAACAGCCTCAATAAACTCGGCGGCCAGCTAGATAGTCTTTTCGGGGGATCAAAATACGATAGCTATCGAGGGCTTAAAATATGTGTAAAATACTAAAGGCGAAAAATTTAAGAAAGATTCTAAAGGCGATTGGCAGATTCAACCCCCTAAAAATATAATATCCAAAAAGGGGTAGAAATTTAAAAATGTGTGTGTACTATGAAGGTTCAAAGGAATCACTAAAATATGAAAAAAATCATCCTCTCCTCAACGGTTGCTGTTCTGGCCCTGAATTTTGCTTCTTTCGGACAAATTCAAATCACCGGCGGGGGCACGAACAATGTGATCATTTCAGTCCTGCAGGACATTACTTTTAAGATCAATCCAGGCGCAGAAGCTTGGGGGTATATCTGGGGAGTCAATATTCCCAATTCATTAAGCACTGCGGACGGATACGCATCTGATGCGACGCTCATTTCAGGATCTGGTGGTGTATCCCTTGTTAGTTCAGCAAATGTCTCGGTATTTGCCACAAGGCTCGCAACAGGCAGCTCTGGATGGGCTCCCAACGGCATGTCTCTGTCATTTGAATTTAATAACGATTTTAGACTGGTGGGCGGAGACACCTTTACAGTTCGCCAAGGCACGTATGAAAGAATTTGGGCTGGGGCCAACGGGGCTCCTGTGCCGCTCAACACATTAACCAACCCAGGGAATACCTACACCATCACAAAAGACAGCTTCTTTTCCTCCTCTGAATTTGGGGAACCATTGAACACATCCAATATTACCTTAGTGCCCGAACCCTCCGCGCTTTCGCTGCTCGCCGTCGGTTTAGGCGGGCTCGCGATGGTTCGTAGTCGGCGGTCGTAATTTTTTAAACTCCCAATCCGCTACTTAGATCACAGATCTTCTGTGCCCCCACAGAAGATGTGGTTTTAAGATTGTTGCAGGCGAGGTGCGGTAGGGGCCGATGATCTTCATCGGCCGATGGAACGGATGAGTCTTGGATCGCTGAATTATCGATCGGCTGATCGGGACGATCAGCCCTACCAAAAATTAGCCAATACAACATATTGTGTTGATATCTTAAGTTATAAACAATAGATTGGCCCGTCACCTAAAGTTATTCAAAACCATTGAATTTCAGCATTTTGCGGTATATTTCAAGTCCGTTGAACAAGGTCGAAAGTTCTTCAACTTTGTTTGAACCATCCCCCTTTCAGGATGGTCGAAGGAAGAGTCGTATGATTCTTAGGAAAATCAGCCTACCTCTCTTTCTGTGGGCTTCCGTGGCCGCCTCCTTTGGGGCCATGGAATTCAAGGCGGCCGACATCACCACGGTCAAAAATATCGTGGAAAGAAACGAGGGCTCGGGAGCGGTTCCGGCCAAGGTGAACGACAAGATCGGGGAAAATTCCATGGTCTCCACGGCGGCTGCATCCATGGCGGAGCTCACCTTTGCCGACACCTCCATTACCCGGATGGGTTCGAACACCCAATTTTCGTTTAAGTCGAAGGAGCGTTTGGTGAAGCTGGAGCAGGGCACCATTCTCATCCACACGCCTCCCGGAAACGGCGGGGCCACGGTGGACTGCGGCGGCGTGACGGGAGCCGTTTCGGGCACCACCTTCATGGCCAGCCGGGATGGGGTCGGAAATGTGCTTTTCGTTTTGTTGGAAGGGCAGGGCGGGCTGAAGGTGACGGCGGGCGGATCCACCACCCTGATTCGCCCCGGGCAGGCGGCCTCCGTCGGAGCCGAATCAGTCAAGGAGGCGGCCGGGGCTCTCTCGTCAGAAAAATCTTCGGCTGGTCCGACCGCCGGCTCGTCCAGGCCGGGCGGGGATGAAAAGGGTCCCGGTCCAGCGGCTGGCGCTGGACCGGTGACAGGTGGCGGAGACGCCGGAGGAGGCGCATTACCCACCCCCAAAATCCAGGTGTTCGATGTCGATGTGAAACGGGTGGTGGCCACCTCGCCGTTGTTGGTGGAGTTCAAGGCGGAGCTGCCTTCCGCGTCGAAAATTGAAAAGGTTGTCGAAACCCAGCAGCAGGCCGTGAAGGAGGGCAAACTGGAAAAACTGGAAGTTGAGGCCGTGGCGGTCAAAACCGGGGACGGGGATCTGCTGGTGGGAGCTCCCAAGGTGGAAAAAGAGGAGTTCATGGTGGTGAACAAAAAGGTCGACCTCGTGGGTAACTCCACCGGGCGCGGCGATGGGATGGACATCGAAACCGCCGCCGGCCCCGGCGCGGGTGGCGGCACACCAGTGGCGGCAGCCCCGGTACCACGCGCCGAAGCCCCGGCTCCTCCACCCCCGCCAGCGGTGAACCCCGTGGTTTCGGTGGTCAGCCAAGTAGCCACTCAAACGCCGGCCCCCATTCTGGCCCCCTCTTCCCTGAACTTGAGTTTTGCAAACGGCACCGGGACGGTCACCTTGGATCGCGCCGCCCTCCAGGCCACCGCAGTGACTCTTTCCGGGTTGAGCGGTCTCCCCGCCACGGTGATCATTCCGGCCGGATCCACCTCGGTCAGCTTTGCAGCGGATCCCCGCAATTTTTTCCCGGGACTTCAGAATCCAACCGATCCGGCTTCAGCCTATCTGGCTTCCACGGTGACGGCCTCGGCCGGGACGCTCACCGATTCCGCCAACGCCTATCCAGCATGGTTTGACCTGAATGCGATCCGGGCGGCCAACCCTGCCCGACGGTTGCTCAGCCAACCGGGCTCCGTGGAGCTGGCGGCGTTGGACAACTTTTTCTACTTCACCGGACAGGCGGGTGCCTCCCTCGCCGGGGCCCCATCCACTTTCTTCTCGACCATCCATCA
Source organism: Methylacidiphilales bacterium (assembly GCA_044351535.1). GTDB lineage: Bacteria > Verrucomicrobiota > Verrucomicrobiia > Methylacidiphilales > Verrucolacustridaceae > Verrucolacustris. The sequence goes on from JBILFP010000116.1 coordinate 4,100, forward strand.
GGCCAGGAATCTTTCGTGGGGCCAGGTCGAGTCCCTGGGTCGGTTGAGCCAACTTTACGCCGCCCAGACCTCCGACTACTTCTTCATGGGAAATTTAAGCGCCGGTACGGCGGCGGTTCCCGATGTGAATCTGCAAAACCGGGATCGCGTCATCTTTGCCGACACCATCCGCATCGATCCCACGGTGGCCTCTGCCACGATCATCAGCGATTTCCCCGACGCCAAAATTCCGGACGGGAATTTGGTCGGTTTGGCCCGCAATTTGGATTTAAGCACGCAGGGCCTATCCACTTCCTTCTCCTGGTTTGTGGATCAGGTCAGCCTGCGCATTGACGGGGATCCTTTGGCTTTCGGCGCCTTCAATGGCGATTTTGTCTCCTACCTCCGGCACACGAAAAGCTCCGGGGATACGGCGACGGTCACCCTGCTGGACCGGATTGGATCCACCCCCCTTGCGCCCGAAGGCTCCTCCGACAATGGACTGAGCGTCACCTTCAGTGATTTTGGAAATAGTGCGATCCACCAGGCCCAGTCGGTTGTGAGCGGCGGAGCGATCACCGGAACCTATCAGCCGGACCGCGGGACTACCCTGCTGACCGCCGGCTTCGGTCCGGTCGATCCTTTGGGCCAGTTTACCCTGGCAACTTTTGACGCCTCCTCCGGGGCGGAGGGCTATCTCACCTCCTGGTCCGTTCAGTTGGTCCAGCGCTTAGCGATCAGTCTGGACAACGGGGTCGGCAAAAGTTTTAGCTTGGTGGCCGGGAACGGCGGGCTTTTCCTAAAAAACACCCTATGGGATCTTGGCGGGACGCAGGCGGAATTCGCCACCACGGGGAACCTTTTCCTCGGTTCGGATTCGTTTTTCTTTCCGGGCAACAGCCTACGGATGGAGGCGGCCGGATCGGCTGAGTTGGTGGACGTGAAAGTTTTGGGAAATGCGGCGGCTGGGTCGGAAGTTGTGGTCCGGGCCCGCCAGGATGTCACGCTGACCGACACTGCGGTCAAGGAAGTCGGCGGCCAGATCGACGTGGCTTCCCTCAACGGATCCGTGCAGCTGTTGGCATCGGATCAGCTTTTGGGGGGCACCTCCCCCTCGACGGAGGCGAAGCATGTGGAACTCCAGGCTGAGAAGGCGGTGAAAATCACCGGGGCCACCGTGGTGGATCTGGACACCTCCGCGGGGGCGAAACCTTCCACCACCCCCGTGTCCACCACACCCAACTCCGGTCCGCAAAACCTGGCGGTGGTCCGGTCGGGCGATGCACTGGAACTGCGGAACGTGGTGATCCGCGGATTCCACGGCACCCGGTTGGAAAACGGGGCGGGTCGGGTGTTGATGAGCGGCAGTTCGGTGCGGGACTTCAAAATCAAGGAGCTGACCGGTATGGCGGTGAACGCCGATGCCAAGATCCAGATGGCGGCTTACGACAGCGCCG
>JBILFP010000117.1:0-5504 GCA_044351535.1 Methylacidiphilales bacterium
TCTTGGCCTTTTGCGACAGGGAAAGGATCTGCCGGGCCTCAGCCTCCTGCATTCCCTCCAGCTTTAGAAGATGTCTCATAGGGTGGACTCCACTTTCCGCAGGGCGTCCGCGACCTCCTGCTTCGAGACATTATACGGCGGCAGAAACCGCAGGACATCCGAACCTGCGGGCACTACCAGCAGCCCTGCTACCGCCAGCTGCACCGCCACCTCCGCATGGGACCGACCCTTCACCGTGACACCCACCATTCCCCCGAAACCCCGGACGTCCCCGACCCAGCCCTTCCCGGACAGTTTCCGCAAACCCTCCTTCAACTCCTCTCCCCGGGCCGCCACGTTCTCCGCCAACCTCTCCTCCCCGATGATCCGCAGCACCTCCAGGGCCACCGCACACGCCAAGGCGGTCCCACCGTAAGTCGTGGCATGGGTGCCCGGGCCCAGCACATCCATCAGCTTTTCCCCCAGCCAGACGGCCCCCACCGGAAAGCCACCGCCTAGGCTTTTCGCCATGGAAACCGCATCCGGCAGGAATGCATCCTTTTTGCCCGCCTCCTGCAAAATCTTTTCGTAACTCTGGAAACAGCCGGTCCGATAGTGCCCACACTGCACCGAGTCCATCAGCAGAAAGATACCCTTCTCCCGGGTCAGTTTCCGCAGGCCCAACAGATAGTCCGCCGAGGCCGGGATCACGCCCCCTTCCCCCTGGATTCCCTCGATCATCACCGCCGCGGTCTTGGGTCCGATCGCCTTCTCCACCGCCGCCAGGTCGTTGTAGGGAACGTAAACAAACCCGGGCATCGCCGGGCCGAACCCCTCCCGCAACCGTTCCTGACCGGAGGCCGCAATCATCCCCAGCGTTCGTCCATGAAAAGAGTTAAGCGTGGTGATGATCTCGAAACGCCCTAGGGCTGCTCCCGCTTTCCGGGCCGCCTTCACCATGGCCTCGTTGGCCTCAGCTCCGCTGTTGCAGAAGAACATCTTTCCCGGCCCCGTCCGTTTCACCAGCTCCGCCGCCAGTTCCGCCTGTTTGGGGTGAAAGAAGAGATTGGAGACATGGATGAGTTGGGCGGCCTGCTCCTGCAGGGCTTGGACCAAGCTCGGATGGGCATGCCCCAAACAGTTCACCGCGATACCACCGCCGAAATCGAGATACTCTTTTCCGTCGGCGTCCCACACCAGGGTCCCTTGGCCCCGCACCAGTACCGGTGCTGTCTCAGATCGCTTGTACGAAGGCACCACGTGCTGGGCGTACTCTTTCCGAACCTCTGGGGAGGAAATCGTGGGCGTAGTCTTCAAGGGGAAATCCTAGAAAGGGGGTTGGAAGGAGCCAATCCCGCTTAGCGGGCGGCCCAGCGAAGTAGCGACTCGGTCTGCTCCCAGCCCATGCAGGCGTCGGTCACGGAAATCCCGTGCTTCAACCCCTTCGGCCCATCCTTGGGCAGGTCCTGCCGGCCCTCGTGGAGGTGGCTTTCCAACATCAGACCAAGAATCCCCGGCGTGCCTCCCTTTTTCTGCTCCACCACACTCTTCCAGGCCACCTCCTGCTTGGTCGCCTCTTTCCCGGAGTTGGCGTGACTGCAATCCACCATCAACCGCACGGGCAGCTGGTGCTTTTTTAGCGACTCTCGCGCCACCGCCAAACTATCGGGGTCAAAGTTGCTCTTATCCCGCCCGCCCCGCAGGACAAGATGGGTCGAGGTGTTTCCGGTGGTCCGGACGACGCTGGTCAGCCCTTCCCCGTCGATCCCGACAAAAGAATGGGGCGTGCGGGCGGAAAGCATCGCATCCACCGCCACCTGCAGACTCCCGTCAGTGCCGTTCTTGAAACCCACCGGCATGGAAAGCCCACTGGCCATTTCCCGGTGGGTCTGGCTCTCCGTGGTTCGGGCCCCGATCGCAGCCCAAGTCACCAGGTCGGAAAGATATTGAGGGACGATCGGATCAAGAAACTCAGTGCCGGCGGGAACTCCCATCTCGTTGATCTCCGCCAAGAGTTTCCGGCCCAACTTGAGCCCTCCCTCCAGATCCAATGATCCATCCAGATGCGGATCGTTAATCAGCCCTTTCCAGCCCACCGTCGTCCGCGGCTTTTCAAAATAGACCCGCATCACGAGGAGCAGTGAGTCGCCGAGCTCCTCCCGCATTTTTGCGATCCGTTCCGCGTATTCGAGGGCCGCCTTGCGGTCGTGGATGGAACAGGGGCCAAGCACCACCAGGGGCCGGGAATCTTTCCCCTCCAGCACCGCCTCCACCTCTTCCCGGCCTTTCCGAACCGTGGTCTCAGCCGTGCTGGAGACGGGGATCTCCTTCTTCAGTCGACTGGGCGAGGACAAGGGCTTGAGCTCCCGCACCCGCAGGTTCGCCAATTTTGGAGCGTTTTGAGTCGCCGTGGTCATCTGAGGAGCTTACCCGCTTTTTGCTCCTTTGAAAAACCCGCGTTTAAGCCACCCGCTTCAATCCCCCTATTTGTTATCTCCTAACCACTATCTCCTATTGTTTGGCCTTCCCCACTCCCGACACCAGATACACAACTCCCCCAAACAAATTCCAAACCAGAATCACCCCAAATGCCGTCAGTGAGATCGCCACCGCCTGGGCCGCGGGAACCCCGTAAACCCCTAAAAAAGTAACGAACGCCGCCTCGCGCAGGCCGAGGCCGTTCCACGTGATGGGCAGCACAGTCACCATCGCCACCATCGGCAGCACCGAAGCCAGTTGCCAGAAGTCCGCCGGGAGCGCCATCGCTTCGGCCACCGTAAAGAACAGGGTCACCAGCAGGGCCTGGGAGGTGAGACTCAGAAGCAGGCCCGCCCCTGCCCCAACCGGGTGGGTCAGACAAACATGGCAGGCTTTGGCTCCCTCCGCCGCCGCCTTTCTCCATCCCGATGAGTGATCCCCCGCCAACAACCGGCTTGAAACCGGACTGCCCAACACCACCAAAATGACCAGCAGGATCCCGGCCACCGTGACGAACGCCAACGCCCCAGCCTGGGTCACGGGGTGCTGGTTCAGCTCCTTCCAGCGAGGCAAGATTAGCGCCGCACCCAGCAGGACAGTTGCCGCCAAACCCAACACCCGCTCGAGCAGGATGGACACCACGGCCGCGGGGCGCGCTTGGGGTGCATCGCGGGCCGCCCAGAAGGCACGCATCACATCGCCACCCATCACACCCGGAAGAATGCTGTTAAAGAAAAGTCCCGCCACGGCGAGCTGGGCCGTGCGAGCCCATCCCACCGCCGCGCCTGCCACCTCCAAAAGCAGATGCCAACGCACGATCGAAACCACCACCACCCCACCGTAAGCAACCAGGGCCGCCGCCAACCAACTCGGCTTGGCCTGCCGAAGGATCTCGGAAAACTCCTGCCAATTGAGTTTGGTGGCTAGGAACCAAAGCGCTCCGATGGTGAAGACCACCCGGATAACCCACCCCAACCAAGCCTTCGTTTCCTGATTCATGAAAAAAGTGGGCGGACCGCTAGAACAGCCGATCTCCGGCGACTACAGAAGGCCCCGGTGTTTCAGATCCCGGACATTCTCATTACCGGAGGTCAAGACCATGTCCAAAGCGAACTTCAATAGACACACCTCCCATCCGTCATCCACGCCGGTCAGCACGGCCGCCAGCGGATCGTTCCGGCGTTCCACCTCCGCCTTTACCCGGGCCGTCACCTCGGTGAGCGCGCCGGTCACGTCGTAGCGCCGCACGTCGTCCTTCCGGAAGGTGAACCCATATTTTAAGACCGCAATCTGGGAGGCGAATTCACTGACCGCATCGGCGTAGCGCTCCGCCTTCTCGCCAAACCCCTCCAGCAGCAACTTGGCAAACTTGTCGGGCGTCAGTAGCTCCGGTTTGTGCGCGTGGATCCTTCCCTCCCGCACCCTCATCCGGTTCACCGAGTCCATCTCTTCGGTGATCAGGTGGTAGTTCAACACCGTGGTGCCAAAGGTCTCCAGCCGCTTTTGGGGCGGCATCACCACCTTGGTGTTTTCCAGCGCATAGTGAAAATCGTCCGGCTTCACGACCACTACCTTGGCCAACATTGCCCGCTTTTCCAATCCCGCCCTTTACCACAGTCCGCACAAGCCTTCCTAAACGTAAACCTAAACCTAAACGAAAAGTTCTAGGGACTCGTGTGTCCTTGGATTTTCGTGCCTGACTAGTCTATAAAAAGTCATGGCTACTTACCTGTACGAGACCATCCCCTCCAAGCCCAACCAAAAGCCCGAGCAGTTCGAGGTTCGCCAATCCATGAACGACCGTCCCCTCACCAAGCATCCGGAGACCGGCCAACCGGTGCGGCGCGTGATCAGCGGTGGTTTGGGAATCATGGGCGGATCCAAGGGCGCCCCGGCTCCCTCCAGCCACGGTTGCGGGCCCGGCTCCTGCGGCTGCGGAAAAAACTAAATTTTTCGTTCTGTAGGGCCCCGCTCCGCCGAGGCCAAAACTTCTAAACCGAATAAAGGACGGCCCGCATCACCGCCTCTTGGACCTCTGCCACCGACTTGGACACCGCCCGTCCGATCAGATCCATCTTGGCCACTTCCGCAATCCGCGGGCTGTATTTTAGGAGATCTGCATCGCTGAAGACGGTCCGGAGGAGCTGGCAGGCACTGGCCAAGCTGATGATGACCACGTCCCGCGGGGAGGGAATGGCCCCGTCCACCACCACCCGGCGGATTCGCTTGCGAACCTCCTCTTCTTCCTGGTTCTGGATCATCGGGTAACGACGCCCAGGGATGACCCAAAGGATTTTTTTCTCCTCCCTTTTTAAAACCCCCTTTTCCACCAACCGCGCCAAGGCGCCATCGCGGATCTTCTCGCCGTCCGCGGAAATCACCCCCACCCAGTACTTGGCATCCTTCTTGTCCTTGGCCGCCACGATCTCCTTGAGGATCGGATCTAACATCCGGTCGCCGGTGGCCTTGTCGCTGACCAGGGTGAGATGGGTGAGATCGGTATCAATCCGGTTGTGGAAAGCCAGTTCCAGCAGGGCCGCTCCAGCCAACGCCTGATCCAGGGCCAAGGGCGGAAGATCCACAAACTTTCCCTTTTTGTCGTCCAAGGCCAGCAGGACGATCTCCTCCACAAAGGTCAGCATGTTCTTATTCTTTCTCCGCCTCCCTGCGAAACAAGCCATTCTTCCTTTCGGATCCGGCCGGCTAGCTTAGCCTGAAACTGTGCGCCTGATCTGGATTCTCGGCGATCAACTTCTGCCGAATCACCCCCTGCTTTCATCTCCAGCCAAAGACCTGCTGGTGGGAATGGTGGAGTCAGCTCCCCGGGCCGGGCATCTCCGCTACCACCAACAGAAATTGACGCTCCTTTACGCGGCGATGCGCCACCACGCCGCAAACCTCAAAAAGAAAGGGTACCGCGTCCTTTACCGGCGACTCACCGATGGGGCGCGCGACGAAGGCTACCCGGAGGTTCTGCGCGAATGGATCAAGGATCACAAAATCACCGAGATCCACCTCCTCGATCCCAACGAGTACGACACCGCCCA
>JBILFP010000118.1:0-5460 GCA_044351535.1 Methylacidiphilales bacterium
TCGGGATCATCGCGTCGATCGCGAGGATGCCGGACTGGAGCGGCTGGCTGACGGACTGACGCTTGATGATGCCCGGGGCGATCTTTTCCACCGGGTAGGTCTTCTTGGCTTTGATCGGGCCCTTGCCGTCAAGCGGTTCGCCCAAAGCGTTGACCACGCGGCCGAGCAGTTCCTTACCAACGGGAACCTGGAGGAGTTTGCCCGTGGCCTTGACCTCGTCCCCTTCCTTGATGTGGGTGAAGTCGCCGATGATGATGGCGCCCACCTCGGTCTCCTCGAGGTTGAGGGCGAGGCCGGTGACGCCGCCGGGAAATTCGATCATCTCGTTGAGGGCGACCCCCGTCAGGCCCTCGATCTTGGCCACGCCGTCGCCGATCTCCCGGACGCGTCCGGTGTGGCTCTTGGTGACCTCGGATTTCAGTTTGCCGATTTCGGCTTCGATTTCTGCGACGATTCCACTCATGTTCTGCTCCTTGCTCTCCGCGCCTTAGGCCGACCGGGCGAGCGCCTCCAGGCGCCCGCGGATGGTCGCGTCCCAGACATCGCTGCCCACGCGGATTCGCAACCCGCCCAGCACGTCCGGCCGGACCTCGGCCTTCTGCGCCAGCGGCTTGCCAAAATGTTTTTCCAACAGCGCGAAGACGGACTTGCCGCCGTCCTCGAGCTTTGTGGCGGACACCACCTCGTGGGTCCGCCGCTCCGTCTCCAGCTTCGCCAACTGCACCAGCCGTCCGAGCACCTGCAGGTAGCCCCGCGGCCGCCGTTTCGCGACCACTTGCACCACCTTGCGCAGGCGCGCCTCGTCCAATCCATGCTCTGTCCGGCAAAGACGGAACAGGGATTTGGCCTCGGCGCGGGCGGCTCGGCTGATCTTCATCGGCTCCTTAGCGGACGACCTGTTCCACGGCCTCTTTCCGCAGGCGCTCTTCGTCCTGCGGGGTGAGTACGCGGCCGACCACCTTTTCGGTGGTGCGGGCGACCAGGCGACCCAGCTCCTTGCGCATCTCGGCCTCGAGCTGGGATTTCTCCCGCTCCATCGACTCCTTCGCCTTGCGGACGAGGGTCTCGGCCTGCGACTGCGCGTCGGCCAGCCGCAGGGCGCCCTGGGCGTCGGCGGCGGCGCGGGCCTCGGTCACCATCTTCTCCGCCCGGGCTTCCGCCTCGGACAGGATTTTCCGGCGCTGGGCTTCGGCCTCGAGGAGGGCGGTTCTCCCCTTCTCGGCCCCGGCCAGCCCCTCCTCGATGAGGCGCTTGCGCTCCGCGAGCATGTTGAGGACCGGCCGGTAAGCGAACTTCCAGAGCACCGCCAGGACGATCAAAAAATTGATCGTCTGGGCGAGGAACTTTGGCCAGCTGATGCCCAGCTGGTCCGCTAGCTGGACGCCGGTCTCCATCAGGGATGTGGCGAGCATGGCTCGACGTCCCCGGGACTATTTGTTGACGACGAAATAGACGAGAATCGCGAGACCCTCGGCAAACGCCATCCCCAGCAGGCTGATGATCAGCACGGGGTTGAAGGCGCCGGGATTGCGGCCCACCGCCTCGGCCGCGCGACCGCCGATTAGTCCCACGCCGATCGCCGCTGCGGCGCCGACCAGCGCCACCGCAATCTGCATGCCGTTCAATGTGATTTGTCCTGCCTCTGCCAGTATCATGGGTGTCTCCTTGGTTGGGGTTAGTGGTGCCCGCCCTCGTCTTCCGAGTGCGAGCAAAGCGTCGCCGTGAAGGCCACGCAAAGCATGGTGAACACGATCGTCTGCACCACACAGACAATCAGCTCGAGAAAATAGAAAGGCACCGCGGCGATTCCGCCGGGCAGCATTTTCAGCATCAGGGTGAGCACGTTTTCTCCACCGTAAATGTTCCCGTAGAGCCGCATCGACAGGGAAACCGGCCGGATCATGATGGAAATCACCTCCACGATACCGACCAGGAAAAAGATCACCGCCATCGGGACGAGCAGGAACCCCCCGATTTTCCCCTTCACGCCAAAGATATGCTTCACCAGGCCGATTGGCCCATTGAAGCGCAGCGCCCAAAATGTGCTCATGACAAAGTAGATCACCGCCATCGAGACGGTCAGGTTCGCATCCGCCGTCGGCGGCCGGAGGAGAGGCCGCTCTACGTGGTCCAGAGCAAAGGGCAATCCGCCTTCTTTGGCATGACCGTAGCCAATACTCCCCACGCCGGGCATGAGATCCACCAGGTTGGAGAGAAGAATAAATATGAAGTAGGTGGCGATGAGCGGCAGGGCCCAGCGGACCACCTTCGGTTCCAGCAGGCCGGAGAGCATTCCCTGGACCCCGTCCACTACGGCCTCAACAAGATTTTGGGCACCAGTGGGAACCAGGGCCATCCGGCGGGTGCCGATCATCAACACCGCCAGAATGACCGCGGCCACGCCCCACACCGCGATCATGCTGCTGGTGACGGGCAGCGGGCCGATTTGGAAAAAGGTGGTGGCGGCGGCGGGAACAGGGGGTCCGCTGGAGGCCGCAAGAGGTAAAAACGCCAACATCGTAGCCCTCCAATAGAGCGAAAATCCCCCGCCAAGCCAAGCATCGGGAACCTTGGGCCTCTTTTAGTGGGCGCGTCTGCCTATCCTTAAGAAAATCTAATAGGTCCTGAAATTCGTTCCGAAAATACGCTGATTTAGGGCTTTTTCATGCCGTATCCCATTATTCATCAGATTCTTGTATTTTTTCATACTCAACTAATTTGTGGGTATTCCTTATGAGCAGTAGTTGATCTATATACTACGGATGGGCTTGAGGACTTTATTGATTGAGGATCAGAAGATGTTCGCCCAGCTCCTTGAGGGAATCCTCCGCACCACTCCTGGTCTGGAGATGGTTGGCACCTGCTCCACCGCCCAGGAAGGGCTCGAGCACTGCGAGCGGCATCGCCCGGACCTTCTCATCCTCGACCTGCAGCTGCCTGACGGCAACGGCGTGGCCGTGGCACGCCAGCTACTGGCGTCCAACCCGGTGGCCAAAATCATTATTCTCTCCGGCCATGCCAACACTTTTATCGTTCCCCCCGATCTTCAGGACTCCATCCATGCCGTCATCGATAAAACCAAGGCCTATTCGACGGTGGAGAGTCAGATCAACTCTCTGATCAATGCCCGCGGCATCAAGACGGGCAAATTCAAGGCGGATCTCCTTGAAAAGCTGACCGAGCGTGAACAGGAAATTTTTGACATGATTGGCAAGGGCCGGAGCAACCGGGAAATCGCCAGCCACTTCGGCTTGTCCGAACACACCGTGAAGACCCACCGCAAGCGGATCGCCACCAAGCTGAACCTCCGCGGCGCTGCCCTGATCCACAAAGCCACTCTCGCCACCCGCCGCCCCGCCCCCCAGCTCGCCTGACGGTTTCTCCGCAAAAGGTAGGGTGGGCAGTCCCTTGGCCGCCTAGCTGAAACTTGTCTATTCCCGCTCGGTAGGGGCCGTTGTCCCAACGGCCCGCGGGCGGTTAGGGATAACCGCCCCTACCTGGCTTGCGGCTCAAATTGGTAAAAATCTGTAGGGCCGCGCTCCGCGGCGTCCCCCCTCCGTATCCATATGCCTCTGCGGTAAAACATCTTCGTGGGCCATGCCCTTTTTCACCGCGGCGACGTAGAGATTGATTTTCCGCATTCCTCAATCCGCAATCCGAATTTCCCTAATCTTAATCTTAATCCTAATCTAACTGTCTTGAACTCCTGGCTCCGCACTTCCGGCGTCCCCTCCCTCATCCTGGCCATCGCCTATGCCCTCACGGGCCGGCTCAGCTTTCTTGCCCAGGTCGACAACGTCGTGGTCACCCCGGTGTTCTTCCTTCCGGAAGGCATCGCCTTGGCCTTCGCCCTCCGTTTCGGCCCCGGAATCTGGCCGGGCGTTTTTACCGGCCAGCTCGTTCTTGCCCTCATTCAAGGACTGTCACCCTTCCCCGCCCTTTCCATCTCCATCATCAACAGCTTGGAAGCCGTCGGCGCTTGGTGGCTGTATCGGCGCTTGGGCGGCCAGCCCAATCCCTATGATCTTCGCTCCTGGCTCGTTCTGCAGGGTCTGGTGTTTCTGGTTCTGCAGCCTTTCAGCGCCACGCTGGGAACCCTCAGTCTTTTCTTTTCGGGAGTAATCGGGGATTTCCGCGCTTGGGCAGATTCCTGGCAAAACTGGTGGATCGGCAACGCGGTCGCCCAATCCCAATTAAGTCCGTTGCTCGCGCTCCTCTTGAACCGCGATGCCCGCTCCGCTTGGCCCAAGAAAGTTTTACTGCCAATGGCCATCACCGCCGGCGTGCTTTGGTTCGCCCTTTTGGCCCTGCCCGGGGGCAACATCGGAACCTCTTTGGCGCTTTTCCAGCCTGTCCTCGTGGGGTTTGCCCTGATGCTTGGCCTCAAGGCGGTCTGCAGCTCCAGCATGCTGATCTCCCTCGCCTTCTTGTACGCCACCAGTCACGGCATCGGCCCCTTCTACCGGGCCGAGGGCGCCAACCTGATTGATCTCAACGTCTTCCTCATCGGCATCTCCCTGATCGCCCAGTTTTTGGCCGTTCTTTTTCATCGGCTGGAAGAGTCCCGCAGCCGGGAAAAGGCTGCGGAACAGCGCCAACGGGAGGAGATCACCCGCAAGCTGAAGACCAGCCTGGCCGCCGCGGGCATCGCCCATGAGATCAATCAGCCGCTCAGCCAAATCCTCCTGCAAACCGAGCTCAGCCTTCGCAACCTGGCGGGAAAAACCGGCAAGGATTCCGAGAGCGCGGAGGCCTTCCGGATGATTCAAGGTCGGGCGGAACAGGTGGTGGACACCATCGAAACCATCCGGGCCCTTCTCGGCAACGTGGCCAGCGACCACCAAACCCTGAATCTGGCAGACGTCGTGCGCAGCGCGGTCCTGTATCTGCAACCCGCCCTCCAGCGGGCCGGCGCAGAGCTACGAACGGAGGGCTTGGATAGTTCCCGCATGATTACCGGGGACGATGCCCAGCTTCATCTCTTGGTATCCAACCTACTCCGCAACGCCCTCCAGGCCGTGGAATCCCAGCCGACGGACCGCAGAAAGATCTCGATTAGCCTGGTAGAAACTCATGGCGGGCTGACCCTGAACATGGAGGACTCCGGCCCGGGCTTTACCGAGGAGCAGAAACTCCGTTCCGAAATGCCCATCGAATCCACCAAGCCGGAAGGCATGGGCATGGGCCTGTTTCTGGCCCGCACCGCCGCCGAAAACCACCGCGCCTCCATCACCTTCTCCCGCTCCCCCTCCCTTGGCGGAGCCAAGGTCACCGTCACCTTCCCGAAATAGTCCTCCTCAGTTGAAAAATTCAGGCCAGGTAGGCCACTTCTGATAGAAGTGGCTGCCCCTTTTATCAAAAGGGGCCTACCTACTTCTCATCTTCACTGATTTAAATTTCTAATTTTCCTTAATCTTAATCCTAATCCTCATCCAACAATCCCTCCGCGTTCTCTGCGCC
>JBILFP010000022.1:0-17848 GCA_044351535.1 Methylacidiphilales bacterium
CAGTTTGCGGTGGCCGATCCCAAGGCGTGGTTGGAGAAAGAACCCTGGGTTAAGGTGGTGGCGATGGATGACGCCGCACCCACTTTGGTGGCCGGCCGGGACGGGAAGTGGCTGATCGACACTGGTTCGAAACGAGCTTGGGCATTTACGATGCGCCCGTTCCTGCATTGGCACGGTATAAACTCGTTGCGGGGTGTGATCCTGACGGCGGGAGTATCCGACCGTTTGGGAGCGGCGGGGGAGCTGGTTAGAGCCATGCCGGTGGGTTGGTGGGCGGAAACGGGAACGGCGCTGCGCTCGCCAGCCCTGAAAGAATGGCGGGCCGAATTGGAGCGGCGTCAGGAGGGGAAGCAGTTCTGGCGGGAAGGGGAGGAGATCGATTTAGGAAAAGACTGGAAGGTGACGGTCCTTTGGCCACCGGCAGGTGGTGGAAGTGGCCGGAGTGAAGAGGATGGCATGGTGTTGATGTTGGAGAGCGGTGCGGCGCGGTTGCTTTGGGCCGGGTCGATTCCCGGGGAAGTGGAAAGGGAACTGGTCATGGAGCATGGGGCGAATCTGAAGGCTGGCGTACTGGTGCAGGGGCCGGCCAAACGAGGTGAGGCCAACCTTACCCGAGAGTGGCTGGAGGCGGTGGAACCCGGAACCGTGGTGCGATGGTCCAGGGTACTGGAGGAGGATACCTCGCTCTCGGTTGATTTTGCCGAGCTAGCGTGGATGGAGGGGATCGAGCTCCTCAAGCTCGAGGAGACAGGGTGTTTGACGTTAACGCCGGAGGAGGGTGGAAAGTGGATGGTGGAAAGGTGGAGGCAGAGAGATGAGGATTAGGATGAAGATTAAGAAACTCTAGAGGTGTAGGTGTGCAATTAGGTAGGGCGGGCTCTCCGCAGCCCGCCTCCTTGAATATATGAATCTCCAAGCTTGAACGAGGCGGCGTAGGGACACGCCGCCCTACCTAAGCGAAAACCTTTGGGCAACCCCTCTACCGGGCGGAGGGCAGCCGTTGCTCGATCACCGGCGTGTCGGTATCGGCGTAAACAGGGATGGGTTCGCCGTCGGGCATCCAGTCGTTCCCGGGGCCGCCGCCGCGGATGAGGTGGATGGTGAAGGTTCCATAGCGGAATTTCAGGCGGGCGAGGATAGGGAGGCGGCGCTCGTCGTCGGTCATCCAGAGGTCCAGCCAGCCTTGATGGCGGCGGGAGGCGCCCACGGGCTCGCAACGCAACTGGATCAACCGGCGAGGTTCGCGGTCCTCGAGTTCGATCTCCCCGATCTCCGTGCAGGTCATCTTTCCGAAGAGGGGCTCCTTGTTTTCCAGGATGTTCCAAGTGACGGATTCGTCCTTCTTCCAGGGATAGGCGCGGATGTGATAGAGCATGGATCCAAAGTCCTCGCAGGGGCCTTCCGGGAGGTCGAAATTCTCCTCCGGTTTGTCGGGGCCGGGCCAGAACCGACCCAACTTTACGGAATATTCGGGAACGGTCCGGCGGTTCCGGACGTTGCCACCTTCACTGCGATCCTGGCGGTACTCCAGGGAGCGCCAAGGCTTCACTTGGGTCAGAGAGGTAAAGCGACTGCGGATCGGATAAAAAGCCTCGATGGGCCCACGGGAACGGAGATAGAGGTCGAATTTCTGGACGCCTTCCTTGCCGGGTTCCGTGGTGGCCGTGAAGGTGCCCTCGGCGGCGTGGACGATGCCCCATTCAATCAGGTAGGTAAGTTTTTCGCCTTCCGACCAAGGGAGGGGTTGGGCGGGGAGATATTGAGTGGCCAAAATGAATGTGAAGAAAAATTCTAGCGCGAACACGGGTAGGCCACTTGGCCCCCGTAGACCCGCCCTGGCCATTCTTAATTCCGCCTCCGGCAGAATTGCCTTTGCGCTTCGCACGGGAATTCTGACAGAAGTGGCAGCCCCTTCTATCAAAAGGGGCCTACCCAATGAGAAATTAACCATTTATTTCGAGGCGGTGTTCCAGACGCCGTTCCAGTCCTTGGGGGGAGGGGTGCGGGCGAAGTTGGCGATGCGGGTGAGGAACTCCAGGGAAGGGCCGTCGTTTTCACGGATTTTCAGGCACTCGCGAAAAGCGGATTCAGCCTCCTTCCATTTTTGTTCCCGGTAAAGCTGGAGGGCGTCGGCGTAAACGTTGTTCAACTTGGCGATGGCGGGATCCAGGGCTCCTTGGCGTGTCTGGAGTTCGAAGATGCGGATGGGTTCCACTTTCCCAAAGACGGTCACCAGGTCGATTTCTCTGGCTTCCACCTCGGTCTCGGCCAGCCGGTAACACTCCTCGTTGATCAGGATGTTGGTTCCGTAAACTTTGTTCACCCCTTCCAAACGGGACGCGACGTTGACGGTGTCACCGATGACGGTGAAAGATTTGGTGGTGTCGGATCCGACCGTCCCAATGACGGTGTCTCCCGTAGCCAGGGCCATGCGGGCCTGGAACCTGGGAACGTTTCGGCGTAGGCCGGTGATTTCGGAGATCTCCCGGCTAATCTGGGCAAACGAATTCAAGAGATCGAGACAGGTGAGGCAGCCGTCCCGCGCATGGGTTTCCCCTTCGGAGAAGGGGCTGGCCCAAAAAGCCATGACGGCGTCCCCGATGAACTTGTCGACGATCCCGTGGTGGGCTCGGATGCCCTCGGTGGAGGCGGTGAAGTAGCGATTGAGGAGGCGGACCAAGTTGGCGGCGGTGAGTTGTTCCCCGATGCCACTGAAGTTCGCGATATCCGAGAAGAAGATAGTGACCTTACGCCTCTCCGCCACCTCCTTAAGCTGGCCGGTGGAAGCCTCGACGACATTCGCGACGATGCGGGGATCAAGGAACTGGCCGAAGGCCTCGCGAAGCTTCTCCTTGGACTTGAGTTGTTCGACCATCTGGTTGAAGGAGGTGGTGAGGTCGCCGATCTCATCTTTGGAGGTGACCGGAAGGGGATCGGACAGTTCGCCTTCGGCGGTTTTCCGAAAAGCGGCGGTGAGGCGGCGAAAGGCGGTCTGAAGTCGGCCGGTGATGACGAGGAAGACGAGAAGACCGAGGATTCCGGCGATAGCAAAAAGAACCAGGTTGGCCTTGATCACGTGCCGGATGTTCTGGTTGGTCTCCTCCAACGAAGCGGCCGTGAGTTCCCCGGCCCTGGTGCGAACCAGGGTATAAACCGCATTGAGATCCTCGAATTTGATCATTTCCTCGATCGCCTTGCGCGCCTCGGGGGTCTTTCCCTCCACGCCCAGATCGACGGCTTGGACGGCGGTCCGCACAAATCCCTGGGTTCCCGCCTCCAGAGTTCGGACCGTTCCGATCAATTTCGCCATCCCCAGCCGGTCGGAGAGATCGTTCCGCTCGTCGTTGCTTCCGCGTTCGGCCAGATCCACGGACTCCTTAAAGATCCGGCTGATCGTCTCCTGGAGTTCCCGCGCCCGCTGTTGGCCCCGGAGCTTGGCTTCCTGGTTGCGGTCGGCGTTGACCACCTGGTGGGCGATGATTTCGATCTCGAAGGTGTAGATATCGAGCTCGTTCATGTTCTTGGAAAGAGGGAGGTGGTACTCCTCGATGGCGGCAAGCTCCATGGAGGAGTCCTCGATCAGGACCAGGGTGAAGGCGAGGGCACCGGCAAAGAGGACCAAAAGGGCGATGACACCCGACATGATTTTGGCCCGGAGACTCGCGCCCATCCGGGTATCGTAGCTTAAAGAATTATCTGGTTCGAGATGAGAATTGGGCCGGATGGGCGGGGAGATAGGAGATGGAAGATCGGAGATAGGGAACTACCCATCTCTCATCTGCGAGACCCCATCTACCGTGGCCGCGTTAGCGGGCCACGAGCCAAATCCCTTCCTCGCCGCGGGGATCAAGGAAGCGGGCGAGCTTTTTGAGGCGGGCACGGCGGATCCAAGCCTCAACTTGGGCAACCGTGGGGCGGCGGGAGGAGAAGACGGTGACGAATTTCTTGGGAGAGACCCACCGGGCCTCGATCCGGGCCAGGCTTTTCTGTCGGGGATCGGGATGCACGCTGAATTCCAGCCGAGCCTTGGGCAGTTTGGGTCGGTAGCTTTTCACGGCGGCGTCCAGCCAATGCCGGGTGGGCGGGTTGTCGTATTGGGATAAAACCTTGCGGGCGCCGGCAAAGCCGGATTTTCCCGGGGCGAGGTTGGCGCTGAACAGCAGGAAATCGTCCGGTTTCATTCGGCGGGCTAACCGTTGTAAAAGCGGCAGCGGATCGAGGTTGGGAAGTACGCCGAAGAGGGTAACGAGTCGCGGGTGGCGGGTGGTGGGTATGGTGGAAGGCGGGAGTTGGAAGGGGGGAAGAGGCTTCAAAAGGTCAATTTTACATGACCTTTTATGATGGGCGGGTAGCCGGAGGGCGGCGCGGCGGGCGAGGGAGAGATTGGTGTCGGCGGCTAGCAGGAAAGCAGGTTTTGGAAGTTTTTTAAGGAGGAGGGACTCCTTGATGCCGTCGGCACAGCCCAGGGCGATCAAGGAGTAAGAGTCCTTTAACTGTTTTCGAAGCTGAGAGGCAGGTTTTTGGTAAAGCCGACGGACAGCGGGGCGGCGGAGAAACGGAGAGCAGGCGAGATGGACCTTTTTCCAGAGGCGGCCCAAGGCGGGGGTGGAGTACAAGGCGGAGGCGGGGAGTTCGGGACTCGACCGTTGATGAGCAGGTTTTAGATGCACGGATGGTCGTGAAAGTACCACGTGAACGTGAACAAAAACACCCTCGCCCAGACCTCTGTTGCCAGAGGGCTGGGCGAGGGGGTTCGAAACCCGGATTCGTCAGGCGAGACGGACGAGACCGCCGCGGCCGACGAGATTCCGGAAGTATTCCGGGAAGTTTTCCTCCTTGAGCAGGCGCTTGCGCAGCTTGGCGAGGGCGCTGTTTTGAATCTGGCGGATGCGCTCCCGGGTGACGTGGAGCTGTTCGCCGACCTCTTCGAGGGTGCGTTCCTTGCTGTCACCCAGTCCGAAGCGGAGCTGGAGAATTTGCAGTTCCCGCGCATTGAGAAAGTTCAGGCAGCGGGAAACCGCATCGCGAAGGTCGTCCTGGGTGTGTGCTTCCATCGGATCGACGGCCCCGGGATCGGCCAGCAGGTCGACGAGGGTTCCGTCTTCGCCGTCTTGTCCGATGGAAACATCGAGGGAGACGGTGCCGGCAGAGACCTCGCGGAGTTTGGTGACTCGGCCAGTTTCCACCTGGAGCTCATCGGCCAGCTCGGCATCGGTGGGTTCCCGGCCGAGTTCGTTGCCGAGGGCTGAGCTGACCCGGCGCAGGCGCTGGATCTTGTCCACCAGGTGGACGGGGAGGCGGACGGTCTTGCCCTGGTTGGCGAGGGCGCGGCGGATGGACTGCTTGATCCACCAGCAGGCATAGGTGCTGAACTTCACGCCGCGGCTGGGCTTGAAGCGATCGACCGCCTTCATCAGGCCGAGGTTGCCCTCGGAGATCAGGTCGAGGATGGGGAGGCCGCAGTGGTTGTAGTCGGCGGCGATTTTCACGACGAGGCGGAGATTGGATTTGATCATCAGCTCCCGGGCCCGGCCATCGCCCCGGCGGACGCGCCGGGCGAGCTTCACTTCCTCGGAACGGTTGAGGAGGGGAGTCTCGCCGATGCCCTTGAGGTAGGATTGAAGGGCGGCGGGGAGATCTTTCTCCCGAACGACCGGTGCCTTCTCTCTGCTGACTTCCATGTTTGTTTTCATACAGGGTTAGAACGGAGCGCTTGCAGAACGTTCGGACTTTTTTTACGGGGGGCAAATTTTGTCAAGGGGTCCAAGCTTAAAAACTCACCTAAGTTGATGATAATCAATACAATAAATTTACGAGTTTAAGGTCGCTTTTAGACCAAAAAAACCAGTTATGTTGTCATGGCGAAGCTTGGGGTTCGGTAGGGACGAGCCTCCGGCTCGTCCGATGGTGAGCGGAGAAGTTTTCAATTTCCCATCGGACGACCGGGACGGTCGTCCCTACCGGTGCTTGGATCGTGTATATTCAAAACGTGATGAAGGTCTCGAAATCCACCGACTGGGTGATTGAGCCCAAGGATAGGGGAATTTATCTCCCGCAGGTGGATCTCTGGATGGACCCGCAGCGGCCGCAGAAGCGGGCCTTGGTCTCCCATGCGCACTTTGATCATCTCGCTCCCCACGGGGAGATTCTGGCGAGTCCGCCCACCGCTCGACTGCTGAAGGCTCGGACGCCCAAGGGAACAAAGATCCGGGAGATTCCCTTCGGCAAACTATTTCCACTGGGCGGCGGCGCTACGCTCAAACTGACACCGGCAGGTCATATTTTGGGATCGGCAATGGCTTGGGTGGAACGAACGCGACCAACCCGATCGAGCCTGCTTTACACCGGCGACTTCAAATTACGGGAGGGAGGATCTTCCGAGGCCTGTCGCCCCTTGAAAGCGGATGTGCTGGTGATGGAGACGACCTATGGGCTGCCGCGATATCGGTTTCCACCTTCCTCTCGGGTCATGCAGGAGATCCTGGCTTTTTGTCGCGGAGCAGCGGAGGACGGGGAAGTGCCGGTGTTGCTGGGTTATTCGTTAGGTAAAAGCCAGGAGCTACTCGCTGGTCTGGAAAAGGCGGGACTGCCCATCCTGCTGCATCCTTCCGTTCACCGAATGACGGAGATTTACCGGGAGCTGGGCGTGAAGTTTCCCAAAACGGAAGTTTGGAAAAAAAGCGGCCGCCGGCCCGAGAAGGCGGTGGTGATTTTTCCGCCGCAGGCGGCGCATTCCGTTCAGCTGCGCGGGATCGCGAATCGGCGGGTGGCGGCGGTGACGGGATGGGCCCTGGCCCCGGGGGCAAATTACCGGCTCGGCTGCGATGTGGCGTTTCCGCTTTCCGACCATGCCGACCATGCCGAGCTGAAGGAGCTGGTGAAAAAGGTCGCGCCGCGGGAGATCCGCACCCTGCACGGGTTTGCGGCGGAGTTTGCGGCGGAACTGCGGGAGGAGGGATGGAACGCTTGGCCAGTGGAAGGGGACACCCAGCTCTCGCTGGGTTTGGCGGCCCCATCCGGAAAGAAGGCTGAAAAAGCGGCCAAGGACCCCGGTCCGGTTCCGAAATCGGAGTTCGGGTCCTTTGTGGAGACGCTGGAGCTGGCCGCAGCCACATTCCGCACTCAGACCAAGACGGAGAAATTGGCGGGGTTTTTTCGGTCGCTTCCCTCTTCATCCCTGGAGACAGCGGTGCGGATGTTGGCCGGGCAGGGAGCGACCTTGCAGGTGGGGTTGGCGCTGATCCGCCGGGCGGTGTTGGAGGAGTTGGAATTGGATCCCCAGGCGTGGAAGGAAACGTATGCGCGGCACCAGGATTCAGGTCGGACCGTCGGTGAGCTGCTGACGGGAAAGTCGAAACCGCAGAAGTGGAGCTTGGAAGCCCTGGGTCGGGAGCTGGAGAAGTTGGCGAAGGAAAGGGGACCGACCACCAAGCTGGCAATTTTGAAAAAGTTGTTCCGCTCGATGCATCCGCTGGAGGGCACGTGGCTGCTCAAGATCATGACCGGCGGGCTGCGGGCGGGCGTACAGGAGGGCCTGGTCGAGGCGGCCTTGGCAAAAGCGTTTGATCAGTCCCCAGAGGAGGTGCGGAAAGCCCACATGTTGACCGGGGATTTGGCCGCGGCGGCGAACCTGGCCAAGACGGGAAAGTTGGAAAAAGCAGAGCTCAAGCCGGGTGTGCCGGTGAAGTTGATGTTGGCCAGTCCGGAAAAGGATGCGGCCTCGATTTTGAAACGGCTGGAGGGCGGCGAGGCCTGGGCGGAGGACAAGTACGATGGGATGCGGGCCCAGATTCATTGGGGCAAAGGGAAGACGGAGATATACAGCCGGGACTTGAAGCCGGTCGGAGATTCCTTTCCGGAGCTGGTGGAGGCGGCGAGTCGCCTGCCCGGGGAAGGAATTCTGGATGGAGAGGTGCTGGCTTGGGAGGAGGGCCGGCCGTTGCCTTTTTCCCGATTGCAACGCCGACTGGGCAGAAAAGAGGCAGATTTGTTTTTCCGAAAGGAAGTGCCGGTGGCCTTTGTGGCGTTTGATCTTTTGGCTTACCGGGGAAACGGTTTTCTCCAGGAGCCCTGGCAAAAACGCCGGAAGAAGCTGGCCGAGCTGATGGCCAAGGCACCGAAAGGCTTTCTTTTGGCGAAAGCCACCTTGGTGAAAGACGAGGCAGGTTTGGAAGAGAGATTTGTGGGGGCGCGGGAGGCGGGAAATGAGGGGCTGATGGTGAAGCGTGCGGACAGTCCTTATCAGCCGGGCCAGCGGGGACAGATGTGGCTCAAATTCAAAAAAGCCATGGCCACTTTGGATGCGGTGGTGACCGCGGTGGAGTGGGGCCACGGGAAACGGAAGGGTCTACTTTCCGACTACACGTTTGCCGTGCGGGATGGAAAAGGGGCCCTCAAGGTGATCGGGAAAGCGTACTCGGGACTTACGGACGCGGAGTTGGCTGAGTGGACCGAGATTTTTAAGGACCTGACCGTCGATGTGAAGAGCCGGAAGCACCGGGTTCGACCGGTGAAGGTGGTGGAGGTGGCGTTTGATGCCGTGCAGCCAAGCGATCGGCACGATTCTGGCTTTGCGCTGCGGTTTCCGAGGATTGTGCGGATGAGGACGGATAAGCAACCGGAAGAGGCGGACACGATCGAGACGGTGGAGAAGTTGGCGGGAGGTGGCAGGGGGCAGGTGTAAAAAAACGGGGCGGGGGAAACCCCCCGCCCCGTTTAAAACCGAATGGGTTCGATTTAGCGGCTGTAGTCGTCGCGACGAGGGCCGCGCGGGCCACGGCCGTAGCCGCCCCCACCGCCTCCGCCACCATAACCACCACCCCCGCCGCCGTAGCCGCGGCCACCGCCGCCGCCACCACCGAAGCCACGGCCGCCACCGCCACCGCCGTAACCGCCGCCGCCTCCGCCGCCGGGTCCGCGCTCATCGCGCGGCCGGGCCACGTTGACGGTGAGGTTGCGGCCACCGAAATCCTTGCCGTGCATGCCGGTGACGGCTGCGTTGGCTTCATCGGGGCTGGACATCGTCACGAACGCGAAGCCGCGGGAGCGGCCGGTGACGCGGTCGGAGATGATGGCCACCTCGGTGACCGTTCCGTGGGCCGAGAAGACCTGTTTGAGTTCCTCGTCTGTCGCGGAGAACGGAAGGTTCCCCACATAGAGTCTGTTTTCCATGATGCTTTATTTTCCTTGATGGCTACCGGCTGGACGGCGTTGCTGAGCGTGCGCCCGTACCACGGGCCACAAGGTGGGTTGGAACCTACCGGACTGATTCTGTTTCCTCGCTCTAACTCGTATCATCGAACCTTGACCTATCCGTAACTCTGACGGACTGGCGGTGGGGGGCAAGCAGATAGTTGGGGTTAAGGGATTCGGGGGGGGAGAAGAGAGTCGGATGAGGATTAAGATGAAGGAAGTTGTTGGAGATCAAGCCTTGGGGCGGTTGATTCATCTCCTCAAGCCCTTGGAGATGGAAGCAGGGGGGGGTTTAGGCTAGGAACAAGCGATGAACGAGTGGGTGGGGACGATTTTGCTGGGGGTGATTGAGGGGGTGACAGAGTTCCTGCCCATCTCCTCCACTGGGCATCTCCTTCTGGTGGAGCATCTAATGGGCCTGAGGCGATCGGAGCTTTTCACGGTGGGAATTCAATCGGGCGCACTTCTTGCCGTCCTGCTGATCTACGGTCCCCGGCTGCGGGCGATGATCACCGGGGAGGAAGGAGCGAAAGGGAAACTCTATCTTTGGAAACTGGGAGCCGCTTTTGTGCTGACGGCAGTGCTGGGGTTGGTGGCCTCGGAGATGGGGCTGAAGTTGCCGGAGGATCCGGCCCCGATTGCCTGGACGTTGTTGATCGGCGGGGTGTTGATCTGGGCGGCTGAGTGGTGGTTGCGTCACCACCAAGGAAAGGATGACCCGAGCTGGGCCGTGGCGCTGGTCATTGGCGCCTCCCAGCTGCTGGCGGCGATTTTTCCGGGAACCTCCCGGTCCGGCGCGACGATTTTGGCGGGGATGTTCTGCGGACTTTCCCGGACGGCGGCGACGGACTTTTCCTTTTTATTGGGAATTCCGACGTTATTCGCCGCCTGCGGTCTGAGTTTTTATCGGCAGCTCAAGTCGGCCGGGGTGCCGGGTCAGGAGGAGTGGCTGCACCTGGGGCTGGGATTCGCCGTGTCCGCCGTCACTGCTTATTTCGTGGTGCGGTGGCTGATCGGTTATGTCCGGACCAACACCTTCATCCCCTTCGCGTGGTACCGGATCGGACTGGGACTGATCTGGTTATTGTTTGTCGGGTGATCCGTTTTCAGGAGATCGTTTGCGTTTACGATTGGCCCCCTCAGACCCGCCCCCGCCCATCCTTATCAGCCGCTCCGCGATGGAAGGAGTTACCGCTTACGCGGGGGGATTCACGTTTAGGTTTAGGCCAGGAGTTTTCGGTGGTTTGAGAATCTCCGTGGGCGCAGGATTGCCTGCGTGGGTGCGGCGCTCAATCCCCAGCGGGTCATCGAGGATCTCAAGGAGCTCCGGCGGCTGACCGGCGATGCCAACGGGGCCCAGCGGGTGGCGTTCACGCCGGCTTGGCTTAAGGCACGGGAGTTCCTGAAGAGCCGATTTGAGGGTCTGCCGGTGGAGATTCATCATGACGCGGCGGGAAACTTCTGGGCGACGCTGCGGGGCGAAAAGCCACAGGCCCTGCTCATGGGCGGGCATATTGACTCCGTGCCCAACGGCGGTTGGCTGGACGGTTGTCTAAACGTCCTCGCGGCCGTGGAGGTTATGCGGCGAATCTGTACGGAAACCAACGGCAAGCCGCCGGTGACGGTCCGGGTGGTGGACTGGGCGGACGAGGAGGGGGCGAGGTTTGGAAAGAGTCTGTTCGGTTCCGCTGCCTGCTCGGGGAACTTGGATATGAACGAGGCCCGATCTTTGACGGACAAGGAGGGGATCAAGTTGCCGGATGCTTTAAAGAAGGTGGGGATCGACTTTGAGCGCGTGAAGGATTCCGGGAAGGAGCTGAAAGACGCCGCCGCCTATCTGGAGCTACACATCGAACAGGGGCCGGTGTTGCTCGACAAGAATCTACCCTTGGGTGCGGTGCTCGGCACCTTTGGAGTGGAACGCCACGCCATTACCTTCCGGGGTCAGGCCGCCCATTCCGGCAGCACTCCGATGAACCGGAGGAAAGATGCGTTCCTGGCGGCGGCGAAAATGGGTCAAGAGGTCTACAAGATTGCGGAGCGAAGCGGGATGGGCGTCTGCACGATCGGTTCCTGTGCCACCAAGCCTGGGATCGTCACCAGCGTGGTGGAGGAGTGTCGGATCACGTTGGACCAGCGGCATCTGGATGCCGCCAAGCTCGCCCGGATGCATGCCGAGGCGAAGGAGGCGAGTGAGCGGTTTGCCAAGGAAGGCGGCTGCATGGTGGGTTGGGAGCGGATCTGGCAAATTGCGCCGGCGCCGTTCCATCCGGACCTAATCGAATTCTGTGACCAGGCGATCCGGGAAACCTGTGGCACTTCGCACCGCCTGCCTTCCGGGCCTTTGCATGACGCGGCCGAGGTTTGCATGGCCAGCGTGCCGACAGTGATGATGTTTGTGCAGAGCCTGTACGGGATCAGTCACAACAAGATCGAAGACACCAAGGAAGAACATCTGGCGATGAGCGTCCAGGCGTTCGACCGACTGGCCGAAAAAACGATGGCTTGGATCCAGGCGAAGGCGTAGGCGCAATTACTCCTTCATGCCTTGGCCAATCGGTGTCGCGTAGCCGGTGAGTTCGGTGTAGCCGCGGCCGGAGAGGGGCTTGCCGTTCCGCGTACCCTGAAAGGTGCACGCACCTTCCCAATAGCGGAGATTTCCGATCCGGCGCAGGCGCAGCTCCTGGTCCTGTACTAGGGGTCGGATCTCGCCCTCAAGATTCAGCGAGGGGACGGAGATTCTCCAGCCGGACGGGTAAACTTTTCCTCCGGGGGCTTTCCACCGGCCGAGGGCTTCGATCTGGAAATCCTGGTTCTTAAGGGTGGAGGTAGATCCGGATTTGGGAATCCAGGTGCCGGAAGAAGAGGGGTCGGTGCGGTTTCCGGGGTTCCGCATGCGGTAGAGCATCAGTTCCTCGCCGGAATCGAACTGCAAGGCAAACCAGTCCCAGCCCTCCTGATCTTTGGCAAGGGCGCTGGTGGAGAATTCCCGATCGAGCCAGGTCAGGCCGGTGACAGGAATCCGGCGGTCGCCGATCCGGAGGTCACCCTTTGTTTCCATCCGGGTGTAGGAGTAGTAGTGGCTGGCGTTTCCGGGGGTGGCTGACTTTTGGCTGAGTCCGCCGTTGCCGTGGAAGACGGTTGATTTGAGGGGCCGAACGGTGAGTTCCAGGCCGAACTTTTCCTCCGGAGCCCAGGCTTTCATTTCAAAGGTGGAATTCTTGGTGCGGCGCAGGGACCAGTCGTGAATCCGGACGGAGCAGTCATTTGTGGCGATCTGAACCTCGCCAAGGGCGCCGCGGCTTAATTTCTCTGCAAAGTAAAAATTGTCGGCGCGGCCATCGGTGATGGCCAGGTGACCGAAGTAGACATCCCTTACGGCCCAAGCCGAGCCGGTCTGGGTGGCCACGGGCTGAAGTCCGTGCCGGAAAAAGGTGAGTTGATAGCCGTAAGGGTTGCCTGAAGCATCCTGCAGGTTGCCGGTGAGGTACCACCATTCGGTTTTGAACTCCGGATGAGCCCCGTGGTCGCGCGGGAACTGCCAGTTCCAGGGTTGGAGCGCGCGAGCCCATTCTTCTGCCCCTGCCACGGGGCATAAGAAGCAGATAGCAGATAGGAGATAGAAGATAGGGTTTGCGAAGTTCATTCTGAGCGAAGGGCCTCGGAGGGGGAGAGGCGGGAAGCCCGGAGAGCGGGGGGCAGACCGGCCAAGAGACAGACGAAAAACACAAAGAGCAAAATCATACCGAGCAGAGTCCAGGGGGTGTGCCAGTCGATCGTCCAGCCGAAGAAGGCGCGGTTGATCACCTGCATCAGGACGAGAGCGACAACGAAACCGGTGGCGGCGCCAAGGGAAATGCCGGTGGCGCCGAGATAGCCGGCCTCGGTCATGAGCGTGCGCAGAACCTGCCCCCGCCGGGCCCCGGTGGCACGGAGGACGCCGATCTCACGGGTGCGCTCGGCCACCAGCGCGGTGAGGGAGAGGGTAACCCCGAGGGCGGCCACGCCGATCGCGAGGGTGCGGAGAAGTTCGGTGACGGCAAAAGAGCGGTCAAAAATTTTTAGGGCCTCGTCACGCAGGGCGGACTGGGAGTAGATGAGGAACTCCCCGCGGGGGCGAAGCTGGGCGCGGAGGGAGTCGATGACCGGCTGGACGGGAGTGCCGGGGTCCAGATGGAGAGCGAGGCTGGTGAGATTCAGATCGCCGGTGATCTTCTGGTAGATAGCGCGATCGAGGAGAATGAGGCCGGATTCGGTGGTGTAGTCGCGGAAGACGGCGGCGATCCGGATGGAGCGAAGGCCGTTGGGGGTGGGAACGGAAATAGTGTCGCCGGGCTTGAGCTGGCGCCGCCGGGCAAAGTTCTCGGAAATAAACGCGTATTCCCCGGTCCGGCAAAGTTCGTACGGATCCCCGGGCAGGGAGGAGAGAATGGGCAGGGGATTATGGACGCTGAGGACGTCCAGCTTGCAGGCGGCCAGCTTGGCGGGAGCACCATCGAGAAAGAGGCGGATCTCCCGGTAGCTGCCCACCGCGCGGATGCCGGGAAGGGCGAGGGCCACGGCCTCCGCCTCGGGATCCAGCGGCTCCAGCGATCCGGCGACAAGATTGGTGGAGGGGGCGATGAAGAGATCGGCCCGGATGCTGTCGCCGATCCAGCGGTCCACCGTGGCGCGGAAACTATGGACCATGATCGCGACTCCCAGGGCCATGCCCACCGAGACGGCCAGGGCGGCGGCGGCCAGACCGTGACGATGCAGACCCCGCAGAAAAAAAGAGCGGGCAAGAATCCACCCGGGGATTTGCACGGGGGGTATCCGGGCCAAGAGGCGTGCGACCATCGGCGCAGCGAAGGCGGCGGTGAGAAGGACCCCGAGGGCGGCGAGGAAGCCGGTCTTGGGGATTCCGCCAAGGGCGGTGAGCGAGAAAAAGCCGGCCGCGGAGAGGCTGACCAAGGCGGGGAGAAGAAAACGGCGGGAGCGCGTGGCGGCCCGGTCGGAGATATTGCCGAGTTGGAGCGCGTCGACGGGTGGAACCCTGGCCGCCTCACGTGCGGGCCACCAGGCGGCGAGGGCGGCCGCCACAAGTCCGGCCAGCACCGCACCGACCAGGCTGGCGGGGCTGACGATCACGTCCCGCATGCTGAGCAGAACGTAGTGGGAGGTGACGGTGGAGGCGACGGTGCCGAGCAGATGCCGCGCCACCTCCAGTCCGGCCCAGACCCCAAGGGCAGAGCCGGCTAAGGCCAGCACCAAGGATTCCCCAACGATCAGTAAAGTGAGGGCACGGCGGCCCAGGCCGAGGGCGCGGAGGAGGCCGAACTCCGAGCGGCGCCGGGCGACGTTGGCAGCGACGGTGTTGGTGACGAGGAACATTCCGACGACCAGGGCGATCAGGGAAAGGGCGGTGAGGTTCAGCTGGAAGGCGCCGAGCATGCGTTCCACCTCGCGTCCGCGCCGCTCAGGCGAGCCTGCGCGGGCATGCGCGGGAAGTTGGGGCTGCAAGCGGGCGGTCAGGTCCGCACGGGCGATATCCTTTTCCGCCGCAGAGTTGGCGCGCAGGAGGGTTTCGATCCGGTCGATCTGGCCGCCGAGCTGAAAGCGGGATTGGACCGTGGCGATGTCGGCCAGGGCCAGGTGATCGTCGGCACCGACCAGATCGTCGGAGGGTTCGAGAAGAAAGCGAACGCGCAGAGTGGTTTCTTTCCCGCCATGGACGGCGCGGAGGGTGTCACCGATTTTCAGGCCGAGCCGGTCGGCAAGGGGGCGGGTGACGGCGATCGTGTCGGCTTCGGAGACAAAGGCGATCGCATCAGCGGGATTTTTGAGGGCGTCCTCCAGCCGATAGGTGACGAGGTCGCCGTTGGAAAAGGGATCGACGCCCACGAGATGGAGGAATTCGCCGGGATGGGCCGGCAGGGAGGCAACCACCTGGATGACCGGGGTGGCTTCGCGAACGGCGGGGTCGGCACGGACGATAGGGAGAAGAACTTCGGGCAGGCGGAAGCCTTGGCCTTCGACGGTGAAGTCGGGCCGACCAGCGACGAGGTCGAGCGAGGCGCGGAAGGAACGAAGGGCGGTTTCGTTGACCGTCTGGATGGCGACGATGGCCCCGACGCCGACGGCAAGGGCCGCGATGTTGAGGAGGGTGAGGGTTTTGTGGGCAAAGAAGTCGCGCCCCCCGTGGGCGAGGAAGACGCGGAGGGAAGAAGACCAGTTCAAGGTCGTCAGGAATAAATGCGCCCGTCAACCAGGCCGATCCGGCGGTCCGCAGCGGCGGCGACATCGGCGCTGTGGGTAACAAGGACCACGGTGGTCTTTTCCCGGCGGGCGAGGGAAGTGAGGAGGTCGACCACGGCGGCGCTGGAAGCGGAATCGAGATTCCCGGTGGGTTCGTCAGCCAAGAGTACGGACGGGCGATGGATGAGGGCGCGGGCGAGGGCGGCCCGTTGCAACTGGCCACCGGAAAGCTGGTGCGGGCGATGTTGGCTGCGATTGGATAAGCCAACGGCCTCGAGCAACTCCCGGGCCCGGAGTTTGCCCAAGGCATCCGCCCTCCCGGAGAGCAGGAGAGGAAGAAGGACGTTCTCCTCGACGGTCAGGGTGGGAAGAAGATGGAAAAACTGAAAGACGAAGCCGATTTTCAGCTGACGAAGGCTGGTCAGGGCATCGTCGTTCATCGAGTGCAGGGGTAGTCCATCGATGTAGGCCTGTCCGGAAGAGGGGGTGTCGAGGGCGCCGAGAATGTGGAGAAGGGTGCTTTTGCCGCAGCCACTTGGCCCGGTGATAGCCACGATCTCCCCCGGGAGGATTTTTAGGGTGATTCCCCGCAGGGCATCCACCTTGGCATCGCCGGCCTGATAGGTTTTATGGAGATCGCGTGTTTCGAGCATAAAAAAGCAGGTCTACGTGATATGTGAACAAGTTATGAAAAAAGCCATAAATCAAGATCCTAAACCAACTTTATATCCCTGACCAACAGGGGTTTTAACAAACCCGAGTGATATGTGAACAAGTTGGGGAGAAAGCGGCTCGATTAAAATTAAGAAGAAGGCAGCCACTTCCATCGGAAGTGGCCTACCGGTCGGGAAGCTTGAATTTGAAATCCCAAGTTAGGTAGGCCCCTTTTGATAAAAGGGGCAGCCACTTCCATCGGAAGTGGCCTACCGGTCGGGAAGCTTGAATTTGAAATCCCAAGTTAGGTAGGCCCCTTTTGATAAAAGGGGCAAAACGGACCGCATCTAAATTCAAAAACCGAGGTCTAATCTCATATGAGCATCGAGTTTCGAAAGCCGAGGCTGCGACATGCCACACCAGATTGGGTTGAATATCCTGAGTATTTCATCACGGTTTGCTGCAAGCCAAGGGGAGTCAACCAGCTTTGCCATCCTTGGGTTTCATCTTTTATCAAGGAATCAGTAGCCTTTAGGCACAAGCGGAGGATTTGGTTTTTTGAACTCCTCGTGCTTATGCCTGATCATCTTCATGGAATTTTAAGTGTTTCTGAGCGAAGAAAGTTGGAGACGGAAATACACTCTTGGAAAAGATGGGTGGCAGTGCAGACCGGCATCGCTTTCCAGAAAGGATTTTTTGATCACCGGCTGCGCGGATCGGAAAGCGCGCGCGGAAAATGGAATTACGTAAGTTTAAATCCGGTCAGAAAAGGTTTGATTCAGAGAGCGGAGGATTGGCCATTTCGGTGGACAAGGAAGGATTTTGAAAGATGACTTAAGCCACTTTTGTCAAAAGTGGCCTACCTGCCTGGTACTAGGAATCCGAAACCTTGGGTTAGGTAGGCCGCTTTTGGCCCCCTAAGACCTGCCCCCGCCCATCAAGGATTCCCGCTCCGCGGTGGGATGGTTGTCCGCTTGCGCGGAGGGATTGATAAAAGGGGCTGTTTAAAACGCCCAGCTGACGGAGAGGGTGGGGCCGATGGAGTCGAGGCCGACATTTTCGGTTTCCGGCTCGGAGAGGCCGCCGTTGGAGATGTGTTGGTAGAGGACACCAAGGTTTACGGAGAGCCTATCCATCACCGGGATTCGGACTCCGGCCCCGATCGTGAAGCTGAAGCAGAAGTCCTGGCCCTGGGAGTCGGTGGCCCCAGTGGCATCGGTAAACATGAAGCCCACACGGGATTCGAGGTAGGGGATGACCGGCCAGCCTTCCTGGATGAAGTTGTAGCGGGGGCCGAAGAGGCCACCGGTGAACCAGGGATTCGGCCCGTGGATCACCGGGGCGTACATGCCGCTGAAGAGAAACTCGGTGTTTCCACGGGTCCAGCCGTCGTTGCCGATCTCGTCCAGCTGCCATCCCACGGTGATCAGTTGGGGGAGGTAACGGTAATCATTGGAGTTTCCGATGGAGAAAAGACCGGCCGTCTCGGCTGATAGCGTGACCACATCCTCCCCAAACATGGGAGAACCAGGGTTTTGAGCCTTTTCCTGAGACCAACAAGTTGTGAAGAAAGACCAAGAAGCAGCCATAAAAAAGGCCTTCCAAAGGGAGTTTTTAGCTCCTTTGGCCAAACTTAAGTGGCTGTTGGACATGTGCATCGGCATATAATCTCAAAAAGAGATGGGCTTATCTAGGCTACATTTTTTTATTTGGGAATAACTTTTTATCTATATATCTTTAAAAAGATGAAGTCGATCTGGGTAAC
>JBILFP010000119.1:0-5411 GCA_044351535.1 Methylacidiphilales bacterium
AGATCTCGAATCTTATCTTTGCATTCGGCAACTTCAACACTCCAGTCGGCAAAGTGGGCCTCCCGGATCTTCATGGCACGCTCATAAAAGTCCTTGGCGGTTTTGTTGTCCCCGGCCGCCTTGCAGGCATCCCCCAGGATCAGCAGGGTGATCGCCACATTGGGATGATCCTTGCCCAGGGCCCGCTCTTGGATCGCCAAGGCGCGCAAACGTTCCTCATACGGGGCCCGGGCGTGGTCGAAATGATTGGTCTTCGCACCGAACACCAGCCGCGAGGGCATCTCGGTCATTTAAAATTACGTTAAACTCCCGGCACATCCCCCGCCTATACCGACCGCTGGGGAGGAGAACGAAACCTACCGGGAAAGGCTGGTGTGCAGATACACGGACGCCTGACGGACCAGTTCTGGCCCGCTGACCTTCAGCTTCCGGCAAATCGCCTTGCGATGCGTTTCCACCGTCCGGAGGGCGATCCCTAGTTCCTCCGCAATTTCCTTGCTCATCCGGCCCTGGCCCACCAGCGAGAAGATTTCATACTCCCGGGCCGTCAAAAGCTCCTGCGGATTGATGGGGATCGGCCGCGGAGCTGCCGCCTGAACAATATCGGCGATTTCTTTTTGAAGACTTCCGTAGGCTTGGGTCTTGTCCACCACCGCCCGGACCTGGGGGCGTAACTCCCCCGGGCAGACAAACGCACTGGCGTGACCGGAAAGGATGATGCATTTCACCTGGGGATTTTTCCGGAGTGCGGCCTTGAGCACGGAAAGCCCCTGCCCGTCCGGCAACTCCAGGTCCAGGATCAAAAGATCCACGGAATGCTTGCTGCAGTACTCCACTCCTTCGTGCACCCGGGAGAAAGTTCCCGCCAGTTGCACGCCGGGACAGTTGCGTACCATCCCCCCGAGCAGTTGGAGAACCATGGTCTGGTCCTCCACGATCATACAGCGATGACTCATTTTGATGGCTTTCCTTTTTCTTTCTCCAGCGGGATCCGGATCCGCAACTCGGCCCCGCCGAGCGGGGAATCACCCAAACTCACTTCCCCGCCGTGGTTCAGCACGGTGGTCCTGACCAAATAAAGGCCCAGACCCGTCCCTTTCGGACGGTGGGAAGTCAGCAGGGAGAAAACCTGTTTTTGGTGTTCCGGCGGCAAACCCGGACCGCTGTCGCCCACCGCCAGGGTCGCATGATTCCGCTCGGTCGCGAGCTGGACCCGGATTTGGCGTCTCGGAGATTCACTTTCCTGAATGGCCTCCATGGCGTTACGGAGCAGGTTGGACAAGGCAAGCTGCAGTTGGCTGGTGTCGCCCAGAATTTGCACGCTCTGGGCCGGCAGACGGGCGGTGACCTGAATTCCCGCATCGGTCAGTCCAC
Source organism: Methylacidiphilales bacterium (assembly GCA_044351535.1). Lineage (GTDB taxonomy): Bacteria > Verrucomicrobiota > Verrucomicrobiia > Methylacidiphilales > Verrucolacustridaceae > Verrucolacustris. Next base: position 1,375 of record JBILFP010000119.1, read on the forward strand.
GCCGCAGGTAAAGCAGGGAGCTGTCGACCACATCCCGCAGGTCGATGGGCACCCGCTGGATGGGCACGTTGCGCAACAGGGCCCGCATCCGCTCAATCGTCCGCTCCACCCGGCGCGAATCTTCCACCACTCCCTGCAGAATGGCGCGTAATTCCGGACAGAAACCCGGCAGGGAGTCGGCCCGTTGCAGGGCCATCTGGCTTTTCATCAGGATTTCACTGAGCGGCTGGTTCACCTCGTGGGCCACCGCGGAAGCCACCACGCTGGTCTGCAGCTTTTGTTGCAACCGCTCCGTATCCTGCTGGGCCATCTGCTTCATCCGCTGCTCCGCCCTGCGCAGGTCAGTGCGATCCAGTCCCACCACCAGCATGCTCTTTTCCAAGAGAACCCCCGTGGTGGCCACAATCAACTCCCGCCCATCCTTGCAGCGCATCCGGTAATCGTGGGCCTCGATGAATTTTCCGGTCTTCACCGACTGTTCCACCGCCCGGAACCAGATCTCGTTGGCTTCCCGCCGGTACTTCGGATCGGGATAGGCGCGCTTCAGCCAGTCCCCCAGGGTGCGCAACTCCTTGGCGCTGTAGCCGAACTTTTCCTGAAAGGCCCGGTTCATCCCCAAAAAACGGTTCTTTTCGTGCGCTTTCCCAAACTCCACGTGCACGGCCGGCAGCGGCAATTGTTCGAAGAACTGGCGGAATTTCTTTTCGCTTTGGTCCAGTTCCTTCTGGGCCCGCCGCATCTCCGTCAGGTCCGTGGAAAGCGCAAAAAAACCACGGGGCATCTTGAAACCGGTCCAGAGCATCTGTTTTTCGCTGCCGTCCTTGCAGCGCATCCTGAACTCCATCGGCGCCATGATGTCGCCCACGTTCCTCAGTCGGGCAACCTGGCCAAAAAATTTGTCGTGCATCTCCTTGCGGTAGTTGGGATCCGGATAGGCTTTTTTCATCCATGCCTCCACGTTAGGCAGCTCTTTCCTTCCGTAGCCGAACACCCGGTGGACCGCCTGGTTCATGAAAAAGACCGGGTTTTTCCCGTAATCCTTTTCGCCAAAATCCACGTGGGCGGCGGGAGTGGGCATCTTCTCGAAGATCATCCGGAACATGGCCTCGCTTTGGGCCAACTGCTGCTCGGCTTTGATCCTCTCGGTGCGGTCCACAAAGGTCGTCAAAAGACAATCCCCTAGGATTACTCCCCCGACCTCCACGACCAGTTCCCGGCCGTCCTTGGTCCGCACCCGGTCTTCCGCCACCGGCATGACCCCGCCGTTCCGGCGGGCCCAACGGATATCCCGCAGCCACTCCTGGATGATTTTTTTGCGGTACTTTGGCTCGGGAAAGGCCCGGCGAAACCAATGGTTTAGGTTGCGGGTCTCCTTGAGGGTGTATCCGAACAGTTTTTCGAAGGCCTCGTTCACCTCCAGGCAAACTCCCAGGCGCCGGCTTTGGTGAATGTCATCAATGGCCATGGGAATCGGCGATTTTTTGAAGAACCTACGGAAAGTTTCGTCATCCCAAGCCCCGTATGAGGAGGGGGCAGGAGCGGTCCGGCCTTTTCTGGTTTTGGCAGTCTTTACTTTGGCCCAGGGACTCAAGTACTTCATTTTTATAAGGATAAGTTACATCCAAAAATACCGAGCGCTCGGTATTGTTCGAAAAACTTTTTACGCTTAAAAGTAAAAGAATGTTTGGGCGTTCTAACGGATCAAAAGCCGATGTCACCGAGGCTCCTTCCTCGGACTCCCCGGAATCGTCTCCGCGGCCCAAAAACCATTCCCCCCGGGGGGGAACGATCATCACCGATCAGGTGGAACTTAAGGGCTCCCTTGCTTTCGACGGCAATCTGGAGTTCAACGGCACCTTTGAGGGCGAAATCATCTCCACCGGGAATCTTTGGATCGGACCCGATGCGGTCCTCAAGGGCGATGTCCAAGCCGCCAAGGTCGTCCTACACGGCAAGATGCACGGCAACATCACCGCCACCGAGTCCGTCGAGGTTTGCGACCAGGCCCAGCTCTACGGCGATGTCCGTGCCGGAAAATTCATCGTCTCCGAGGGCGCCATCTTCCGCGGCCGCTCCGAACCCCTCGAGGGCAAGGCTCCCTCCCCCGATTTCCTCCCCACCTTCCGCCACCTCATTCCGAAACTGGCGTAAGATTCCTCCTTCCCGCTAGGTAGGGCGGGTTCTCCGAACCCGCCTCATGGATCCTCTTGGATTCAAAGCACACCGAGGCGGGCTGGGACAGCCCGCCCTACCAAATCTCAAAACCAAAAACTCACACTTACTTAAACGTAAACCTAAACGTGAATCCCGCCGCGAAAGCGGAAATCCACCATCGCCGGAGGCGGTAGCACGGATGGGCGGGGGTGGGTGGAGGGGGCCAATCGAAAAGCCGATAGCTGAATCTCAGTAACGAAGGACTTCGCGTAATCCTGCCGCAATCCGCACCGCGGTCGGCCGGTGCGCCGCCCACAAATTCGGATGATAGGGAATCGGGGTGTCCTTCGCGTTGAGTCGTTTCGGCGGGGCGTCCAGCAGTTCAAATCCCTCGGCCGCCACCCGTGCCACCACCTCAGCCGAGGCCCCGCCCCACGGCCACGACTCCCCTACCACCAACAACCGCCCCGTCCGCGCCACGCTTCCCAGCAGCGTGTCGGTATCCAAAGGCTTCACCGTTCTTAAATCCACCACCTCCACCTCGTATCCCTCCTCGACCAGTTCCTCCGCCGCCGCCAACGCCTCGTGTACCATCGCACTGTAAGCCACGCAGGTGACGTCCCGACCCGGGCGCGCAATCCGTGCCCGAAACGCCGGCAACGCCTCCCCTGGCAATGCCTCCGCCTTTAGATGGTAATAGAGCAGCTTGTGCTCGCAAAAGACCACCGGGTCCTGCATCCCGATCGCCTCCAGCAGCATGCTGTACGCATCTTCCACCGTGGCCGGTGTCATCACCACCAGGCCCGGATAGTGGGAGTAGATGGTCTCCATCGATTGACTGTGAAACGGACCGCTCCCCGGCGTTCCCCCCGATGGCAGTCGCAACACCATCGGACACGGCTTGCCTGTCCGCCAGTAGGTCGTGGCTGCATGGTTGAGCATCTGGTTCAGACCCACCGTCGAAAAATCGGCAAACTGCATCTCCACCACCGGTTTCATCCCCTCCAACGCCGCCCCCACCGCCAATCCCACCATCGCATCCTCCGAAATCGGCGAATCGATCACCCGACCCGGAAATTTTTCCGAAAGATTCTTGGTCGCCTTGAAAGCCCCGCCGAACTTTCCGATATCCTGGCCATACAGAAAAACGTTCGGATCGTCCGCGAGCGCCTTTTCCTGGGCCGCGCGAATGGCCTCCAAATAGGTGACGCTCATTCCTCCGCCACTTCCTCAACCGCCCCCGGCGTGACCGTCGCCCGCCACTGCTCCTCGAACGGATCCGGCACCGGCTCCTTGGAAACCTGCTTCACAGCCTCCTCCACCTCGGCCCGCGCCTCCTCCCGCCATTCGTTCCACTCCTTGGATCGTCCCCGCTTTTTCATCAGCTCCTCCATCACCTGCAGACAGTCCCGGCCACGATTTGACCCCTTCACCTCCGCTTCCACATAAAACGCATCGTCGTGCTCCCCGTGACCGCAGAGCCGCAACAAGCGACCCACCACCAACTGCGGTCCCGCTCCCTCCCGCGCCCGCTGGACGGCCCGGCCCACCATCTCCAGGCAAGCTTCGGGATCCGTTGCGTCCAGCCCGTGCCCTTCCACACCGTAGCCGCGCGCCCGTTCGAGCAAGTCTGTGCAGGCAAACTGCCGCGAATTCGGTGTGGAGTAGGCGTAGGCGTTGTCCGCCACCATCACCACGAGCGGGAGTTTCTCCACTGCCGCGAGATTGAGCCCTTCGTGAAATGATCCGGTGGAGGTGGCCCCGTCGCCGGCGCAGGCCAGACCCACACGCTGTTTCTCCCCCCGCATCCGCTTGGCCAAAAGGGCTCCGGCCGTGGCTGAAATCATCGCGCCGAGGTGGCTGATCATCGGAAGAATGCCGAG
>JBILFP010000120.1:0-5392 GCA_044351535.1 Methylacidiphilales bacterium
ATTTCGGCGGGAACATGGGGCTGAATTTGAGTGATGAATTCCCGCACCTTTTGGGCTGAGGGACCATAGCTTCCGTCCATGTTGCGGGGTAAGCCGATCACAATCGTTTTGACCCCGTGGGATTGGATCAGTTCCTGGAATTTGGCGACGACCTCCTTGGGCGAGGTGTTTTCCAAAAAAGGCAGGGGGGTGGCCAGGGTTCCGGTCGGATCCGAGAGGGCCAGGCCGATCCGGCGGGTGCCGAAATCGATGCCGAGGCAGCGGCTCACGAGGCGTGGACGGCCTCGGCGATCGGCCGAAGAAAAGCGGCAACTTCGGAGGTCAGTTTTGAGCTTCGGCCGAGTTTGCCGATTCGGTCCACGATGGCGCTGCCCACAACCACACCGTCGGCGAGCCGGGCCACTTCTCCGGCCTGCTCGGGGTTGGAGATGCCGAAACCCACGCAGACGGGCAACGGGGTGGTCTTTTTGAGAAGAGCGACCCGTTCCGAAAGGGTGGCCGGCAAACTATTCTGCATACCGGTGACCCCTTCCCGAGAAACGTAGTACACAAAGCCCGAGGCGCGTTTGGTAATTTCCCGGAGGCGGGACTCGGGAGTGGTGGGGGCGACCAGCACGATGCGGCGCAGATTGGCGGAGGGCGGGAGATCCTGGTCGGCCTCCTCAGGGGGAAGATCGAGAAGGAGAAGGCCATCCGCTCCGGCTTTGGCGGCGTCCTTTTCAAACTTTTCCCGGCCATAGGCGAAGACAGGGTTGTAGTAGGTAAAAAGGACCAAGGGGATTTCACACTTCTCCTTACGGAGGCGGGCCACCAGTTCCAAAACCTTTGGAAGGGTGGTGCCAGATTCCAGGGCCCGCTGACAACCGAGCTGGTTGACGATGCCGTCGGCCAGCGGATCGGAGAAGGGAACCCCCAACTCGACCAAGTCGGCACCGGCTGCGGCCAGGGCTGAAACGAGTTTCGCCGTGGATTCCAAATCGGGATCCCCGGCGACCAAATAAGCCACCAAGGCCTTGCGCTTTTTCTCGCGCAGGGAGGCGAAGAGCAGATCGATCCGGTTGGAGCTCATCCGAGAAGGCATTCTGCCCAAGCGGCAGGGACGTTCACGCGGGAAAATCGACCTCGCCTGAGGCGAACACCTTGACCGACCGGTCGGCCAGACGAAGATGAAGATGACCGGAGTCATCGATCCGCTCCGCCACGCCCGAGAACTCCTGTCCGCCCGACCTCATCTGCAAGGTTCGCCCCAGCTGTCCCCAAGCGGCCCGGAAGTCTTCCATGGCTTCCGCCGGAGACTGGGCGAGCCGCCGGGCCAAACTGTCCAGGAAGGCGGCCAGTATTTGGGTGCGGGGAACGATTCGCCCGGAGGCCTGTCGAAGGGAGACGGCGATTTTTTTTAACTCACGGGGAAAATCCGAGGCCTGCTGGGACAGATTGAGACCCAGTCCCAGGATGGCGAGAGGCAGACGGCCGGGGCGGGCGACCGTCTCCACCAACAAGCCGGCCAACTTTTGATTTTTCCAAAGAAGGTCGTTGGGCCACTTGAGGCTGGTTTCGACTCCGCTGAGAGATTGAACCGCGTCAGCTGCAGCCAGGGATCCAAGGATGGAAAGAAGGGGTAGTTGATCGGCCTCGGGCTCCAGTAGGACCGAACACCAAAGACCCGAAGGGCGGTCGGAGATCCAGGGATGCCCTTGCCGTCCGCGGCCGGCGGTCTGAATCTCGGCAGCCCAGACGGACGGGATTTCCTTGGATTTTCGGGCCAGATCTTGGGTCGAGCTGGCTTTTGCGACGACATGGATCCGGCCCCGAAAAGGGTGGCCAGCCGGAAGCAGAGTGTCGACGAGGGCGGGTTCGAACGGGTCTGGGAACGCAACCCGAGGAGTTTTGGTTTTAGAGGGAGAAATTGCCGTAAAAGTTGATCTTAGGCTCTTTCGCCTTCCGCCGGCGTTTCACGCTGGGCTTCTCATAAGAGCGGCGGGCCCGGACATCGCGAAGGATACCTTCGCGATCGAGCTTCTTCTTGAGGCGGCGAAGGGCCTTGTCGACCGATTCACCGCGCTTGAGCCTGATTTCAACCATGAGTCAAAAGCCTATCGAAAAAAGCAGAGGCGGGGAAGGGTGTATTTTGAATGAGGATTTAGATGAAGATTTAGGGGAGGCTCAAGCCTCAGCCGCTTGCGTGACGAGTTTTTCGAAATTTTTGCCAAAAAATGATGGGAAAACCGGGTTTTGGCTGGCGAACCCGTTGCAGGAGATCAAATTACTTTTTCTGTGGCTAAACCCTTTGTCCATCTCCACTGCCATTCGGAGTACTCCCTGTTGGACGGGGCCTGCCGGATTCCGGAGCTGGTGGACCGGGCCAAAGAGCTCGACCAGCCTGCCCTCGCCCTGACGGATCACGGCAACCTGTACGGGGCCATCGAGTTTTATCAGGCAGCCACGAAAGCGGGGGTGAAGCCGATTGTGGGTTGTGAGGTTTACATGGCCCCGGGAGACCGGTTCGAAAAGAAATCCACGACCGGAGGCAAGGATGCGAACTATCACTTTCTGCTGCTGGCCCGGAATCTGGAAGGCTACCGGAATCTGATCCGGTTGGTGACCTCGGCCCATCTGGAGAGCGTGTATTACAAGCCGAGGATCGACCATAAGCTGCTGGCGCAGCATGCGGCGGGACTCATCGGGACCAGCGCCTGTCTCAAAAGTGAAGTCGCCTCGGCCTATCTGGAGGGAAGGGAGGCCGACGCCAAACGGATCCTGGGGGAATACCGGGACATTTTGGGCCCGGAAAATTTCTTCCTGGAGATCCACAACCACGGTTTGCCGGAAGAGGAAAAAGTGCGGGAGTTTTACCGGCGCCTGGGCCAGGAGACAAAGACTCCGCTGGTGGCAGCGAACGATGTCCACTACGTGCGGAAGGACAGCTCCATCACCCAGGAAATCCTCGTCTGCATTTCCACCAACAGCCGGATGAACGATCCGGACCGTAAAATGAAATCCTACGGTCCGGAGTTTTATCTGAAATCGGCCGAGGAGATGGCCAAGCTGTTTGCGGATTTTCCGGAGGCCCTGGAAAGTCCCGCGGCGATCGCGGAGCGGTGCGACCTGCAACTGGACCTGGGGGGCAACAAATTCCCGGCTTTTCCCGTGCCGGCCGGGATGACGCGGGAGCAATTTTTTGAAAAACTGTGCCGGGAGGGCTTGCGGAAACGGTATGGGGCAAGGGCGGAGAGCGACAAGGAACTGACGGATCGGCTGGAGTTTGAGATGGGGGTGATCGAAAAGACCGGTTTCGTCAGTTACTTCCTGATTGTCTGGGACTTCATCGATTATGCCAAGCGGCAGGGGATCCCGGTGGGGCCGGGTCGAGGCAGTGCGGCGGGCAGCCTGGTCTCGTATGTGCTGGGGATCACGGATCTTTGTCCGCTCCGCTACGGCTTGCTGTTCGAGAGGTTTCTCAATCCCGAGCGAATTTCCCCGCCGGATATCGACATGGATTTCTGTCCCGACCGCCGGGAAGAGGTCATTGCCTACGTGCGTAACAAATACGGGGAACGGGCGGTGGCACAGATCATCACCTTCGGGACGATGGGGGCGAAGATGGCGGTGCGGGACGTGGGGCGGGTGATGGGGATGAGCTTTGGCGAGACCTCCCGGATTGCCGACCTGATTCCCAAGGTGCCCGGGGCCAAATTATCCGACGCCCTGCGGCAGGTGCCTGAACTCAAGCGAATGGCGGAAGAGGAGTCGGTGAAACCGGTGATCCAGTCCGCGCTGCAGTTAGAGGGCATGGTGCGGCAGAGTGGAACCCACGCCGCCGGGGTGGTGATCGCCGATCGGGACCTCACGGACTACCTGCCGTTGACGCGGGACGATACCGGGGCGGTGATGACGCAGTTTTCGATGAACGAGGTCGGCGACATCGGACTGTTGAAAATGGACTTCTTGGGGCTGAAGACATTGACGGTGATCCAGGACTGTCTGCGGTTGGTTGAGGAGACCACCGGCAAGAAGATGAGGCCGGAGGAGATCCCCCTGGATGACAAAAAAACCTACGAGCTCCTGAACCGGGCCGAAAACATCGGCGTGTTCCAGGTGGAGTCTCCGGGCATGCGACGGACGTGCGCGATCTTCGATCTCAAGGGGATCGAGGACCTGATCGCGTTGATCGCCCTCTACCGGCCCGGCCCGATGGACCTGATCGACGAGTATGTGAAGCGGAAAAAGGGAAAAACCCAGTTCGCTTATGAACACCCGTTGCTGGAGAAGATCAGTGCCGAAACCTACGGGGTCTTGATTTATCAGGAACAGGTGATGGCGGCGGCGCGGTCGCTGGCCGGCTACACGCTGGGGCAAGCCGACCTGCTACGACGGGCGATGGGAAAGAAGAAGCCGGAGGAAATGGCCAAGCAGCGGGAGACGTTTGTGCAGGGTTGCGCCCAGGTGAACCAGATCCCGCGGTCGCAGGCGCTGCGAATCTTTGAATTGCTGGAGAAATTTGCCGGTTATGGATTCAACAAAAGTCACAGTGCGGCCTATGCGGTGGTGGCCTGCCAGACGGCCTACCTGAAAGCCAACCATCCCACGGAGTACATGACGTCCTTGCTGTCGCACGAACTGGATAACACCGACAAGGTCGCGCTGTTCACAGCGGAGGCCCAGCGGATGGGGATTCGGATTCTGCCCCCGGACGTGAACACGAGCGCGAAGCGGTTCACGGTGCAGCCGGGAAAGATTCTTTTCGGTCTCGGGGCGGTGAAAAACGTCGGCGAGGCGTGCGTGGATGCGCTGATCGAGGCCCGGCAAAGTGGCGGGCCTTTCAAGTCGATCGAGGATTTTTGTGCCCGGGTGGAGTACAAGGCGATCAACAAGAAGGCGCTGGAGAGTCTGATCCGATGCGGCGCCTTCGATTCCATCTCCCCGAACCGGGCGTGGCTGGCCTCGAAGCTGGACGCGGCCCTGGGTTCGGCCGCCTCGGTGGCCCGGGACAAGGAGCGGGGGCAGGGGACGCTGTTTGGGCTGGAGGAAGTGGTGCAGCCGAGGGCCAGGCCCGGGGCGGAGACGGTTCCCAAGGATTTTGCGGACTGGCCGACCCGGGAAAAGTTGGCGGCGGAAAAAGAGCTGCTGGGTTTCTATGTGACCGGGCATCCCGCGGATGAGTTTGAGGCGGATCTCCGCGCCTTCCGGACGGTGAACCTGGGTGAACCCGAGGAGATGCAAACCGGCACGGCGGTGCGGATGGCCGGGGTGGTCACGGCGGTGGAAGTTCGTCTCACCCAAAAAGACAAGCGGCCCTATGCGCGGACCATTCTGGAGGACAAGACCGGCCGGATGGAGGTGATGATTTTTCCGGATCTTTACCGGGAGTCGGGAACTTTCCTAAAAATCGGCA
>JBILFP010000121.1:0-5356 GCA_044351535.1 Methylacidiphilales bacterium
CTCTTGATGCCGTCCCAACCGGCCCAGTCGAACTTCTTGCGATCCTGGGAACCTGGATCAGCCCAGGAGAGAATGGTGTACCAGTCCTTATACTTGGATTCCTTCTGCTTTTCCCGGATATCGGCAAAGGCGAAAAACCCCGTGGCAGTGTGGTTAAAGACCCCGTCAATAATCACCCGCATTCCCCTTTCACGGGCCTTTTTCACTAGCTCCAAAAATTGTTTATCCGCGGCCGACCAAGTCCAGCTGGAGGGGTCGGTGGAAGGGTTTTCGAGCAACTTCAGATCGGCAACCGGATCTGGCCCAAAAAAGGGATCCATGTGGTGGAAAACCAAGGCATCGTATTTGTGCAGGGAAGGTGCGGCGAAGACCGGATTAAAATAGAGGGCGGTGATCCCCAGGTCCTTCAGGTAATCCAGCTTGTCAATGACACCCTGAAAGTCTCCCCCGTACCGGCGGTGGGCGTTGGTGCCGTAGACATCGCCGGCCAGATCACGCTCCCAGTCCGTCAAGGCGTACCACTCCTTGGTCCAGGGGATCATGCCCCAGCGGGAGCGGACCTGGTCCGGAATCCGGCAGTAGTCAGGGGTGGGGTCGTTCTTCGGGTCCCCGTTTCGAAATCGTTCCGGAAAAATTTGGTACCAGACCGCCTTTTGGGCCCAGTCTGAATCGGTGGGCACAACCGGTTCCCCGGTGCTGGGCGGGGGATCTTGAGCCCAGGCCAGCGAAAGTAGGCATGCCAACCAAAAGCATCCAGCAGCGCGCATTCGCTTAAAATCGGGAGAGCCCAAACATCAGGCGAGGATATTTTAATCGCACTTGTCTCTTTTGGGGCGGAGGCTTCAAGATCATCGGATGTCGCGTTCCGAGTCAGAGATCCAGATTGGACCCGCGGAACGGGCCGTGGTCCAGGGGATTCAGCTGTTCCGCGGGCTGGGTATCCTGCTGCTGGCCTTTTTTGTTTTGGGGACCCTTTCCAGTTTGACGGACTTGCGGCTGAAAAATCCCACCACGGAACTTCGGTTCGCGTCCCAAATGACCGACCGGATTCCCTTGGCACTCTTGGGTATGGTTCTCCTGCTTTGTCATCCAAGATTTTTACGGTTTAAGGCCGAAGCCTTGGGGCTGCGCTTCTTAACGTTTTTTGCTGTGGGTCTGGCCGCTTTCTATCTACTCCTCATCCCGGTCACCATGAATGCGGGAGCCCAGCTTTTTCGAAACAACTCTTTTCAGCTGGGGGAGAGGATCAAGGAGCAGGTGGAGCGCGCCAAAAAGGTCCAGGAAGCCACCCTGAGCCTAACCCCCGAACAGCAGGAAGGGATGGTGGCCCGATACAACAAGGGAAACCCACAAAAGAAGCCGGTTACCGTGAAAGAATTTCTGAAAATTTTGGATGAAGAGGTGAAAAGCCAGGAAGCCAAGCTGGAACAGGAACGGCGGAGCCTTCTCAATACCCAACAGAGAAATCTTTATACCGCGCAATTCATCCAGTCTTCCCAATGTTTTCTCGGGGCAGCGGCACTTGTGCTGTTGTTTTTATGGACTGGATGGGCACGACCCCTTGGCCAGTACAATCTTCGCGAGGCTTCAGGCTGGCAGCGGCGGGGATAAACTCGGCTTTTAAGGGGATGGGGCGGCGGGAGGCGTGGGGGCATCGGCTTTCACATAGTCGGTCATCGAACTCTTCTGCCGCTGCGCCATTCGGTAGCCCATGATGTTCAGGTCGAAATTCATCGAGAAATCTGCGGGAACCGGAATATCGGCCAAACCCAGTTCCGACGTCTGATAGTTGAAGTCGAGGTTCTTCATGGTGGCGAGGAACCAGGCGACATCGACCTCCTCGGTCAATTTCCCCTTGGTCTGAATGATGCTGAAATCGTTTTGGTCGATCCAGATCGTCCCCCCAACCTTGTTGATGACTTTCTCCTCCCGGGTCGAGAAGGGCTGGTCTTTTTTTGGGGAGAATTTAATCACGAAGCAGCGGCGGTCGCGAATCGTATCGTCGTTGAGCCGTTGGTAGTTGTAACGGGGCGCGATCTTGGCCATGTCGAGCATGGCGTTGACCTTCTTGGCGTCCTCGACCTGCTTATCCTTGTCATTATCGTCATCGTCATCGCCCCCACCCTTACTGAGCCCCCGGCCGGTACCGACGCCGGCCACCTTGGACTTTCCGGAGGAGTTATCGGATTGGGAATCGGAGTCGTCGTTGAAGTCGGCCGAGTAGGTGATGTCCTTGCCTGGCTTGATCTTGGCAGAGACGGTCTTGGTTTTGTCCGGAATCACCTTGTTGTCGTCATCCAACCGCTCGGTCACCACCTTGAGCTGGTAGATAAAATCCTGGCGGAGGTCCCGAAGCTCCTCGTCCCGGCGGATGGCATTCTGAATGATCTCACTCACAGATGGGCCGGGGGCCTGGGCGGGCTGGTTGGAGGCTTTGTCTTCCGCGGTAACCGCGGTTGCCTTGGCGACTGGTTCAGCTTTGGCCACAGGCTCATCCGCGCCGGTAGAGCGTGGGCGATCGACATGCCCGTCATCATCCGACGTGGTCTGCATGCTGCCGCTGGCATCGGCGGATCCCTTGGTGCCGATCTGTGCGACGGCTAACCAACAGGTGCCGAAAAGTATCAAGGATGGAAGGATAAGTTTGCGCATAGAGGTGAATCCTCTATCTACCCCAAGAGTGCCATACATCAAACTGTTTATCCCCGGGCCGGTAGAAATCTCCGATTCCGTACGGAAAGCCTTCGGCGGTCCCATGATCGGCCATCGTGGAAAGGGCTTTCAGGATCTTTACGCCCGGGTCCAACCCGGGTTGCGCAAACTCTTTCAAACCTCCCAGCCGGTCTTTCTGGGGACCGGGTCGGCCTGGTCGGTCATGGAGGCATCCCTGCGAAATCTCGTGCAGAAGAAGGTTTTGGTCTGCATGAACGGCGCCTTTTCGGACAAGTGGTTTGATGTGGCGCTCAAATGCAGCAAGGAGGCCGGCAAGGTACAGGTGGAGTGGGGGCAGGCCATCAAACCCGAGATGATCGACCGGGAGTTGGCCAAGGGTGGCTACGACGCCCTAACCCTGATCCATCACGAGACGTCCACGGGAGCGCTCAGCCCTCTTCCCGGCATCGCCAACCTGATCCGTGTCAAATATCCCGAAGTGCTCCTGATCGTAGACACGGTTTCCTCCTTCAGTGTTCTGCCGATTCCTTTTGATGAGCTTGGCCTCGACGTGATGCTTTGCGGCACCCAGAAGGCTTTGGCTCTACCGCCTGGGGCGGCGCTGTTTGCGGTGAGCGAACGGGCTTATCAGCGGGCGGAGAAGGTGAAGGATCGCGGCTACTACTACGATTTCCTCGAATTCCGAAAGCAGGCAGAGAGTAATATGACGCCCTGCACCCCCTCCATCAGCCATTTCTATGCGCTGGAGGTGAAGTTGGCCGAAATCGAACAGGAGGGGATCGCCAAGCGACATGAACGGCACCGGAAGAATGCGGAGCGGGGCCGGGCATGGCTGCAGGAGAACGGCTTTGAGGTCTTTCCGGAGAAGGGTTACGAATCCCTCAGCCTGACCTGCGGTAAAAACACCCGCGGGGTCGATGTGGCCAAGTGGATCGCGTGGCTTAAGGAAACCCATCACGCGATTTTTGACGGTGGATACGGCAAGCTGAAGGGGCAGACGTTCCGGGTTTCCCACATGGGCGATGAGACGGAGAAGGGGATGGAAGAGTTGTGGGCGCGGTTGAGCGAGGGACTTAAAAAAATCAGCTAGCAACACCGCGCCCGGATGAAGGGGCAGGATTAGGATTAAGAAATTTCGGAATTCGGATTTGGGAATTCGAATTTAAAAAATCGAGCAGCGGGAAAAGCTAGGCGGCTTTACGGGATTCCTTGCGTTTGATGATGGGGGTGCGTTGACCCTCTACGACCGGGCGATTGATGATGACTTCCTCCACGTCGTCGCGGGATGGGATTTCATACATCAGATCCAGCATCATGCCCTCCAGGAGGCTGCGCAGGGCGCGGGCGCCGGTGCCCTTTTTCATGGCCTTGTCGGCGAGACATTTCAGGGCGTCGCGGGTGAAGTTCAGCTTCACACCCTCCATGCCGAACAGCTTGGCGTACTGCTTGGTGAGGCAGTTCTTGGTGTCGGTCAGGACGGCAATGAGCTCCTCTGCGGTGAGCGGATTGAGATGGGTGAGGACGGGCAACCGGCCAATAAACTCGGGAATCATGCCGAACTTTAGCAAATCTTCGGGTTCGGTGTGACGAAGGAGCGAGGGGCCCTCCTCAATCATCGGGGCGGAGCCAGGTCCGGAACCAAATCCAAGAGACCGACCACCGAGGCGTTTCCGGACAATCTCATCGAGACCGACAAAGCCACCACCGCAGATGAAAAGAATGTTTTGGGTGTTGATGGCAATATGTTCCTGCTGGGGGTGTTTGCGTCCGCCTTGGGGAGGAACATGGCAAACCGTGCCTTCGAGAATCTTAAGGAGACCCTGTTGGACCCCTTCGCCGGAGACGTCCCGCGTGATGGAGGCGCTGTCCGATTTCCGGCCGATCTTGTCGATCTCATCGATGTAGACAATGCCGAGCTCGGCCCGCTTCACGTCGTAATCCGCGTTTTGGAGAAGGCGAAGAATAATGGTCTCCACGTCCTCGCCGACATAACCGGCCTCAGTCAGGGAGGTGGCATCGGCGATGGCAAAGGGAACATCCAGGATCCGGGCCAAGGTTCGGGCGAGGAGGGTCTTGCCACAGCCGGTGGGACCGATCAGGAGAATGTTGCTCTTTTCCAGTTCCACATCGGCGTGGTCGGTGGGGAGAGTGTCGGCGTGTTCGCCGCGGATCCGCTTGTAGTGGTTATGGACGGCCACCGCGAGGGTGCGTTTGGCCCGTTCCTGCCCGATGACATGGCGATCCAGTTCCGCCCGGATTTCGCGCGGCTTAGGCAGAGCCTTGAGCGGGCCTTTGCCAGTCGGTCCTTCGCCAACTTCCCGGTTGAGGATGTTCGTGCAAAGGGTGATGCAGTTGTCGCAGATGTAGACGCCGGGTCCGGCGATCAGCTTTTTCACCTCCGCATGGCTCTTTCCGCAGAAGGAGCAGAGGGTGAGGTGGGTGGGGCGGGCCACGGAGGCTCCGGGTTATTTTGAGGACTGGGCGGGCTTGTTGAAGGAAACCACGTGGTCGACCAGGCCGTAGGCCTTGGCGTCCTCGGCCGACATGAAACGGTCACGATCGGTGTCCTTTTCGACCGTCTCGAACTTCTGGCCGGTGTGGTGGGCAAGGATCTCGTTGAGGCGCTTCTTGGCGCGAAGGATCTCCTGGGCCTGGATGCTGATGTCGGTGGCTTGGCCTTGGG
>JBILFP010000122.1:0-5234 GCA_044351535.1 Methylacidiphilales bacterium
TGCGCGGGAAACGTATCGCCACGGAAGCGGTCGGGCTGGTGAAGCAGTATCTTGCCAAAAACCGGATCAAGGCGAAGGTGGAATTTTCCTGGGGTGCCACCGAGGTGAAGGTGCCGGAGTTGGCCGATGCCATCGCCGACATCACGGAAACCGGCTCCTCGCTGGTCGCCAACGGCCTCCGGATCCTGGACACCATCTTGGAGTCCTATCCCCAGCTCATCGCCAATCGGAAAGTCTGGGCTCGCCCCGGCGACCGCGTCCGCATTGAAAATCTGAATCTCTTGCTGGAGGGTGCCCTCCGCGCCCGCGATCTTGTCGGCCTCAAGATGAATGTGCCCCGCTCCCGTGTTTCGTTGGTCTCCTCGGTTCTCTCCTCCTTGCGCGATCCCACCATCTCTCCTCTCAACCGCGACGGCTGGGTAGCGGTGGAGACCGTCATGGAGGAAAAGACGGTCCGCTTGCTCATTCCGCGCCTGAAAGAGCTGGGTGCGGAGGGCATCATCGAGTATCCGCTGAATAAGGTTGTCACCTAAAGTCCGGGTGGCACGATGCCGTTATGGGTTCCATTAAGAAAAAGCGGAAGGCCAAGATCGCCAAGCATAAGCGCCGCAAGCGCAGTCGAGCCAACCGCCATAAGAAGCGTCTCCGGTACAAGGCTTGAGGTCTGGGCGCTCGGCGCCCTCCTCGGTCTCGTCCCGCTTTCCCTGATCGCGATCGAACCGGTCCGCGAGGACCGGGTGGATTCCGCCCTGTTTTTTGCCGAGGGGCGGAGGGCCGATGTCCTCGGGGAGAGTTCTCAGGCTTTGGCTGCCTACACGCGGGCACTCGAATCCGATCCATCTTCCCGACAGGCCGCCCTGGCCAAAGCCGCGGCTTTGCTGGACCTCAACCGCCCGGCGGAGGCGCTGGGGCTGCTGCTGACCCTGCCTTCCTCCCCGGAAGACGAACCCGAGCGCTGCACCCTCCTCTGCCACGCCTACATCGGAGAAAAAAAGGGCGAAGCTGCGTGGCTGGCCCAACGGGATGCGTTGGCTGCACTGGCCGGGTGGCAAGTGGAGGATCCGGCCCGTTTGGCCCGCGTCTCGGAAGGCCTGCTTCGCTCCAGTCTCAGCCTATCCCGGAAATCCCGGCGGGAAATCGCCGCCTCTGTCCTTCCCGCCTTTATCCGGGCCGCAGATCTTGATCCCGCCTTGACGGGGGTGGCCCTGCGCGCCGCCGAGATCGCGCTCGCAGCCGACGATCTTCCCACCTCGATCCGCTTTCTGCGGGAGTTTGTCGAGGCACGCCCCGAGGAGATTCCCCTTCGCGAGCAACTCGCCGCACTCCTCCTGCTGAACAACCAGCCCGAAGAGGCCGATACCGTCCTGCATGAGGTGGAGAAGGAAAAGCCGGGCCGGGCGAACCTTTACCCCGTTCTCGCCAATCTCTACGACGAACTCAACCTGCCCGGCCGCTCGGAAATCTACCGGGTGCTCGCCCTCTACTGGAACCGCCCACCCGCCTTGAACGACATCCTGCGTCTCGCCCTCCTGCAACTGCGGGAAAACCAGCCGCGCCGCGCCTTTTCCACCGTGGAATACGGCAGCGGATTTTATCCCGATTCGCTTCAACTGCTCCTCGTTCAGGGGATGGCCCAGAAAGCCCAGAATCGGATGTCCGAGGCTGCCGCCACCTTTGCCAAGGTCGAACGCCTCGCCCAGCAAAAGCCGGAGCTGCTCGACGCCGGATTTTATTTTGAATTTGGTGCCGCCCTGGAACAGGCCGGGCAACCTTTCCGCTCGGAAGCCGCCCTTCGCCGCGCCATCGCCCTCAACCCGGAACACCACCAGGCCCTGAACTACCTCGGCTACATGTGGGCCGAGCGTGGGCGGAACCTCAAGGAAGCCAAGAGCCTGATCGGCCGGGCGCTGGAGTTAAATCCCGACAACCCGGCCTATCTCGATAGCCTGGCCTGGGCCCTCTTCAAAATGGGTGATCCCCGGGGAGCTGAGCCTCTCATGGTAAAGGCCCTGCAACAGGTCCCCGACGATCCCATCCTGTTGGAGCATTATGCCGACATCCTGGCGGCTCTCGGAAGGAGACCGGAGGCGATTGAAAACTATCGCAAGGCGTTGCTGGTCGGCGGTCCGCCGGTTGTGCTGAAAGACAAGATTCGCGCCAACGCCAAAAGAATCGGAAAGCGGTAGTCCCATGTTGGACTCCTTCCTTTCCCAAGCCGCCTCAATCGTCTGGGGCCCTTGGTTGGTGGCTCTACTTTTTGGAACCCACCTCTTTCTGACCTGGAAGACGGGCTTCATTCAGAAACATCTCGGCACCGCCTTGCGCCTGTCCGTGGCCAAGGATCCGGGCGCACCTGGGGACATTAGTCAGTTTGGCGCGCTCATGACCGCGCTGGCGGCCACCATCGGCACCGGGAACATCTACGGGGTGGCCGGTGCCGTCCTAATCGGGGGTCCGGGTGCCGTGTTCTGGATGTGGCTGACCGGCGTGTTTGGCATCGCCACAAAGTATTCAGAGGCCCTGCTGGCCGTGAAGTACCGCATCCAGAACAGCCGTGGAGAAATGTCGGGCGGCCCGATGTTTGTGTTGGAGCGCGGTCTCAACGCTCGGTGGGCGGGGGTTCTGTTTGCTCTGTTTACGGCCGTGGCCGCCTTTGGCATCGGCAATATGGCCCAGTCCAACGCGATCGTGGAGATGGTGGTGGTCAAGAAGACGGTGCTGGGCCTGACCCAAGCCGATGGCTCCATCCGTCTTTGGCTGGGCTTGGCGATGGCCGGCCTAACCGCTGCCGTGATTCTTGGTGGGATCCGCTCGATTGCCCGGTTTTGCGGCTTCTTGGTTCCCTTTATGGCTGGTTTTTATGTTCTTGGTTGCCTGGCGATTTTGATCAGTACTTGGGACCGGTTGCCGGCGGCCCTCTCCCTGATCGTGACCTCCGCTTTCACTGGGCATGCCGCGGTCGGGGGGTTTATCGGGGCGGGCATCGCGGAGGCCATGCGCTACGGCATCGCCCGCGGTCTTTTCTCCAACGAATCAGGACTCGGCAGCGCACCGATTGCCGCGGCGGCCGCCCGGACCAGCGACCCGGTTCGCCAGGCCCTGGTTTCCGGGACGGGAACCTTTTGGGATACGGTGGTGGTTTGCGCTCTGACCGGGCTGGTGATTGTAAGCTCGGGGGACTGGACGGCTCCCGATCTCAACAAGGCTCGCCTTTGCGACCTGTCTTTTAACCATTTGGGCCTCTTCGGTGACCTGATCCTGATTGGGGGTCTCCTCACCTTCGTTTTTTCTACCATCCTCGGGTGGGGTTACTACGGAGAGAAGGCGGTCGAATATCTGTTTGGGGTCCACTCGGTCTTTCCTTACCGGTTGCTCTGGATTGTGGCCGTCTTTATCGGGGCCATCTGGAAAAGCGATGCTGTCTGGAATTTCTGTGACATCATGAACGGTCTCATGGCTCTTCCCAATCTGGCCGCCCTGCTCCTCCTAAGCGGTGTTATCGCCTCCGAAACCCGCCGCTACTTCTCTAAGTCTTCGTAAACGTAAACGTTCACGTGAATCCCTTCGCGCAAGCGAAATAGCAAGCCATCGCGGAGCGACTGGATCGGATGGGCAGGGGTAGGTCTGAGGGGGCCAAACGAACAGTCCTAAATTTATTCTTCAGGCTTTAAGCTTCGTTGGGTCCCCTCCCCATCCCGCCACCTTGGCCTTTGCCGCTGCCTCTTCGGCCTCCTTAATTTTTCCCGCCCGACCCAGCGCCAAAGAGAGGCTACTGTAAGCCAGCTGGTCCCTGGGTTTGAGTTGAACCAGTTTCTGTAGGACCTGAATCGCTTCATCCAGTTTCTCTAATTTCACCAGCGCCATGCCGAGCGCCTGCCAGCCATCCGCCAAGTTCGGGTCCAGTTGGGTGGCTTTTCGATAATATTGAGACGCTTCTTCCATCTCCCCCATCGCCAAGGCGGTGTGCCCGGCATCCATCTGTTCTTCGGCGGTCATGATTGCATCGTCGCGCAAAAGAAGGCCTCCCGCCACCGGAAAGGTTCTCGCCTTGGACCTGGTCCTCTTTAATTTTGAATTATGGAAAAAGTCCGGGCGTTTGCGGCACAGACTTCCGGGGCTCCTCTTGAGCCATTCTCCTATCTCCCAAAGCCCCTTGGGGAAGGCGAAGTTGGAATTCGTGTCGAATCCTGCGGAATCTGTCATTCAGACCTTTCCATGATCGGAAACGAATGGGGCAATGCGGTATTTCCTCTCGTCCCCGGCCATGAGGTGGTGGGCAGTATTGAGTCCCTCGGCCCGGCCGCCCATCGCTTCAAAAAGGGCGATCGCGTGGGTCTCGGCTGGTTTACCAAGAGCTGCCGCACCTGCACCCCATGTCAGCAGGGGGATCTCAACCTTTGCACCACGGCCGAGCAGACGATTGTGGGTCGCCACGGCGGATTTGCCGATCGGGTGGTGGCCCATGAAATGTGGCTTCATCCCCTGCCCGCCGGTCTGGATCCACGCACCAGCGGCCCTCTTTTCTGCGGCGGGATCACGGTGTTTAGCCCGATCGTGATTTGCGGGGTTCAACCCATGGATCGCGTTGCGGTGGTCGGAATCGGTGGTCTGGGACATCTGGCGGTGGAGTTTTTGCATCATTGGGGTTGTGAGGTCACGGCCTTCACCTCCACTCCAGGCAAAACGGAGGAACTAAAGAAACTTGGGGCTCATCACGTGGCCGATCTCAAAAACACGGGAGATTTGGATAAACTCACTGGCGCCTTCGACTTCATCCTGGTGACCGTCAACGTCACCCTTGACTGGACAAGACTCGTGCAACTGCTGGCTCCAAAAGGTCGTCTTCACCTTGTCGGGGCAGTGCTGGAACCTCTTTCCCTGCCGGTGTTTCCCCTGTTGATGGGGCAAAAAGCGGTTTCAGCTTCGCCGCTTGGAAATCCGGCCGTGACCGCTGACATGCTGAAATTCTGTGTGCGGCACCAGATCTCCCCCAAGGTAGAAACCTTCCCCATGTCACGGGTGAACGAGGCCCTCGCCCACCTCAAGGCGGGCAAGCCGCGCTTCCGCATCGTTCTGCAAAACGACTTTTCCTAAACCGCTAATTTTCTCTTGCGGGCCGAACCACTCAGGACGGCAGCCAGTGCGGACTCGGCCGATGGTGTCTTGGCAATCACCCTCACGTTCCAACCCTTGGCCTTGGCCACCCTCGCAGTGGCGGGGCCGATTACGGCCAC
>JBILFP010000023.1:0-17295 GCA_044351535.1 Methylacidiphilales bacterium
CTTCGCAATCCTTAAGTCGTCTGTGGTTACGAGCACTTTGTCGATGCGACGGCTTTGTTTTGCGCCTTCCCAGACCCACTGCAAAAGCGGCTTTCCGGCGACAAGAGCCAGCGGCTTTCCCGGAAAGCGGGTGGAGCCATAGCGGGCAGGGATCACGGCAACCACTTTCATAATTTGGGCCGATTCAGGATGAATTCCACAGCCGACTTCCAATCATTGGCGACAAAGGATGCATGCCGAATCGCTTCCTCCTTTTCCTGTTTGGGCACGTTCAGGTCCAAAAGGATGGTAGAGCATCCCGCCCGTTGCCCGGCGTGAATATCACTGGCGCGGTTTCCCACCATCACCGACCGGGATAACTCCAATCTATGCTCCCGGGCGGCCTCCTGGAGCATGGCCGGGGAAGGTTTGCGCCTTTCGTCGTAGGGATCTCCCGGAGCGGCAAAGCAGTGATAATAGCCGTGGATGGTTCCTGGGGCTCCTAAGAGTGACTCCATTTTTTGATCCACGGCACGAACCTGTTTCTTGGTGATCAGGCCGCGGCCGACTCCCGATTGATTTGAAACCACGAACAGGAGTAAGTCAGCCTGACGAAGTTTCTGGCAGGCCTCGGCGGCTCCGGGCATCAGGCGGACCTGGGAAGGGTCGCCGAGGTAGGGGATATTTTCGATGAGGGTGTCGTCTCGATCCAGAAAAACGGCGGCTTTAGCCATGACGGCGGGAGGCCTCCAGAATTTCGGACGGAGTGACCGTGGCCGTGCCGAGTTTTCCGACCACAATGCCTGCGGCGAGGTTGGACAGTTCGGCGGACACCAAGCCGGAAAGACCGGCCCCCAGGCCGGCGGCCAACAAGGAAATGGCGGTGTCGCCAGCTCCGGAAACGTCGTAAACCTCGCGGGCCCGACTGGGGATCCGATGGGGCTTTTGACCGGGGCGAAAAAGAATCATGCCATGCTCGCCAAGGGTCAGGAGAAGATTTTGGCAGGACCAGTTCACCAGAAGCTCGGTGCCGGCCTCGGTCCAATCTTCCGGCTTATTGGAATCCGGAAGCCCGAGGGCACCGAAAGCCTCGAGCCGGTTGGGTTTCACCAAGGTGGCTCCGCGCCAGTCCAGAGGGTTGTGGACGTTGGGATCTACGGTGGAAGGAATAGAATGCCGATGGGCAGCCTCCAAAAGGTGATCAGCAAAGGTTTGGTCGAACAGTCCCTTGCCGTAATCCTCGAGAATCAGCGCATGGCAACCGGGTAAAAGTCGGAGGGCTTTTTGAAGGATGGCGGCGCGGTTTTTCGCGGTCAGGCGGCCAGGCTCTTCACGGTCTACCCTCACCACCTGCTGTTGGCGGGCGAGGACCCGGGTTTTTACGATGGTGGGGTAGGAAGAAAAACGGGCGATGCCAGAAGTGCCGATTTTTCCGTGTCGCAGGAGACCCAAAAGTTTGGTGCCGGATTCGTCCTGTCCGATGCCGCCACCCAGCTCGGCGTGGATTCCAAGGGCCGCGAGGTTCCGGGCCACGTTGGCGGCTCCCCCTGGATAAGTGGTTTCCCTTTCCACATGGACCACGGGAACCGGAGCTTCGGGGGAGATTCGGGAGACGCGTCCGTAAATAAACTCATCCAGCATGAGGTCACCAACCACCAGGATCCTGAGGCGACGGAAACGCGCCAAGGCGGCCCGTAATTTGGAGGGGGAGAGGTGCACCTCTTGCATCCGTTGATTATGCCGAAAGTGATTTTATGGGCAATGATCCCATCCCGATTTTGACCTCTGACCCCGATGCCCTAAAAATAGGCTCACAAAGCTCTAACATTCAATATCTTGCATGACCTCTGACCCCGAAACCAAAAAACAAAGGTTTTTAAGTAGTTCATTCTTTGGAACCGGAGGGAAAGGGGATAAAAAAAACCATGCTTTTTGACTACCACATGCACACCCCTCTTTGCGGACACGCCACCGGGCACCCGCGGGAATATGCGGCCGAGGCGATCCGTAAGGGGCTGGGGGAAATTGGTTTTTCCGAGCACAACCCCATGCCGTTGAAGTTTGATGACTGGCGTATGGATCTAGGCGACTTCCCTAAGTATTTAGAGCTCTTGGCCGAGGCCCGCCGAGATCATCCCAAATTGCCGATTCGGCTGGGGTTAGAGTGCGACTTCATCCCCGGTCGGGAGGCGTGGGTGAGGGAGTTGGCAAAAAAGGCGGACTTTGACTACCTGATTGGCGCGGTTCACTACATCACCCCGGATTGGGACGTGGACAACCCCCTAAAACTGGATCGTTGGAAAAAGCAACCCGTGGAGGAGGTTTGGACGCGATATTTTCAGGCGATCGCCCAGGCGGCCCAAAGCGGGCTCTTCGATTTTCTCGCCCATCCCGATCTGGTGAAAAAGTTTGGCCACATCCCCCCAGGGGATCTGCTTCCTTATTACAAGGAGGCTCTGGATGCGATCGAGGCTTCCAAGATGGCCATCGAAGTCAGCACGGCAGGCCTACGGAAGGAAGTGGGCGAGATTTATCCCGCCAGGCAGTTCCTAAAGGAGGCTTTCCGAAGGAAGATTCCGGTTTTGATCTCGTCCGACTCCCACGCGCCGAAGGAGGTGGGGCATGAGTTTCAAAAAGCCTTGAGTCTGGTGAAAGAGATCGGCTACCGGGAACTCACGGCCTTCAAAAAAAGGCAAAAAGTAAAAATCCCACTTTTTTGAAATTGTTGATTTGCCTCCTGAGCGCCCTGTTACTGGCTTTGCCAGATATCAGGGCAAGTTGGTGGGATAATAACCCCAGTCCAGAGACATGGGCGCAGGCTCGAGAGAATTTAGGGAATCAAGTGCGGCAGAAACTGAAAAAGGATGGACCGGCGGCGCTGAAACCTGGGAGTTATCTGGAGCAGGAGTTCAGGCTTTGGCAGTGGTTGGGCGAATGGCCGGAAGCTAGGGGAGTGGATCCTAAAACCTTTGCCGACCTCGGTAAAAATCAGGAGCTGGTTCGGCTTCATCTGGAAAATATTCAAAAAGGGGACCGACGTGGGCATGTCTTGGAAATCCTCTCCAAGATGCAGGCCCAGGCGCCGCAGGAGACGAAGGACCTACCCGCCCTGGCCGTGGCGATCGCACTGGTTTTTGATCAGCCGTTTCCCGCTAACTGGCCTCATCATCAGGTGGCGGCTTCGGCGGTGCCCAGCGAGGTCGTGGATCCTGTCCAGCGCCTCAAGGAAATGGCCCAGTTGCAGACAAAGCGGCGCTACGCCCTGAATCTCCCGGATCTTTCGGTGAACGAGCTAAAATTCTTAGTGGATCATCCTTTGCCGGAGTCAGAGATGGAGTGGGCCAGAAAAAACGTCACCACCAGCCGGAGCTCCTTTGATAAAGTATTTCCCAGCATCCGTTACGACTTTTCCCGACTGCAGGCAGGGATCATGACATGGCCTTATCCGAACTACCGATTGGCCGACATCAAGGACAAGGGGGGTATCTGTGTGGACCAAGGATACTTTGCGGCCATGGCGGGAAAGGCCAAGGGATTGCCCACGCTCTTTTTTACAGGACAAGGAGAAAGTGGAGGTCACGCTTGGTTTGGTTATTTGGATACTCCTGGACGGTGGGTGACGGATTGCGGGAAGTACGCCGAGGAGAACTATCCCGTGGGCCAAGCCATGGATCCGCAATCCTGGAAACCCATCACCGATACGGAACTGACCTTTTTGGCGAAAGGGAGGGAGAGATCAGAAGGGTATCGACAGGCCAAGCTGTGGACCGATTACGCCACCGCCATGGGGCCGCAGGAGGGCAACCCATCCATCGATGCCGCCCTCGCTTTGCAGCCGGAATTTTTGGCCGCTTGGAGCGTCCGCGGATCTTGGCTGGATCAAACTGGAACCCCCCAGGCGAGAGAGGATTTTTGGCAGGCTTTTGTGAAGCGTTTTGCCCGCTATCCGGATCTCAAGGTAGCCGGACAGGAAAAACTTTTGGAGTTGGCCAAAGTGAGGGGCGATGAGGCGACCACCAAGAATTTAGAGCGACAAATTTTGGTGCAAAACCGGACCAAGCGGTTTGATCTCAGCATCGGGGCCACGGCAGCAAAGGTCGGGGAAAAGATCGAGGCGGGGGACTGGGTCGGGGCAGAGTCTGCTTACCGTCAGGCCCTCAGGGAATTCAAGGGGCAAAGCGGCGGCCATCTTCTTTACGGATTGGTCGCCCCTTTTGTGGAGACGGCTCTTGCCGAGGGACAGCCCAAAACCGCCAAAAACGCCCTGCAGGAGGCCAAGAGAGTCTTAAAGGCAGGGAAGGATACTTTGGTGGGACAGGCCTTGTTGGAGCTGGAAAGTCAGGTCAAAGCAGCCCAACCCGCCGGCTGATTACTTTCGTTCGATTTTGGCGCCAAGAGAGCGGAGGCGCTCCTCGATCCGGCTGAAGCCGCGGTCAATTTGGCTGATGTTGCGGATTTCCGATTCTCCCTCCGCACAGAGGGCCGCAATCAACAGGGCCATGCCGGCTCGAATGTCGGGGCTGGCCAGCTTGGCTCCTCGGAGTTTGTCTGAGCCCAAGATCACTGCGCGGTGGGGGTCGCACAGAATAATTCGCGCTCCCATTTCTAAAAGGCCGTCGACAAAGAAGAGGCGGGATTCGAAAAGCTTTTCGTGGATGAGAACCGTGCCCTTGCATTGGGTGGCGGTGACCAGGGCCACCGAGGTCATGTCGGCAGGGAAGCCTGGCCACGGGGCGTCGGCGATATGGGGGACGGCCCCACCAAACTCCTTTTCCACTTCCAGCTTTTGATTTTTGGGAACGCAGATGTCCTGGCCTTCGATTTTGGTCTCGATCCCGAGACGGGCAAAGGTCTGCAGGATCATGCGAAGGTGGTGGGGAGCGGCGTTCTTGATTTTGAGTTCACCACCGGTGACCGCGGCCAAAGCCAGAAACGAGCCGGCCTCCAAGTAGTCGGGACCGATTCGGTGGGTGGCTCCCTTTAGGGATTTGACGCCCTCGATGTTCAGGGTGTTGGTGCCGATGCCGGAGATCTTTGCGCCCATGGAATTGAGAAGGTTGGCCAACGCCTGGACATGGGGTTCGCTGGCCGCGTTGTGGAACACCGTGGTTCCTTCGGCGAGGGCGGCCGCGCAGAGACCGTTCTCGGTGGCGGTGACGGAAGCTTCATCCAGAAGGATGTCAGCGCCCTTGAGTTTCTTGGCCTGAATTTTTAGACCATCACGGGTGTCGGATATCTCGGCGCCCAAGGCGGAAAAGATCTGTAGGTGGGTGTCGAGCCTTCGCCGACCGATGCGGTCTCCGCCGGGTCGGGGGAGGTTGACTGAGCCTGTGCGGGCCAAAAGAGGACCCGCGAGGGTGACCGAACCACGTAACCGGGAGCCTAGCTCCAGCGGAATGGTGTTTTTCGGCGATGCCTTGGTTTGGAGGGTGACGGTGCGGCTGGCTTTGTTGGAGTCGGTCTCCGAGGAGGCGAGGCCCAGTTCGTTGAGGATGGTCTCCATGAGCCTCACATCATCAATCTGGGGGACGTTCTGGAGGACCACGGGTTGGTCGGTCAGGCAAGCGGCGGCCATGAGGGGCATGGCTTCGTTCTTGTTCCCTTGGGGTTCAATCTCCCCGTGGATGGGGCTTCCTCCTTGTACAAGGAAACGGCCGTTGGAGGGGGCAGACATCTCTGGAAACTGCCCTGACCAGCTGTTTTGTTCAATCTTTCGGAAAGACTGATTTTCCCGTTCTTTCGCACTCTTTTCCGTGTACCATGAAGTACTTATGAATGTGCCGATGCTCGACCTAGTGGCAGAGCATGCGCCGTACCGGGCTGAACTCGTGGCAGCCTTTGAAAAGGTTTTGGATAGTGGCCGGTTTGTCCTGGGTCCTGAGGTGGAGGCCTTCGAGCAGGAGATCGGCAAGTGGATCGGGGTGCCCCACGCGATAGGAGTCTCGAATGGTTCCGATGCCCTTCTCCTAGCCCTCCAGGCCGTCGGCGTAGGGCCTGGGGATGAGGTGATTTGTCCAACCTTCACTTTCTTTGCGACTGCCGGGGCGGTGGCGCGGCTGGGCGGGGTGCCGGTCTTTGTGGATAGTGCGGAGTGCTGTTACAACCTTCGGGCGGACCAGGTGGCGGCAAAAATTGGCCCCAAGACCAAGGCGATCATCGCGGTGCATCTGTTCGGTCAGTGTGCCGACATGGATCCCATTTTGGCGGCGGCAAAGAAGCGAAATATTCCCGTGATCGAGGACGCCGCCCAGGCCCTTGGGGCAAAAGACAAGGGTAGAATGGCTGGAACGATGGGAACTCTTGGGTGCTTCTCTTTTTTTCCGACAAAAAATCTAGGGACTTTGGGCGAGGGGGGGCTAGTCACGGCCAAGGATCCGGATCTGGCGGAAAAAATCCGAAAACTGCGGGTACATGGGGCTAAGATAAAATATTTTCACGAGATGATCGGGGGCAACTTTCGCCTCCACGAACTCCAGGCGGCTTTCTTAAGAGTTAAACTGAGGCACCTTGATCAAGCACTCAAAAACCGTCGGGAAAATGCGGTAAGGTTGATCCGAGAACTCCAAGATAAGTGGAAAGCCGTGTTTCCGGTCGAACAGTGCCTTTGTGAGGGGGAAAGGCAGGGCCCTAAAAACTATCCGGAAGGCACTGTTCTACTGCCATTTTCCTGTCAAAAAAATGAAGGTGATCATACGTGGAATCAATTTGTGATCCGAGTCCTGGGTGAAGGGCAAAGAGATAATCTTAGGCTCAGGTTAAGTACGACTGGTGTTCAAACAGAAATCTACTATCCAAAATCGCTACATCAACAGCAATGTTTTCAGGAAAATTCAGGCGAATGTAAAGACGCCGAGCAAATGGTCTATGAAGTGTTAGCGATTCCCCTTGCTCTCGAATTTTAAAATAATGGGCAAGGCCGCAAAAAATGTTGGTGAAATATCAGTCGGTCAGTATGACCAGATTTTCCGTTCAGGCTTTTCCGTCAGGAGGTCTTGGCATCAATTAAAGTTTCAAAGAGTTCTCGAGGCGATTCCATTTTCCAGGCCTGAATCCATTATTGATGTGGGGTGTTTTGCCGGAAGCTTTTTGTCCCTATGCATGGCAGACCGGTTCCCCAGACAGCTTGGAGTCGATATTTTAGCCGATCAGATCGGGTATTCGAAAGCTCATTATGAAACCCCCTTTAGGGAGTTTAGATATATTCGTGAACTTGCAGACTTGTTATCTTTTGAGGAAACGTTTGATAATTTAACCAGCATCGAGGTTATCGAGCATTTGTCGCATTCCGACCTGAGGACTTTTTTTCAAGCGGCATCTTCCTTGCTGCGGACTGGCGGCAGGATGGTCATTACAACCCCCAACTACTGTAGCTTATGGCCGCTCCTTGAGGTTCTTCTTAACCAATTTAGTGATATCAACTATGCGGAACAGCACGTGACCAAATTTACGGTATTTAATATCGAGAGACTTTTGTACGAAATTTATCCCGAATTCCAGGAAAAATTCAAAATGGAAACTTTAACCACAACCCATTTGGCCGCCCCCTTTTTTGCCGTCTTTGGAACTAGATTTGCGCGCCTACTATCCTCCTTGGTAGCTCACCGATACTGGAACGTCAAATTTGGTAGCCTAATTCTTGGGTCTTGGGTGAAGCGCTAATCAGGAACGCGTCATGGGTTCTCTCAGGGGTTTTGTTTTGGCCTTTTCTGCGACTTCCCTGTTTCTGCTTTTCTTTGGGCTTGGTCAAAATTCCCTTTGGGACGACGAAGCAAATACGGCCTTATTTGGCAAGAGCGTGTGGCTTACCGGCGATACTAACGCCCTTCTTGGTAAGAATCTAATCGCATTTAGGGGTGGGCTTGAACTTAAGGACCTTAAAAACCGACTGATCCCCCCTCTTCAATACTACTTCATTTCACCGGCGGCAGGACTTGCCGACCCAAGATATTCCAATGTCCGAATTCCCTTTGCCCTCATCGCCGCAATTTGCCTTTTGGGCATGCTTCTCTGGCTAAAAAGAATTAAGATTGGGTCTGAAAACACCATCCTTTTTTTGTTCTGTCTTTTGGGAAACACCTCTTGGTTTTTATACCATCGGCAGTGTCGTTACTACGCACTTTCAACTCTTTTTAGCCTTGGCGCCATTTTTTTCTACACCAGGTTTCTCAAGGATCCCGTAAAGGCAATCTGGTTTTTTCTCACGCTTCTACTCCTTTTAAGCACTCATTATATTGCTTTTTTTGGTTTAGCGGTTGCGCTCCTTATTGATTTCACTTGCTTTGGTGATCTTGGAAAAAATCTAGGAAAATATACTCAGCCCAAAACCTTGCTGGCGGCGGGGTTTTTTATTGCCGTGACGTGCGCAATTGTGTGGATGTTTAACCCGCTACAAAACCCGGTAACATCCTATCAGCCGGAATCTGTCCTTCTTGATAAAATGAAGTTGTGGTATTGGAATATACGTGATCTTAATACATGTGAATTTGCCTGGTTAGGTATTTTACCGATTTCATTGTGGGTCTTCCGGCACGATCCGTATTGTCTGCCATTTCGAATTGCCTTAGGGGTGATCATGTATGCGCTAGGAGTTTCAATTGTTTCTCCTCAGCCAGTCGGATGGGCAACGGTTGCGGATATCCGATATATGCAGGCAACTATCCCCGCACTTGTTTTTCTGACCTCACACCTGATTTCGATTCTTCCTTGGAAAAAGCTCCCCAAACTAGCCCTCTGTTTTCTGTTTGCATGGACAAATTTACCACACGCCGGCTTATCCCGATTGCTGGGACAGGCCCCTAACGCCGTTCATGTGGGCCAGGCCTCCTTTCTTCAGGAGCTATTTTCCCAGAACCCTGAGCCATATGGGGTAACTGCGAAATGGATACGCGAGCATGTATCCCCTGACGCCACCATTTGGGCCGTGCCGGACTACATGACCTACCCACTAATGTTTCACGCGCCAGAGGTCGTTTACGCTTGGCAGTTGAGTCCTGAGCAAAAACAGGAGGAGCAGTTCAAAAATCTGCCCGATATTCATTTCAAAGGACTTACTCCGCCAGACTTCATTGTAGTTTTTGGGCCGTCCGTGCAGCAGATCCGGCAGCTAATTGGACAATGGTCCTTGCAGGGGTTGCGCTACCAAGAAGTCACCCGATTAATGACTTTCTGGAAAGATCTCTATCGCCCTGAGCTTTTTTGGAGAACGTTTAAGCCCATTGAGAATTTCGATCCAAATACCGAGGCAATTTATATTTTTAAGAGGCAGCCTTAGTCACGACGAGCTTAGCTTCGGCTTGTTAACGAGGTTATTTCAAATAACCTAACCCCTTTATGGCCAAAGACTCCAGCAATGGACTTTTCTCGATTGAGGCGGGGTTGGGACTGATTTTTGGAGTCGTATTGGCCTGGGGATGGTTGACGACGGGGCCGTCGAACCAGGAGCTACTGGCCAACTACGCCAAGTCCAAGGATCTCGCGAACCTGATCTGGGAAAATAAGGGCTTTGCCTGGTGGTCGCCGAATTATCTGGGCGGAGCCCCCACGGCACCCTTGGCGGGGACGACTCTGACCATGTTCTGGATGTGGCTGGCGGGAGTCACCGGGGATCCCGTCGTGGGCGGGAAGCTTATGGGATTCGCCGCTCTTCTGGTCTCCGGGATTTTTATGGCGGCTTTCCTTAAGAGGTTAACCGGGGACGACCGAGCGGGCTGGATCGGAGCCTTTCTTTACGCCCTGGGCCCCCAGGCGGCCTTGCGCTTGGCCGGAAATGAACACATGCCGGTGGTGTTCTGTATGCCGTATCCGCCCCTGATCGGTTGGGCGTTGCTGGAGATCGCCACGCGAAACTCGGGAAGGGGAATGCTGATTCTCGGCATGGCGGTGGCGGCGATGAGTCTGACCTTCAATAAAATCGCCGCCGTTTTTGGGCCCGTTGCCCTCGGCTTGGCGATCTGGCTGCACTTCCAATACCCGTCCAAGGGCGCACCTCTGCTGAAAGGCTGCCTCATGGCCTCAGGTATTTGGTTGGTTTTGGGAGTCCTCCCGCAGCTATCGGGTCTTCGGGAGGCCGGTAGAATGACCTTATTCAGCACCGATCCTTTACAAGGCTGGCAAGCCAGCTTCTCCATCAAGGCCCCTCTTTCATGGTTCGACCGAGGCGGGCTTTTTCTTCAAGGCATGCCGCCCAACTTCACCGTCGAGGACGGAGGGTTTTACCTCGGTCTGATGTCGGTGGTGGCAACCGCCATCGCGGTGGAAAGCCGAAGAAAAGGCAACCCGTCCCCGCTGGACGGTCCGATCCGTATTTTCTTGGGACTTTTGCTCCTTGTGCACTGGTTCAGTCTCGGTCCCCGAAGCGGGTTGGGAGGAATACTCGAGTTCCTCAAATCCGCCCAGGGCCTGAAGGACTGGGTCTTGCCCTTTTTCTGGATTGCCGCCCTTGGTCCGGTGGCAGTTTTGGCCGTGATCTGGCCGCAGGGGAGGTGGCGGTGGCCCACCTTCGCAATCGGGTTGGCGATCTACATGCTTGTGCCCGGTTTTCAGTTGTTCGAACTGATTCCGCTGATCGGCACCGTCCGCGCGCCATGGTCGTTCTGGCAGGTGGGTGGAGCGTTTTGTCTGGGGGCCGTCGGAGGTCTGGCCGTGGCGCGTCTCTGTCCTGGCAAAACCCGGCCCTGGATTCCCATTGTGGCCCTGATTTTGGCAGCCATCGACTTTTCTCCCTACTACGCAAAATATTTTCAGACCCGTCTGGGCACTGGAACCTATGAGGCATTTCGACAGACTGCGGATTTCCTGAAAAACCAGAACCGCCCCGGGGCGATCCTGCCCCTTTCCGGCCGGTATTTTTACCTACAACTCCCCCAACTGACCGGCCGCCCGATTTCCACGGAGGCTTTCCAGTCTTACTTCATGTCCAAGGGCATGAGGGCCCTCCAGGACGGTGGAGGCGCTTCCGCGGACTTGATGAAAATCTCCCTCAGTGTTCAAGGGGTCCGATATATTTTCATCGATCGCAAGGACGTCGACACCCCCGAGCAACTCCAGACGGCGTTTCGCCAGCAGTATCCCTTGGTTTACGAGAACAGCTTCTTCACGGTTCTCGAGAATCCCAACTCGCTGGCCCCTGGATTTCTCGCCCGGAACTACGTCTCCATTCCCAAGGACAGCTATGCCTATTCCGCCGCCGATTTGGGGCTAATCCGGCTCTACTTTCTGCCCGTGGAGTTGACCGGGGTGGAAATGAACGATCCCGCTTTGGCTGGCGTCATGAATCCCCAGAACGGGGAGGTGGAATTGACTCCCGCGTTTCGCGACCGGGAAGGGGACCCGTTCCGGATTCTGGATTCGAACTTTTTCAATCGGCAGGGTCCGAACCAGATCCGGATCCAGCTGCCGGGTGAGCCTCTCTGGGTGACGGTGACCCAGGCATGGCATCCGGACTGGAAGGTGAGAATCGACGGCCAGTCCGCTGAACTTAACCGGATCAGCCTTGCCTTGGCTGGGTTTCGTGCCGCTCCGGGAAGTCGTGAAGCCATACTGACCTTTGAGGCTCCCTTCTGGGTTTCGGCCCTCCTTTCTTTGGGCTTGGTCGGTTGGGTCGGTGGTTTGGGGGGCGCAGCCTATTTGAGGTTTGGCCGTGCTTCCAAGCCTTGGAAAAAGTGGTGGGAGGGGGAGGAGCTGGAGATCGAACAGATTGAGGTAAAACCTGTTTCCAAAAAATCTGAAACCCGCAGCCAGGGTGCCGTTCCCAAGGTCCAGAAATTCCTGGTGATCTTGCCCACCTATAACGAGGGGGAGACCATCCAACATGTGTTGGAGGAGGTGCAGACGAAAGCCCCCGGCGCAGAGATTCTGGTGGTGGATGACAACTCTCCGGACGGGACGGCTGCCAAGGTCAAACAGACGCCGAATTTTGGCAAGAAGGTGCATTTGCTGGAGCGACCCGGGAAAGCCGGTCTGGGTTCGGCCTATAAGGAGGGTTTCCAGTGGGCGTTGAAACGGGGATATGACGCCGTGGTGGAGATGGATGCCGATCTTTCCCATGATCCGGCCGACGTGCCGAAGCTACTGCAGGCCTTGGCGGATGGCGCCGACATGGCGGTGGGTTCGCGTTACCTGAACGGGGTGCGGGTGCTGAACTGGCCGCAGTCACGGCTCTGGGTAAGCAGCTTTGGCGGATGGTATGCCCGGATGTTGACCGGCCTTCCGATGACCGATCCAACCAGCGGATTCAAAGCCATCCGGCGGAGGGTTTTGGAGGGCTTGGACTGGGACAAGTTCACCGCGCAAGGCTACGGTTTCCAGATCGAGATCCATTTCCTGGCCTGGCAGGGGGGCTTTCGGATTCAGGAAGTGCCGATTGTTTTCACGGAACGAAGGGAAGGGCAGTCCAAGATGTCCCCGCAGATCGCCCAAGAGGCAGCCCTACGGGTGCTGCAACTGGCCTTGCGGAGGATTTTCCCATGAGTGAGATCACCCCGGAAAAGCGGCCGTGGTACTGGCCCTTTGAGAAGCCTGACTGGGTCGCCGCTTTGGCCGCCTGGCTAGTTTCCCAAATTGCCTATGCATGGTCGGTGCAGCCGAACGTCGGCCTTTTGGACTCCGGCGAGTTCCTCACGGCGGCAGTTCATATGGGGGTTCCGCATCCGACCGGTTATCCGCTTTGGACAATTGGCTCCTGGCTCTTCCAGCTTCTGCCGCTGGGTAACAACGCTTGGGAAGTGAATCTATTTTCGGGGGTTTGCTCGGCCTTGGGAATCGGTCTGGTTGCCCTTCTGCTGTGCAGTTCGATGCGTTGGGCAGGAGTTTCCGATCGGCTGGCCCAAATCCTGGCCTGGGGTTGGTCGATGGCGTTGACCTTTAGCGTCTCGCTTTGGTCTCAAGCGGTCATCGCGGAGGTCTACGCCCTCCACGTCCTGTCGGTGATGCTCTATTTGCTGGCCATCTACCGCTGGTTGCGGGATCCGGCTTGGACCCATGGATTGGCTTGGTGCGCCTTCTTTTTCGCCCTCGGAATGAGCAACCACCATCTGATGATTTCGCTATCCGTCCTGCCGGTTCTGGTGATGGTTCTGCGCCGGCGGGATTTTCTGGCGGAAGGGTTGCTCTACTTGGCCGGTTCCGCGGCCTTGGTCTACTGGGGATTCGGGTATCTTTCCCATGAGCCTCCCACCTGGCACTCGTCGGTCCGCTTCGTTTGGTGCGTCGGGGTGGCTTTCGTGCTTTGGATGGTGATCCGCAGGCGACTGGCTCACTGGCGAACCGGGTTGCTGGTGCTGGTGGGAGTGGCGGCTGGACTTTCTCCCTACGCCTACATGCCGCTTTCCTCCATAACCAATCCCCCGATGAACTGGGGCTTTACCAGCACCAAGGAGGGATTCTTTTACTCGGTCAACCGCAGCCAATACTCGGGAAAGTTGTCCGACCAGCTTCTGAAAACCGTGGGTCGCGTGATGGGAGCGACCCCGCCGGAACTTTTGCAGGAGCCGCCCACCCCTCCGGGATCCCCAGAGCCGGATTCATTCCGCGAGACCCTCGGCAAGTTCTCTCAGTTGTACTGGCGAAAGCTGATCCAGAACTTCACCCCGTTGGGAATTTTGGCTCTGGTGGCAGCCGTGGGGTTCCTTGGAGGAATGTCCCCGCCAGTCCGAAGCTGGATCCAGGTCACGGCACTTGGTTTTTTGCTCGCCGGTTTTCTCCAGCCAGCCTTCGACAAAGCCGGCGCGGACGAGGCGGCCTGGCTCCTCCAGATGCCCTACTTGGGCTACTCCCATGCCTTTTTTGTGCTGCTAGCCGGCATGGGGACGGGGCTGGCTTTCCAAAAATTTGGACGAAGACCCGGTTTGACCCTCGGGCTGGCCGCCGCCCTAGCGGTGGGGATCGGTGCTTTTTCGTTCCGGCAGAATCTTTCCTTCTGCAGCCAACGGAACCACTGGTTCGGATGGATGTACGGGAGAGACATGTTGTCTGATCTTCCTAAGGACGCCTTTGTGTTCGGGGGCACGGATCCCGGCCGCTTCGTCCCAACCTACATGATTCTTTCGGAGAGTTTTGAAAAACCAAAACACAAGCGGGACCCAAATTTCGACCGGCGTGATCTTTGCATTATTACCCAGAACGCGCTCGCAGATGCCTTTTACAATCAATACATTCGCAACCACTACTCTGCCGAGCGACCGGCACCCCGGGGCTGGATCGACCGGTGGCTAGGTCGGGACAAGCATTATCCTCAGGCGCATCTGATCCTTCCGCGGCAGGAAGATATCATGGCCCTTTATCAAGGGGCCATTGAAGCGAAGCAGAAGAATCCTGCCGCCCCTGACCCCAACGCCGATCCGACCGTGCTGAACTCGATGGTGGCGGAATGGATCTGGCAGCGAAACAAGGACCAGCGGGCCTTCTTCGTGGAGGAAAGCTTCCCAATGGAATGGTCCTACCCCAACGCCGTCCCGCACGGCCTCTGTTACGAAATTAAGAGGGATCCGGTGCCAGGCCTGACCCCGGAACAGGTGCAGGCCGACATGGAGTACTGGCGAAGTTACATCGCCCGCCTGAAGGGCGATCCCGCATTCGTGGATGATATCGATGCCCAGCGTTCCTTCAGCAAGCTCCGCAACACCGGGGGCAACATCTACAAGTGGCGGAACATGGCCGGGCCTGCCGAGCAGGCCTATCGACAAGCCTTGGAGTTGTGGCCGGGGAACACAGAAACCCTGAACAACTTCTCCGACCTGTTGCTTCGGCAAGGTAGGTCGGCCGAGTTGCGAGATATCTTGTCCAAGGCCGTGGCAGCTGATCCCAACAACGGCCTGTTGGTGATCCTGCTAAAAAATGCCGAAAGAAAGATCCAGCTACAGGCTGAGATCGCAGCCCTCCAGCAACAGCGGGCGGCCAACCCCAAAGATCCCGCCCTTGTGCAGCAGCTTTTGGGCAAGTATTCGGAGGAAGGAAATATTCCGGCGGCGGATCAGCTGATCGGGGAGGCTTCAGCGATGTTTCCCACCAATGCTGAGATTCTGCGGGACGCCGTGAACTACTTTGCCCTTCAGAACCGGGTGCCGCAGGCGCTCGAATACGGTCGTAAGCTGGAAAAGGTGACCCCGCAGGACCCGGAGGTGAAATACGGGCTGGCCAAGTTTGTGATGCTGACTGGGAATCGGGCGGAGTTTTACAAGATGTTGGAGGATTCGGTGAGGCTAGGTGGACTGCCGATGCGGGAGCGAATCGCCACCGAGCCGATGTTCCAGCAGATCCAAGGGGAGCCTGAATTTCAGAAACTGGTAAGGCCCACGCAATAGTCTGTTGCGGGTTGCTGGTGGCGAGTGGCGGGTGAGTTGTTAGTTGAAGTTGAAGTTGAAGTTGAAGTTGAAGTGAGCGGGCAGACGGATGTTCGTGAACGTGAAGGTCAACCTCAAGGTAGGGACGGATTGCCGAGACGTCCGCGTTTAACGTTCAGCGCGGGCGGTTAGGGATAACCGCCCCTACCTAGCTGGGACTGGGGGCCCCGACGGAGCGGGGCCCCTACAGAACGTCGTGCAGATCTTTGGGGTTACTTCGCCGGAGCCGGCGGCATTTCTGAGGGGAGGGCGAGCAGTTCTTTTTCGGACCAGGGCTGTTTGCGGTCCTTACTGGTGGCGCGGATCAGGGCCACTTCCTCGGTGGTGACCGCGTCAGCCTGATTGCCCCATTCGTTGCGGATATAGGTCAGGATTGCGGCAATCTGCTCGTCCTTCAGCGGTACCGGGGCGCCATCGCCCCAGGCAGGCATATTGTTGTTGTAGAGATTGCCTTTCACGGTGATCGGCCCGGCCAACCCGTGATGAAGAATGGCGATCAGACGGTGTTTTGATCCCGTGACCCAATCCGCTCCCGCCAAAGGAGGATACACTCCCGCCTGGCCCAGCCCGTTGGCTTGGTGGCACTGAGCGCAGTTGGCCGTGTAGAGGCGCTTACCGATGACCTTAGGATCTGGCGGGGCCACCGGACCGGTGCTTACGGGGCCCCAAGTGATCTGACCGGGATCGTAGACGTCGCCGCGGAAGCCACCGCTGTAGAGGAAAAGATATCCACCCGCCCAGAACGCGAGCACCAGTCCGAGTCCAGTCAGCCATCCTGGGATGGGCGCATGACGCTCAGCCGGAGCTTGGGGGAGTTGGGAAGAGTCGTGCGGGTTCATTTCAGGGGCGCCTCAGGCAGGGCATAGTTGGCGTTCAAAGACTGGAGGTAGGAGACCAGGGCCTTGGCTTGGTAGGTGGGGATCAACTGATGCCATCCGTCCGGCGAGACCTTGAGAGCATCCGGCTCTGCCTTGGGGCCAGCCGGCTTTTTCGTGAACAGCCACGGATGGGAAGGACAGGTGGAGTGCTTTTTCAGGAGGCGTGGATCCAGAAGATGCTGCATGAGCTTTTCGGTCTCGGGCATCCGCGCGCCGACGTTGGCAAGATCCGGGCCGACCCTGGAGAAGCCGACCATAGCGGGCTCGCGGAAAAGGTAGTCGCGGGCCACCGTACGTCGCTGTCCCCATCCGCGGGTGAGATCGGCCGAACCGCTTGGGCCGCGCACGGAAAGGGAGTGGCACTCCAAGCAGCCTTCTGCGGCGAAAACGCGGGCTCCGGTTTGGGCCAGCCCGGAGGGAACCGGCGGCACTGTGAGGTTGGTCTCCTCGTTGAGAACCGGCTCCAAGCGGCCGACCTGCCAGTAGCCGACGGCGGCCTGGCCGACCCAGGTGAGGACCAAGGCGCCGAGGACGATGAAAAGGGCTCGGGTCGGTTTCATGGGTTATCCGTGCATATGACCGACGCTGGCGGGCCGGATCACGGTTGGGTTGCGGAAGACCGCCATCGGAGCGGCGGATGGGAAAAGCTTCAAAAGGCTGGCAAAGAGGACGGCGGAAAAGGCGATCTGCCCAACCAGCCAAGCGGCCTGCGAAAAAATCACCACGAACAGGAAGGGGCGAAGGTAGCTGGCGAGGGTGGAGATCGGTACGCCGGGGTCGTTGAGGGCGAGACCCTGAAACGATCCGGCCAAGAGCAGACAGGAGGCGGTGGTCACGCTGCCCAACGTGGTGCACCAGAAGTGCCAGGTGAGAGCGGAGCTGTCCGGCCAACCGATTTCGCGGGAAACCGGCAAAAGGGCATAGATGGCCCCCGCCAAAACGGAGCCGAGGAAGAGATAGTGAAACACCTCAAAAAAAGCCGGCCAGGCCACAGTGAAAGCCATCACCGGGCGAATCCACGGCAGGCCGAGAAAGGCGAGGATCAAGTAGGCGGATGCGTAAGACCAAGCCCCCAAGGCGATAAAGCGAAGCGCCACGTT
>JBILFP010000151.1:0-4128 GCA_044351535.1 Methylacidiphilales bacterium
GCGCGTAAACGGGTGCATCCCGAAAAACAAGTCCGGCCGACTGTGCCTCCTGATCCGCGGCAGCTTGGGAATCGGATTCCAGCATCAGCTCCCGAGTCACCACCCGGCGGGTGAATTCGTTCCTTTCCATTCCCTCTTCGTACATGACCAGCTCGGGCACCAAACCCGTCTCGGCTTGTACCTTCTCCATTTGGGCCAACAACCCTGACAGATCAGAAGCCGGGGCCACCATGACGCCCGTGCCTTTTCCGGTTTCAGGATCACGGACATATAACTCATCCATCGCCAACCGAAAATTCCGAACCATGCCGGCATCGGCGATCCCTGCGGAAGAGCGGACATACCTTTGCAACCTGGCCTGAGTCTCAGCCGGCAACTGAGACCATGCCTTTTTTGTTTTCGGAAAAGGATTCGGCCCTTCGGCGGATATTGGCTCTTTTTTCGTCTGATCTTGAGCCATGGCCCCAGGTTTCCCCCCTACCCCCTGCCCCTTTTCACCCTCCACCTCATTTCGAGCCACCGCCCCTTCGCTAAGGCGACCCCCACCTTCAGCCCCGCTCGTTTGGTTTTCCTTGGTCGATTCCCTTGAATTGGGGTCAGAGGTCGAAAAAATAAAAAACAACGTCAGGCAGGTGAGCCCGAAAAGAGCTCCTAAACCACTGATCCTCAATGACTTTTTAGGCTGATTTTCCGTAAAAGTATCCTTAAGAAAACTTACACTCGCCTCTCTCTTTTACTAGTCCCTTTCGCGACTTCTTGTGTGACATTTTCATGTCGATTTCCTGCACCTAGCCACCCGCCACCCTTCACCCGTCACACGCTTAAACCCCTCTCTTCCAACAATCACGGATCGGGACTATTATGTCCCAATGTCTAACGGCCAGTTGACCATCTATGACACCACCCTGCGCGACGGTGCCCAAGGGGAAGGCGTGCATTTCTCTTTGTCGGACAAGCTCCGTCTGGCCGAGAAGCTGGCCGCTTACGGCATCCAGTATGTCGAGGGTGGCTGGCCGGGCTCCAACGACAAAGACCGAGAATTTTTCCCCGAAGCCAAAAAACTGAAATGGGGTTCCTGTAAGCTCGCCGCGTTCGGTTCCACCCGCCGCGCCGGCACTCCCGCCTCCTCGGATCCCCAAGTCAGACTCCTCCTGGATGCCGAAACCCCCGTCGTCACCATCTTTGGCAAAAGCTGGCTCCTCCACGTTGAAAAGGTCCTCCGCACCACCCCGGAGGAAAATCTCGCCATGATCCGGGACACCGTCGCCTTTCTGAAAAAAGAAGGCCGAGAAGTAATCTATGATGCCGAACACTTCTTTGACGGCCACGCAGCTGACCCAGCTTATGCCTTGCGCACTCTCGAGGCCGCCGCCGATGCTGGCGCCAGCTACCTCGTCCTGTGCGACACTAATGGCGGCCGACTCCCCTCCCAGATCGCCTCCGCCGTTCGCGAGGTCCGCACCCGTTTCCCCAAAACCAAGGTCGGGATTCACACCCATAACGACTCCGGCCTGGGCGTGGCCAACGCCGTCGCCGCCGTGGAGGAAGGCGCCCTCCAGGTCCAGGGCACCATGAACGGTTACGGCGAACGGACGGGCAACTGCAACCTCACCACTGTGCTTCCCATCCTGGAGCTTAAACTAGGCAAAAAAATCCTGCCCTCCGGCCATCTCCGCAAACTCTCCGAGCTTTCCGGCTTCGTGGACCAGCTGGCCAATCTCCAACACGACCCCCGCGCTCCCTTCGTCGGTCGCACCGCCTTCGCCCACAAGGGCGGCATGCACGTCAACGCCGTCAACAAGCTGGCCGCCAGCTTTGAGCACATCGAACCCAGCGAGGTCGGCAACCACCAGCGCATCCTCGTGGGAGAACTGTCCGGCGGTGCCAACGTCATGATGAAGGCCCGGGAACTGGGCATCACCTTGGACGAGAAGGCCGCCTCCACCCGCGACATCCTCGCCCACATCAAAAAACTGGAAAAAGAAGGCTACGAATTCGAGGCGGCCGACGCCTCGTTCGAACTCCTGGTTCGACGCTCTCTGAAAAAGCTTCCCGCTCCGTTCCAACTCGACTCCTACAAAGTCGAGGTGGCCCGGGCCCGGCCGAAAGCCCGTGAGACCAGCAAGGCAACCGTCACCGTCCGGGTCGGCAAAAAGGTCCACAAGACCTCCGCCACCGGGGATGGTCCGGTCAACGCCCTCGACGCCGCCCTGCGCAAAGCCCTTCTCCCTTCCTTCCCCACCCTTAAGAAACTGAAGCTGATCGACTATAAGGTCCGGATCGTGAACTCCCGTGGGGGCACCGCTGCCTGCACCCGTGTCCTCGTGGAGTCCAGCGATGGCCAACGCGAATGGGGCACGGTAGGAGTCTCCACCAATATCCTCGAGGCCAGCGCCCACGCTCTCATCGACAGCCTCTCGTATTTTCTTCTACCCCGGTAGGGGCGAGCAGTCTCCGCTGTTCGCCCGACACAACGACTCCGCTCGTAAGTAAAAAAGTCTTCCGCGGGAGACCGATTCCTTACCCGTGAAAAATTACGCTCCGGAGGCTGGGATCGAACCAGCGACCAATCGGTTAACAGCCGACCGCTCTACCGCTGAGCTACTCCGGAAAAGCGAAAACTCTTTATATCGAAGCCGGGCACGGGGCTCAACTCTGTTCCCCCAGAGGTCTATGCGCCCGGCGGGGGTCGAACCCACAACCTTCGGCTCCGGAGGCCGACACTCTATCCAGTTGAGCTACGGGCGCTTAAGAATGGGTAAGAATAACCCAGCCCCCGACCGGTTCAAGACTCCGCTCCCTCCACCGCCTGGCCCTTCTTGAAAAACGCCTGCTTCACCTTGTCCCCATCCTCATCCCACTCCACCCACCAGCCGTTTGGAACTCCCTTAAGATAGTTGGTCTCCACCCTTTTTTTTCCGTTCGGCCACCAAACCACAAAAGTGCCGTCCCGCTCGCCTTCCCGGAACGCACCGATACCCTTCTTTTTTCCGCTTTCATACCAGGTCTCCACCTTTCCGTTCCTCTTTCCCTTCTGCCAACCGGTCCGGCGCTCCAGTTGGCCACTGGGATACCACTCGGTCGCATCCCCCTCCGCCAGCCCCTTCCGGAACCGTGTCTCTTGCAGGATCTGCCCCTGCTCGTTCCACATTTTGGCCACCCCCTCGCGCCGGCCATTCTCAAAATACGCCTCGCTCTCCATTTTCCCGTTGGCGTGCCAACTCCGGTATCGCCCGTGCATCCTTCCCTCCCAAAATTCCGCCTCCGTTTTCCGCCCTTTTGACTCCGCCAGTGCCGTCCCGGTAAAAGGTTGCCCCTGATAGGTGAAAAGATCGCCCTTCGGTTTAAGATCGGCAGAGGGGACGGTTTCCCCGGAACGCCCCAGTCCGAGCGCCGCGACCAGGGCCACCAGCAGCCCGGCGACCACGATCTTCGGGCTTAGTGGGCCAAGGCGGCCAAAGCCGCCACGCGGCCGGCCAGATCGTTGAGATTTTCCGGGACGATCTTTTCCGTCGTCACCGTGGGATGCAGGCGGTCGTGACTGCTGTCCAGCTTGATCCCGGGAACGTACTCGTCGGAAAAGACCATGTCGTTCACGAAATCCCGGCCTCCGTTTCTTCCGGTCCATCGCCAATAGAGATCCCTCATTTGGCGGTCGGATTCAATCAAGATCACCGCGACCACCGAACCTTTTAGCCGCATCGTCAATTCGCGAAACGAGGGGAACCACGTGGGAGGCTCGGTGAGCTCCCCGCGGATAATCAGCGTTTCCTGGCGTAACAGGTCGCGCACCGCGACCTGAAGTTCGCTTTCGTCGGGCCCATGGCAAGTGTTTCCCGCCATAGGAATTGGACCGGCCAAGGGCCCCACTGTTCAAGTCAATTGCCCCGTGAATCCGAACCCGCCATGATTCCCGATCCATGCAGACCACCGTCTCCGCCTCAACCGGCCAGAAAACCGGGCCCCGCCTGAACCGCGCCGAAGTCCTGCGCATCGTCCGGTTCGGCATCGTCGGGGCCTCCGGCACCCTTCTCAACACGGTGGTCGTCTGGATTCTTCTTTCCTTCGGTCACAACCACCTTGGTTGGCATCCCGCCGACCATTCCGTGGTCACCTTCGCGGCCGCTC
>JBILFP010000123.1:0-5170 GCA_044351535.1 Methylacidiphilales bacterium
GGGAGTTTCCCGGGTTTGCGGATGGGGATGAAGCCAGCGCCCAAAAGGTGGGCGACAATTCCACCCAGGATGAAGCCACGGGCCTCGATTCCGGCCACAAACTCCGGCGGGTTGGACTCGAAAGGGGAGGCCATCCGCCAGCAGGCATCTCGAAGGCCCCGGGCATGCCCCAACAGCGGGGTGATGTCCCGGAACAGGATCCCTTTCTTCGGATAGTCCGGAACGTTGCGGATGTGGGCCAGTAGCGGGTCGTTCGACATCCGAAGATGATCGGGAGAGAGGCGAGCGCGGGAAAGGAAACTCTGACTTATGGACAACAGAGGACTCGACACCCGTCGTTGTCTGCGGGATTCTGTCTGTCATGAGCGTTCAGATCCACACCGCCAAGGAAGGAAAAGCCACCGTCGTGCAGTTTCAGGGGAAAGTAGATGCCACGAGCGCTCCTTCCGTGGAGCAGGCTCTTGTTGGGGTGATCGACCAAGGGGAAAAGAAATTGGTGATTGATTGTGCGAACCTTGATTTCATCAGCAGCGCCGGGCTTCGGTCTCTGCTCTTGGCCGTGAAAAAGATGAAGGCCGCCGGCGGTACGATCGCCCTGGCCGCCTTGCAGCCACACGTCAAAGAGGTGTTCGATATCAGCGGATTTTCGTCGCTGTTTGTGATCCACGGCTCCAAGGCCGACGCGATTAAGTAGGGTTGAGCTAAGCCGCGGCGGCCGGGCTGTGGGCCTTGCGTAAGAGCAGAATATTTTTATCCCCTTCACGCCGGTAGGTGGCGGTATCGACCATTTTTTTGACCAGGTGAATGCCAAGGCCGCCCAACTGCCGGTTTTCAATCGGTGTTTCTAGGTCGGGTTCCTCCACCTCCAGGGGATTGAATTCACGTCCCCGGTCCTCGAACTCCATCTCAATATGTTCTTCCACCTTGCGGAAAGTGATATGAATGGGGTGAATGCCTTCCTCGTCAAAACCGTACTTGATGATGTTGGTGAGAATCTCCTCGATGGAAACAAGGAGGTGATAGCGGAGACGGCCGCCAATCTCGTGCTGGGTGGCGAAGCTTTCGAAGACGGCGTTGACCCGCAGCAGGTCCTCAATGCGGTTTTTAACGGTGACGCGGACTTCCTTGGCTTTCATTGGGAGGAGAGGAGGAGACTTTGCAGGCCGGCGATCCGGAAAACCTGGGCAACTTCTGGATTTACCTTCTCAAGTCCGAAATCTCCCCCCTGAGCCTTGGCGGCCTTGGAAGCATCGATGCAAAGATGAATGAAGGCAGAGGCGGCATAGGGAACGGCGGATGCGTCGAAGCGGACGGCCCCACGGTGTGTCTGAACCAGCTTTCGGACTGCGTCTCTGAGTTCTCCGATTCGGACAGCATCCATTCGGCCGTTTAGGAAAATCCGAAGTGCCCCT
Source organism: Methylacidiphilales bacterium (assembly GCA_044351535.1). GTDB lineage: Bacteria > Verrucomicrobiota > Verrucomicrobiia > Methylacidiphilales > Verrucolacustridaceae > Verrucolacustris. The sequence goes on from JBILFP010000123.1 coordinate 1,413, forward strand.
TCCTTAATTTCATGGGAAAAATTTGGCCCGGGCCCACCCTCCACCAGATGGTCCATGCCGGTCAGGGCGAAGACCCGGCGGATTTCTGGAGGACAGTCCTGGATGCGGAACTGGGCGTTGTGGCGTTGCATTTCCCGGGCAGCCTCGAAAATCAGGCGAAGCACCGCTGAGCCGATGTAATCTACGTCGTGGAAGTTACAGGTCAGGCTGGCGGGATTCCGCTCCACTTCGGTGCGGATGGGGGAGCGCAGGGTCTGGGCGGCCACGGTATCGAGCCGTCCGGAAAACCTCAGGAGGGTTCCTAGTCCATCCCGTTTGACTTCCAGTTGATCCATCTTTGAAATTGTGGGGCGGTCGGGCTTGGGGAGCAATCCCCTTGGGATCTCCTTAGACCCGGGCCGCGTCGACGTACTTCCGGTTCATTTCCCGGATCCGCTTGCTTAAGATGGTGGCCAGCCCGACCAGAAACATCCCACCCAGCTGGTGGTTATTGTTCATCAGGAATTCTAATTGGGGCCAAGAGATTCCCCAGACGATGGAGGGCTGGGTCGGGCGCACCGCGGCCGAGGTGGGGCCGGGATCGAAGACTGAGATCTCTCCAAAGGTGTCGCCGGGTTTGAGACGGGCCAACTCCACCTCTTGGTGTTGCCCTTGTCTTCGGATGGAGAGTTCGCCGGAGGCGAGGATGTAGAGGCGGTTGAGTTCACCCCCCTCGTCCACGAGGTTCGAGGTGGGCTCGACCACGACAAACTCACCGTATCCGGCCAAGGCGGCCCGGGCCTCATCTCCGAAATGTTCAGTGATACCGGAAGCAGGAAGGGTGGCGTGGCCAAGGGGGTCTGACATCCCGTAAGGATAAGTCCTTGAAGGTGGTAGGGTCAATGAGCCCAGACGAGATGGGATTTGCGCCCCTTGGGACCTGCCCCCGCGCCAATCAATTTTCGCCTCCGGCTGGAGGGAATTTACCCCGTCCTCGCGGACTCGGACGGGGTGGGATTTGCGCCCCTTGGGACTTGCCCCAACGCCAATCAATTTTCGCCTCCGGCTGGAGGGAATTTACCCCGTCCTCGCGGATTCGGACGGGGTGGGATTTGCGCCCCTTGGGACCTGCCCCCGCGCCAATCAATTTTCGCCTCCGGCTGGAGAGAATTTACCCCGTCCTCGCGGACTCGGACGGGGTGGGATTTGCGCCCCTTGGGACCTGCCCCCACGCCAATCAATTTTCGCCTCCGGCTGGAGGGATTTTACCCCGTCCTCGCGGACTCGGACGGGGTGGGATTTGAACCCACGGTAGGGTTGCCCCTACTCCTGATTTCGAGTCAGGTACATTAAACCGCTCTGCCACCCGTCCGTTTTGAATCATAGAAGACCAACGGATCAGCTCAAGCCTGCCTCAGGGGCTGCTTTTGTTAATCATACTGAACGCCATTTTGCTCGAACGTTTCGGACTTGTTCTGGTCTAAAACACCATGAGAACGATCACCGTCAGCCGAGTGAGCGAAGCAGGGGGCTGGCTCCTGCCGGTGGCCTTTTTTGGGCCCGGCGTCCTCTGCATCGTGCTGGCCTTGACCCTTTAGCAAAAGGCTGGGCATGGGCGGGTTTCCCGCTAATCCCATCTGAAGGTGATCTCAGCCAAGGCGCTCCTCGATCCCACGATTCTCTTTTTCCTGCTTGGGGTAGGGGCCGGACTCATCCGATCCAATCTAGCCATACCGGGTCAGATGGCCCGCTTTTTGGCCCTCTACCTGCTGATGGCATTAGGCCTGAAAGGCGGGTTCGCACTGGCCCAAAGTGGATTTCAATCCGCCGTCTTGGTTGATCTCGGCTTGGCCATCTTTTTGGCATTGGTGATTCCGATGGTTGGCTACGCCATCTTGCGAAAAATTATCGCTCCTTTAAGCGCGGCCGCGGTGGCCGCCGCCTACGGTTCGGTGAGCGCAGTTACCTTTATCACCACCGTCCAGTACCTCGACAACCAAGGCATCAACTACGGCGGCCACATGTCGGCTGCCCTCGCCCTGATGGAGTCTCCCGCAATCCTCTTCGCTGTTCTCATGGCCAATCTGGTCCGGGCCAAGGTACCAAAAAAGAAAGGGAAAGCCCCGGTGGCGGACGCATCCTTACGTCATGTCCTGCAGGAGTCCTTTACCGAGGGCACCCAGATTCTGCTGCTGGGTAGTATGGTGGTGGGCTATCTCACCGGGGAGCAGGGGAAGTCGGTCATGGAACCTTTCACCGGTGACATCTTCAAGGGTATGCTGGCCTTCTTCCTTCTCGATATGGGCATGGCCACGGCGGCCCACTTCAAGGATCTCAAAAGGGTGCCCATGCGTCTGGTTGTCTACGGCGTGGTGGGGCCGCTGGTACACGCCTTGTTTGCTCTCTGGCTCTGCTCCATTTTCAACGTCCCGATGGGCAACGCCGTGCTTCTCATGGTTCTCGCCGCCAGCGCTTCCTATATCGCCGTACCGGCCGTCATCAAACACGCCATCCCCGAGGCCTCGCCGCTGCTCTATCTGGGCATGCCGCTGGGACTGACGTTTCCCTTTAACATTCTCGTCGGCATTCCGCTTTACGTGGGGCTGGCCGAGAAATTTCTGCGCTAGGACCGTCTCCCGGCGAGTTGCCGGTGGCGCCGCATAAAAGCCCGGATCCGGGCGGGATCCGGCTCTTTTTCCCAGTTCCTGCTTTTCTTGAAGTCCGTTCCCACAATGAAACCGTCCGCCAGGGCATAGAAACCATCGAGATTCTCCGCACTAACCCCGGAGCCCAGCAAAACCGGCAGGGAGGCGGATTTTTTCACCTCCTCGAGTTCGTGCAGGGAGGCCGCGTCTCCGGTGAAACTACCCGTCACAATCCCCGCATCCCCCCGCATAAACTCCACGGTGTGGGCGGTCGCACCGATGCTCACATCCGAGGTAATGGCATGGGAGCTGTGCTTCTTTTTGACGTCCGCCCAGATCCGGACCTTTTCCGCGCTGATCTCCTTTCGGTAGCGAAGCAAGTCGGCGGCGCAGGATTCGATCAGTCCTTCATCCGCCACGTGGGCAAAGGCAAAACCCTCTGCCCGGATAAAATCCAGGCCGGCGGCCAGCGCCACCGCCAAGGCCTCCCGATTGGCTCCTGCCAAAATCTGGATGCCAACCGGAAGGTTGGCCTCCGCTTTGACTGCCCGGGCGACGGCCGTCATGGCGGCGGTAATCTCAGGGCCCACACCGCCTTTCAGGTAGGGCGTGTCGTGCATGTTCTCGATCATCAAGCCATGAATACCAGCAGATTGATAGACCTTGGCTTCGCGGGCGGCTCGTTTGACGATTTGAGCAAGCGGTTCGTGACCAGCCGGCGTTCCCGGGAGGGCCCCGACATGAATCATTCCGATGACGGGTTTGGAAACGGAAAAGGGGGGTAACTTCAAAACCGGAGTGCCCGTGCCCGGCTTAGCGAACCTGACGGGCCTTCTTCACCATCTCCGAACCGTCCGCCTTGCATTTCTGGCAGTGGGCTTGGACGGAAGACCAGGAGAGGCCGAGCAAAAGAGCGAGGAGAGCAAGCAACCTCATGGCTTTTTAGTATTAATACTACCCCCGGGAAGTCAACGCTCGGTCCTCTTGAAAAATCTTCATAATTTCCCGCTCATTTTTGACCTCTGACCCCAAAGGAGGATTTTTTGCCCTGGAAATAATTGGCTCTGAATTACTTGGATGACCTCTGACCCCAAAGAAGGAAAAAGAAGGGAATTTAGCGGTCTGAGTCGGTGC
>JBILFP010000124.1:0-5151 GCA_044351535.1 Methylacidiphilales bacterium
GCCACGGCCAGACCCATTTTATCGATATGAGCCCAGCCCCCGACCTCGGAAGCGACCTTCTGGGTTTCCAGATCGAAATAAACGATGTTGGCCATGCGCCTTTCGAATTCGCAGATGGGCTGGGGAAGGCAACCGCCCTCTGCGGGGGCGCGGGTTTGGCTTGTGAATTTCTCTCCCACAAGGTATAACGACAGGCTATGACTGACTCCAGATTAGCCCGGCAAACAGCGGAAAGACTGATCGGTTCCCGCGCCCAACTCCTCAAATTCACCTGTCTTCTCGGTTTCGACGGGTTCCTCGACACCATTCTGCAGGTGGTCGAGCAGCGCCAGACGGCGACTAAGTATCTTCCTTACACCTCCATCAAGCCCTTTGCCAAAAAAGTGGGCGAGGCGGCCGGCAAGAGCGCCAACTTCGAGGTAGTTCCAACCATGGAAAAGATCGGCGGCAACGGCCCGCTGATGGCCTTCGCCATGTCCACTTTGGGGGCACCCGTGGAGTACATGGGCATGTGCGGTTACCCAAAAGTTCATCCCGTTTTTGAAGAGTTTGCCAAGCGCGCCAAGGTTCACTCTTTTGCCGAGCCGGCCCTAACCTCGGCCCTCGAATTCAACGACGGCAAGATCATGCTCGGCCAGCACGCCTCCGTGCAGGACGCAAACTGGGAAACGATCGTCAAGCGGCTGGGCGACAAGTTGGTCCAGAAACTTTGGACCTCGTCCGACTTCGTCGGAATGGTCAACTGGACGATGTTGCCGCACATGTCCGCCATTTGGAAAAAGCTGCTCACGGAGTACAAGCCCGTGAAGGCCGGCAAGCGGAAGCACATGTTCTTTGACTTGGCCGATCCGGCCAAGCGGATCGAGGCCGACCTACTCGCTGCTCTCAAAATCATTGGAGAGTTCCAGGCTGACAACGACGTCACCCTCGGCCTCAACGAAAGCGAAGCCCTGCACGTGGCCAAGGTGCTGCGTCTCAAGGGCGCCGCCAAGAATCCCAAAGGCTACGCTTCCCTCGCCGGAGCGATCCGCGAGAAGATGGGCGTTTCCGTCGTGGTCATTCATCCGGTTCAATACGCCTGTGCGGCCAACGCGGAGGAAGAGGTATTCGTCAACGGACCCTATACCTCCAAGCCAAAGATCAGCACCGGGGCAGGCGACCATTTCAACGCCGGTTTTGCGATCGGACGCCTCCTCGGATTGGGCTTGGCCCACTCGCTGCAGCTGGCCGTCGCCGCTTCTGGGTTCTACGTGCGCCACGCCAATAGCCCGAACCGCGAGCAGTTGGTAAGGTTCTTACAAACGCTGTAACCCAAGGTAGGCCCCTTTTGATAAAAGGGGCTGCCACTTCCATCGGAAGTGGCCAACCCCATTCAACCCCAAAACGGTTCGTTTCCGTTTAGGGTTACGTTTACGACGACAACGCCTCTGCGGCTCTCGTAAACCTAATCGTAAGCATCAACGAGAAGTCGGGCTTTTTGGCCCCTAACCTCTGGCCTTCTTGTACATCTCCAGCGCGCGGATGCGTTGCCGGGCATGGTCAACAATGGGGGCGGGATACTTCAAGGAATCCGCCTCCGGAACGTACTGGGCGATGAATTTGCCGTCCGGATCAAACCTCTCGGCCTGACTGGTCGGATTGAAAATCCGGAAGTAGGGCTGGGCATCGGTACCCGTGCCCGCGGCCCACTGCCAGCCCCCGTTGTTGGCGGCAAGGTCGCCATCGAAAAGTTTCTGCATGAAGTAACGCTCCCCCCACTGCCAAGAGATCAGGAGATCTTTGGCCAAGAAGGAGGCCACGATCATGCGTAGCCGGTTGTGCATCCAGCCGGTCTGGTTCAGTTGCCGCATGGCCGCATCCACGATTGGAAAGCCGGTCCGGCCCTCACACCAGGCTTGAAAGAGGTCCTTGCGGTTCTCCCACTCGATCCGGTCGTACTCCTTGCGGAAGGAGCCCTCGGCGACGTGGGGATACTCCCAGAGAATCTGTTTGTAGAAGTCGCGCCAGATCAGTTCCGAGATGAAAACGTCGATCTGTTTCTTGGCCGAGGGATCGTCGGCGCGGGCACGGCGCGCTACGGCCAAGACCGTCCGAACAGAGATTGTACCGAAGCGAAGGTGAGGGGAGAGCCTTGAGGTGCCGTCGGCCAGGGGAAAGTTGCGGATCGAGTCGTACCGCCGGAGGTTTTTCGAGGCGAAGTCCTTGAGGATCTGTTGGGCGGCCTTTTCGCCCGTGGGGGGAAGGGGAATGTCGCAGGGATCTAGCCCCAGATCCTTTAAATCGGGTAAAGAAATGCCTTTAGCCTTAGAAAGGCCGGTAAGTTTTGCAGGACGAGGCAAGGGATCATGGGGCGGGATCGCCAAAGACGCCCGGGAGTATGGAGTAAAGACGGTGTAGGGACCGCCGGCGGCTCTTTCGACCTTGCCGGGCGGTTGAATCATCAGGTCATCGCAGGACTCAGTCTCAAGTCCCTCTTCCTTGGCCATTTTGACGACCTTTTCATCGCGTTTGCGTGAATACGGCTCCACATCCTTGTTGAAGAAGATTTTTTTCGCGCCGGTTTCCTTCGCCAGGGCAAGCAGCTCTTTTTCGGGCTGTCCCTTTCGAAACACGATTTTAGCTCCAAGGTGGCCAAGGTTGGCTTCCAGGCTTTTCAAAGACTCCAAAAGGAAGGCGGTGCGGCGCGAGCCGGTGTCCTTGGCCCCCAAAATGGCCGGGTCAAAGACAAAAACCGGAATCACGGGAGCTCCGGTTTGGGCCGCCCGATGCAACGCCGTGTGGTCGGAAACGCGCAGGTCGCGGCGAAACCAGACGATCACGGGCGCCGCGGGCATAAATTTTTTTCTAGCGCCGCGGGCGCGCGAGGCACGCGCAAACATTTTGTTCGGTGGTTTTCAGAGGGGAAAACGGGTTTTTTATGCCGAAAAAGTTTGTCAAGCGTTGTCCCGAAAAAAAATTTCATGAAAATAAAAAATTCCGCTTGCAGGAATTTTTCCAATTGAGAATTATGCACCTCCCCCTCGAAAAAAAATTATGGAGACGTACAAAGCATGAACAATCCCCCGGAAGTATGGGTCAAAGTATGCCGCGAGCTTGAAAAGGTCATTTCCCCCGACGCCTTGAACCGCTGGTTCTCGTCGATCCTCCCCCTGAGTTACGACTCCGGTCGCCTGGTTCTCGGCGTCGAAAACGCCATTTACCAGTATTGGATCGAGGAGAACTACCTCAACCAGTTGCGGGAGTGTGCCACTTTGGCCATGGGCCGGGAGGTTAAGATCAGCTTTGAGATCGTCGGCTCCAAGGACCGCCCGATGCCGACCGCCGAAGACCAACTTCTCCAAGCCGAAGGGAAAGAGAAGTCCAAGCCTTTCTCCGGGGAGCTCGTCAGCCGCTATACCTTTGAGTCCTTTGTCGCTGGGGTGAACAGCCAGTTCGCTCATGCGGCCTCCCAGGCCGTGGCCGACGCCCCCGCGCGGACCTACAACCCCCTCTTCATCCATGGCTCCGTCGGGTTGGGTAAAACCCACCTCCTGCATGCCATCGGCCACCGCATCATGCAAAAGAAGAAGGGCGCCAAGATCGTTTACGTCACCTCCGAGCAGTTCACCAATGAGTTCATCTCGGCCATCCAACACGGCGAGCTGGTGAAGTTCCGCCGCCGCTTCCGCCAGGCGGACGCCCTGCTGATCGATGACGTCCAGTTCTTCGCCGGCAAGGATCGTTCCCAGGAAGAGTTCTTCCACACCTTCAACGCCCTGTTCGACGGCAACCGCCAAATCGTCCTTTCGAGCGACAGCCCTCCCGGAGAGGTCGCCAACCTGCAAAAGCGCCTCGTTTCCCGCTTTGAGTGGGGTCTGAGCGCGGAACTGCAGTCACCCGACATGGAGACCCGCATGGCCATCCTGCGAAAAAAGACGGCCTCCATGCAGGTCAGGCTCGGTGAGTCCGTCCTCCACTTCATTGCCGAGCGCGTGAAAACCAACGTCCGCCGTCTGGAAGGCGCGCTGAACCGCGTCGCCGCCTGGGCCGCCCTGCACGACCGGCACATCACGCCGGCACAAGTCGAGGAGCTCCTCAAGGACTTCATCCAGCAGGAAACCAAGCCGATCGTCACCATCGAGCTGATCCAGCGTCGTGTGGCCGAAGGTTTCGACCTCCGCGTCGCCGACATGACCAGCAAGCGCCGCCCGGCCCACATCGCCCTGCCGCGCATGGTCGCCATGTACCTTAGCCGGAAAATGACCGGGAAGAGCCTGCAGGAGATTGGTGAATCATTCGGCGGGCGGGATCACGGCACCGTGCTCCACGCCTGCAAAACGATCACGTCGCGCATGCAAAGCGACGATCGCCTGCAGCAAATGGTCGGCATGCTGACCCATAAGCTCGAAGAGCCTGTGGATCGGTAGGCGGCTCTCGGGCTTTTAATCTAAGCAGTCCAAAGCTCTAAGCAGGGGTAGGCCCCTTTTGATAAAAGGGGCTGCCACTTCCATCGGAAGTGGCCTACCTGCGTTGAATTTTTATTCCAAAAGCGTTTCAGCGGAATATGTGCGCGTGATTATAAATCTCCCACGGTTTTGTTGGTCGTTGTTTCCCGGGTTGCCACGGGTTGTTTTGGTGGAAATCACCAGATGCTCCCACTTTGCCAACCGCTACAGAGATCAATTCGAACGGGCTGTGAACATGGGAATAAACTGGCGGGGTTTGGCGTGAGGATTTTGGGTGAGCACCAACAAGGTGGGGTCGAAACCCGACCTATCCACGCGTTATCCAGCCCGCAAGAAATTCAAGATGTGAGAGTTGTGCCGATTCTCTTCACTTATCCACGCCATGATGATTAAGGTGTACTTGATTCTTTACTCCCCTATCCCAATCATCTGATCCCAACGCAATGAAGCTCGTTCTACAAAAACAGAAGTTCCTGAACGCACTTTCTTCAGTCCAGAACATCGTCAGCACCCGCACCCCAATCGGGATTCTCAACAACCTGCTTCTACGCGGCTCCGGCTCATCCCTCACCGTCGCCGCCACGGATCTGGATATCGGCATTCGCACCTCCTGTGAGGCCGGGGTGGAAAAGCCCGGTGCCGTCACGCTGCCGGCCCGGCGCCTTTTCAGCATCATTCGCGAGCTTCCTTCCGAGGAGCTCACCCT
>JBILFP010000125.1:0-5138 GCA_044351535.1 Methylacidiphilales bacterium
GGGGAGAAAGTGGAAGCGGTCAGCGCTCCCGCCCCGACCAAGCCGGCGCCGGCGGCAGCGCCTGCCACCACCACGGTGAGTTCTTCCGCGCCGGTCTCTGCCCCCGCTCTCGCGCCTGCACCCGCCCCTTCCGCCTCGGGTCGGGTGAAGGCCTCGCCGTTGGCCAAGAAGATCGCGGCCGAGAAGGGCGTCGATCTTGCCCGTCTCGCCGGTAGCGGTCCGGGCGGACGGATCGTACGCAAGGACGTGGAAGGTTCGCCCGGCGGGGGAATCCGTCCGGCCGCCAGCCTGTTCGGCGGAAAGCCGATCGCCCAGGATTCCACCCGGCCCGTTTCGCAGATGCGCGCGGCGATTGCCCGTCGTCTGGTGGAAAGCAAAACCACCGCGCCCCATTTCTATGTCGAGCGTGAGGCCGATGCCGCCCCGCTCGGTCGCCTGCGTACCTCGGCCAACGAGGCGCTGGAGTTGGCCAAGGCCAACCTGAAGCTTACGGTCACCGATTTTGTGCTGAAGGCGACGGTGGAGGCACTTCGACGCGTGCCTTCGGTCAACTCCTCCTGGGAAGGGAGCGCGATCCGGCAACATGGAGCGGTCCATCTGGCCTTTGCCGTGGCGCTGCCTGACGGCCTGATCACGCCGGTGATCCGCAACGCCCACGCCAAGGATCTCCGCACGATCGCACGTGAGGCCAAGGATCTCGGAGCCAAGGCCAAGGCCGGCAAACTCCAACCTGAGGAGTACACGGGCGGAACCTTCACGGTCAGCAACCTTGGCATGGTCGGGGTCGAGCGGTTTGCGGCGATCCTGAATCCTCCGCAGGCTGCGATCCTCGCGGTCGGGGCCACGGTGAAAAAGCCGGTCCTTGCCTCCAATGGCGCGGTGATTCCCGGCGAACGAATGAGCCTGACGGTTTCCGCCGACCACCGCGTGGTGGACGGCTTGGTGGCGGGTGAGTTTCTCAAGGCACTGGTCGAACTACTGGAAAACCCCGGCGTGCTCCTGCTCTAAGGGCGAGAGGGAAGAAATCATGGCCGCTTATGATCTGGCAGTGTTGGGGGGAGGACCGGCGGGCTACGTCGGCGCGATCCGTGCCGCGCAACTGGGCAAGAAGGCCGTGGTCATCGAAAAGGAGCGGGCGGGTGGCACGTGTTTGAACTGGGGTTGCATCCCGTCCAAATCCCTCCTCAAGAATGCCGAGGTGTACCAGCACATCCTCCATGCGGAGGATTACGGTATCACCACCGGCAAGGTGTCCTTTGATTTCTCGAAGGTGATCGGGCGGAGCCGCGCGGTGTCGGACCGGATCGCGAAGGGCGTGGAGTTTCTCCTTAAAGCCAAAAAGGTCGATTACGTGGTAGGCGAGGGGAAGCTGGGGGCCGACCGGAAGATCAAGGTGAAGACGGCCGACGGCAAGAGCCAGACGATCGAGGCCGCGAATGTTTTATTGGCAACCGGATGCGTCCCGCGGGTTCTGCCGGGGCTGAAGGCCGACGGCAAAAAAGTGATGACCAGCCGGGAGGCGCTGGAGATGAAAAAGCAGCCCAAGAGCATCATCATTCTCGGAGCCGGGGCAATCGGGGTGGAATTTGCCTATTTCCTCAGCTCCTTCGGGACGGAAGTGAGCCTGGTCGAGATGAAGTCCCGTGTTCTGCCAGTGGAAGATGAAGAGATTTCCGACCTGCTGGGCAAAAGTCTCGCGAAGCAGGGGATCAAGATTCTGACGGACACCTCGTTGGAAAGCTGCGCCGTCACCGCCTCCGGCGTGAAAGTGAAGCTGGCCGGCAAAAATGCCAAGAGCCTGGAGGCCGAGGCGCTGCTTTGTGCGGTTGGGGTGCAGGCCAATCTTGAAAACGCCCTGGATGCGGGTGTGAAGCTGGAGTTGGACCGTGGCTACGTGAAAACCGATGCCCGGTACAAAACCTCGATGGCCGGCGTGTTCGCGGCTGGGGACATCATCGGGCCGCCCTGGCTGGCCCACGTGGCCTCGTTTGAGGCGATTGAGGCAGTGAACGGAATTTTTGATCCGAAGACGCAGCCCAAGAAGGTGACGGTGTTCCCGGGCTGTACCTACTGTCAGCCTCAGGTGGCCAGCATCGGTCTGACCGAAACGGCGGCAAAGGAGAAGAAGCTGAAGTTCAAGGTGGGCCGGTTCCCTTACCGGGCGAGCGGTCGGGCGGTGGCCAGCGGGGACTCGGAGGGTCTGGTGAAGATCCTGATCGGTGAGCCCCACGGCGAGATCCTGGGGGCGCACATCATCGGGGCGGAGGCGACGGAGCTGATCGCCGAGGTGGGTTTGGGGATGACCTTGGAGGCCACCGCGGACGAGATTGCCCACACCATCCACGCTCATCCGACCCTGACCGAGATGATCAAAGAGGCGACCGAAGCGGCCGCCGGCCACGCGATTCATATTTAGCTTCAGACGCGAAGCCTGCCGGCACGACGTCGTGGCGTGGAAAGTGGAAGGCGGAAGGTGGAAGGAGGCTTCCAGTTTTAAACTTTGGTAGGGCGGGATCGATGATCCCGACTCGTCGACAGATTCAGGGAAATGGTTTTAAGTTAGTCGGCCTCATCGAGGCCACCCCACCTGTGTTTAAAAACCGCCATGAGCCGTAAAGTACCAGTTACCCTGACGATTGCCGGGTCGGACAATTCCGGCGGGGCGGGGATTCAAGCCGATCTCAAGACTTTCACCCGATACGGAGTGTACGGAACCACCGCGGTCACCTGTGTGGTGGCCGAGCATCCCGGGCGGGTTTCGAGGATCACGGCGGAGCCACCCTCCATGGTGCGCGAACAGATCCGATTGGTATTCGAGGCATTTCCGGTGGCGGCGGCCAAGACGGGCATGTTGTTTTCTGCCGGGATCATCCGAAGTGTCGCCCGGGAGATGCACCGCCGGAGAAAGACGAAGCTGGTGGTGGATCCGGTGATGCTGGCGACGAGTGGGGCGGCCCTGTTGAAGCCGGAAGCGGAGAGGGCGCTGGCGCGGGAGTTGTTTCCTTTGGCGGCATTGGTCACGCCGAACCTCGATGAGGCGGCACGGTTGCTGGGGCGAAAGCTGAAAACTCCGGAGGCGGCGAAAGAGGCGGCGCGGGAGTTGGCACGGAAGTGGAAGGTTCCTTTTCTGGTGAAGGGAGGGCATCTCAAGCTGGGATCGGCGGCCGACTATCTGGCCTGGCCTAATGGAAAAATGCGGGTCTTCTCCGCGAAGCGGGTCCGTGGAGTGGAGACCCACGGCACGGGCTGTACTTACTCCGCGGCCATCTGTGCCGGGTTGGCCAAACGACAATCCCTGGAGAAGGCGGTGGCGAAGGCAAAAGGCTTCATCACGCGCGCGATCCGGCGGCATCTAAAAATCGGCTGCTATACGCCGTTAAATCATCTAGGTGGATAGGCTATAAGATAAAACGGAAGGTGGCCGTTTAGGTTTACGTTTACGAGAACGAGTGGCGGGCAGGTAAAAAATAAAGACTCAAAAAAAGCGCTGAACGGAGAAGGGTGGTGGTGAACAATATCCCGCATGAGTGAGGGATTTCCGGTCAGACGGCCGCTGGTGCCGGTGGCGTTGGCTGGGTTGTTGGGAACCCTACTCGGTTTGTTCTTCACGCCGATCCCGCTGGTTTGGACAGCTCTATGTCTGGGTTCGGCTGCCGCTGGTTGGTGGGGGCCAAACAGGATCCGGACACCAGCTATTTGGCTGTGGGTGGTTGGGGTGTTTGCCCTCTATGCCGGAGCACGGGCGTTTGCACCTTCGGCGGATTCCTTGCGAGCGAGGGCAGGGGAGGAAGGTGGTACAGCCATTTTGCAGGGATGGATTGCGGAGTTGCCGGCACAACGGACGTGGGAGGACGGCAAAACAGTCCTTGAGACAGAAATGGTGGTGGATTCCATCCAAAGTGAAAACGGCTGGGAGCCCTGCCATGGGCGGGTCGCAATGCGGATCGATCCAGCGACGGAACCTCAGCCCAAGGTGGGTGAACGGGTCCAAGCGGCCGGGTATCTGAGCCTGCCAGGTGAACCGAAGAATCCCGGTGAGTTCAACCGGCGGACCTGGTTGCGGTCACGTGGGATCGACTACCAGTTCCGGGTGCGGGCCGAGGAGATGAGGATCCTGGGACCGCAACCGGGCGTCTGGTTGGCCCGGACGGCGGGAGCTCTCCGGGCCCACATGATCGGGGCCACGTCGGCGGGGCTGGAGCGGGATCCCGAGGCGGCGGGTTTGATCGCGGCGATGCTGTTTGGATATCGGGACGGGGTGGGGGAGGAACTACGGGAGGATTTCCGAAAAACCGGGACGCTCCATCTTTTTGCGGTGAGTGGCCAGAATCTTGCGGTGGTGGCGGGGGTGTTGTTGTGGACCCTGGCGCTAACGGGGGTGGTGCGTTGGCGCTGGGCGTGGGTGACCTTACCGGCGGTTTTTCTTTTCTGTCTGGCCACCGGCATGGAGGCCAGCGCCCAGCGGGCCTTCGTGATGATTTCGGTGCTGTATCTGGGGTGGGTGATCGGGCGGCCGATGGATCCGGCCAGCTGGCTGGGATTGGCCCTGTTGGCGCTCATGCTCTGGGATCCGGTGCAGGTGTTGGATCCGGGATTCCAACTTTCCTTCCTGGTGGTGGCCGGGTTGATGACCTTCAGCGGGCGTTGGCAGGAACAGTTGGTGGCCACCGGCCGGCCGGATCCGTGGATTCCGCGGCGCCTGGTCGGTGCCTTGCGTTCTGCGGTCTTTCAAATTTGGATCGGGATCGCCGCATTAGTGGCCGCATCCGCAGCCGCCTGGGCCGGTTCCGTGATTCCCGGGGTCCTGCTTTTCCATCAAGTCGTTCCGGTGGCGTTGGTGGCGAACATGGTGGCGGCGCCGGTGGCGGGGGCCGTGACCGTCTTGGCGGCAGTCTCGTCGATCGCGGCCGCGGTATCGATGACGACGGCCATGGCCATCAATCTCGTCAACGCCAAGCTGGTTCACCTGCTGGCGGCGGTGTTGGGCTGGATGGCGAGCTGGCCGGGTGGGCAGTTTGCGGTGGCCGATCCCAAGGCGTGGTTGGAGAAAGAACCCTGGGTTAAGGTGGTGGCGATGGATGACGCCGCACCCACTTTGGTGGCCGGCCGGGACGGGAAGTGGCTGATCGACACTGGTT
>JBILFP010000024.1:0-17033 GCA_044351535.1 Methylacidiphilales bacterium
CTCTCTTCTCCTCTCCATCCCCCTCCACTTCCTATCCATGGGACACACCCATATTCCATATAATATTTATATTCAAACACTTATATCTGGAATCGTGGTCTTTTACTTCGGATTTCCGATCCTGAAATTTTTCTGGAAATCCCTACAAAGCCTTAAACCAGATATGTTTACACTACTCGGCTCTGGCATCCTCATCGCCTACATATATAGCCTATATAGGATATTTTTTAGCCAACCAGACCCCACTCCTCTCTTTTTCGACGCCTCTGCCGCCATCACCACCCTCGTCCTCGCCGGCCAATGGATCGAACAGCGCTCGGAGAAAAAACTCTCCTCGGCCCTGAAAAATCTTCTCTCCCTCACCCCGCCCACCGCCCGACTCCTCCTCGCCGGCTCGGAAAAAATCATCCCGCTCTCGGAAGTTCAGCCCGGCCAACATCTCCTCGTCCTCCCCGGCGAAACTATTCCCGCGGACGGCACCATCCTCGAAGGCCGCTCCTCGGTCGAGGAGTCCATCCTCACCGGCGAACCGCTCCCCGTTGAAAAACTTCCCGGCGACTCCGTCCTCGGCGGCACCCTCTCCACCGGCGGCCGCCTCCTCATCCTCGCCGAAAAGGCCGGGACCGACTCCCTCGTCGCCCGCCTCGCCCGACTCGTCGACGAGGCCCGCGAAAATCCCCCACCCTTCCAGCGCACCGCCGATAAAATCGCGGCGGTTTTTACTCCGGTTGTTCTTCTGCTCGCTCTCGCCACCGCCGTCGGCTGGATTCTTGCCGGGGAAACCACTGCCCTCGCCATCACCCGGGCCGTCGCCGTCCTCGTCGCCGCCTGCCCCTGCGCCCTTGGCCTCGCTGCCCCCGTTGCCTCCGCCTGCGGACTCTCCCGCGCCGCCCGACTCGGTGTCCTTATCCGCGACCCCGCCTCGCTCGAGAAACTGTCCAAGGTGAAACTGCTCGTCGTCGACAAAACCGGCACGCTTACCGAGGGAAATCCCGCTCTCTTGAGCATCGTCGCCGCCGATCCGACCAAGGAGACCGAAGCCCTCACCCTCGCCGCCTCCCTCGCCGCCTCGAGTCTTCATCCCTTGTCTCGGGCCCTGGTCAAGGCCGCCCGTGCCCGCAATCTAACGCTCGATAAAATCTCCGACATTCACGACGTCCCCGGCCAAGGCATCTCCGGAAAATCCGCCTCTGGACAAGTGGTTGTTTTGGGCAACGAGGCCTTTCTCCAAAATCAGAACATTGATATTCCCGTAAACGTAATCGTAAACGTAACCGAACAGCTGCCATCCTTATCTTCAGTCTTCGTAGCTCGAGCCGGCCGCCTCCTCGCCCGCTTTGACTTATCCGATCAAATCCGTGCCACCTCCTTCCCCGCCATGCACTCCCTGCGTGCCCTCGGGATCGACGTCGAACTGCTGACAGGCGATCGCCCTGAGGCCGCGGAAGCTGTCGCCAAGGAGTTGGGAATTACGAAGGTTGAGGCGGGCGTTAAACCCGAAGGCAAAGCCGACCGGGTCCGCCAGCTTCGTTCTTCCACCAAGGGTCTTGTCGCCATGGCAGGCGACGGTACTAACGATGCCCCGGCCCTGGCTTCGGCGGATCTGGGTATTTCACTCGGGAGC
The DNA here is from genome assembly GCA_044351535.1 of Methylacidiphilales bacterium. Classification (GTDB taxonomy): domain Bacteria; phylum Verrucomicrobiota; class Verrucomicrobiia; order Methylacidiphilales; family Verrucolacustridaceae; genus Verrucolacustris. Next base: position 1,625 of record JBILFP010000024.1, read on the forward strand.
GGAACCGATGCCGCCAAGGAGGCCTCTGCCGTGGTGGTGTTGAAGGGGGATCTCGCGGGCGTGGCTCGCGCTTTTCTCCTCGGTCGGGCCACCGTCCGCACCATTTGGCAGAATCTGGCTTGGGCCTTCGGCTACAACCTCTTCGCCCTCCCCGCCGCCGCCGGTCTCTTTCTTCCTCTATTCGGCTGGGCCCTCTCCCCCGTCTGGGCCGCTGCGTCGATGGCTCTCAGCTGTGTCTTCCTCACCGCCAACGCCCTCCGCCTTCTCCGCTGGAGCGTGGGGTCAGACCCCGAAGCCATCGCTTCAAAAACCCAATCTCGTTAATTGATTCGGGGTCTGACCCCGAAAGCGTATTTTAAAAAACCCCGGGGCTTAAACCCCGGGGCTTTTCTTAACCTTAATTCCCCCGCGTAAGCGGAAAAATAATCATGTCCGCGGAGTGGCAAATACGAATGGGTGGGGGTAGGTCTTAGGGGACCAATCCTGACTCTTAATCCCTCGTCCTCCCCTACCGAACAATTTTTCCTGACCACTCCGGCCGGCCGCCCCAACTAAAACCCGAACTCGCCCTTGGCCAGCCCTCGGAAGGAAAGATCTTCATCCAAATCCGGCCAATGAATGCCGTGCGCCGTGGCCTTGAAATTTTTCAGCTCCGCCAACGTGGCCCCCTGCATTCTTGGATTCCTTTTCCAGCCGAAAGACACGTCTTTCCCGCTTGGCAGGGAGATCCTTATGACCTCCCCCACCACTTCCACCTTTACCGGATGCTCAACCGTGGTGCTCATTCCAGATTCTTAGGATAAGTCCGCGGTTTTTCTCGGCAAGCTCCACAGCCCGAGCCAACTCCCTGACCTTCATTCCGCAAGACTCCTGCACCTCCACTGGAGGACCCAGCTGCAAGACCGCTTCTCCATCCCCTTTGGTCACATGGACATGGGCCGGATCATGTTCGTTGCTGTAAAAGAAGAACCGATACCCCTCCGCTTCAAAAACCCTTGGCATAAGGGATTAGACTTCCAAAACCGCCAAAGGATGCGGTCAAAGCCTGATTTTTTATTTCGAAGCGCCCTGAACGCCTTCCGCCTTAAACCCTCCGAAGCTCAGCGAGCCTGCCGAGACTGAGCGAAGGAGGGCCAACTTCCACCTACCTCCTGCAGCGCCTCGTTCTTACTGCAACGGCTGCCAAACCAAGGAGCAACAAACTGGCGCTGCCTGGCTCCGGCACACTCAAAGTAACCCAACCATTCCCTCCAGCGCTCCCCCAGGATTCCCCGCCCCCACCCACATAGATAGCCAACTCATCCCCAGCATTGACTGCAAAAGTTCCCCCAACCAAAGCACCGTTTCCACCATTGCCACCGTCTAATTGTCCGCCACCACCTACACCCCCGAACGGGGAAAAAGCACCGTCCGCTGCCAGGCTATAACTGCCTCCTGCCCCGCCACCCCCTCCACCCCCCGTGTAGCCCGATCCGGAATAACCTCCCCCTCCCGCCCCGTACCCACCACCCCCCCCGCCCGCCAGCCCGCCATCTATCGGGTACTGTATCCAGGCGTCCTCTCCGATATCACCAGAGGAAAAACCGTATCCTCCACTTAAGACCGCAGGGTAAGTCGATCCGTCCATACGATGAGCCTCGTATAGCAAGCTTCCACCTTTGCCTCCTCCCAAACCTGACCCGCTGCCAGGATCTCCTCCGTACCCGCGGGATCCGCCCATTCCTGGGTAGGTCGCATTTGGAATGCCTCCGCCATCTGCTCCATCCGTTCCCGCCCCGCCGGATCCCGACATGGAAAACGCCGCGCTCCCGCCGTTTCCACCATAAGTCGCCTGAGAAACCGTGTTCCCCGTACCTCCTCCGCCTCCTCCGCCCCCGGCCACCACCCACAGGGCGCTGGAGGCTCCCTGCCGCCAAAAAATGGACGTGGCCCCACCGCCCCCGCTGCCGACTTTAGAGTAACCCCCACCCCCTCCACCGCCCGCAGCCTCAATGCGAATACTATTGATCCCGCTGGGTACAACCCAAGTCTGCTCACCGCCCGTGAATCCAAAACTCACGAGGACCTGACCAAAACTTTTGCCCGGTAAACCAACCAAGCCAAAAGCCATCCACAGAATACACCCCCGCAAAAATGCATATAAAGATTTCACTTTTGCTCTCTACCTACACTTTGCACTGCTTTTTCTAAAATACTAGACCCCAAATGCTTACCGATTCATGAAACAAAAAACCCCGAGGTTGAAACCCCAGGGTTTTTCCTAATCTTAATCCTGCCCTTTAATCCGTCTTCTTCCGCCCCCGACTCACGCCCCAGGGCTTTTCTTCCACCTCCCGCCTTCCACTTTCCACAAAACTTGAAGCTTCTTAAGCTCAGAATTTCAACGATGTGCACTAAATTTTCCCGTAAAAACAAAAAGGTAAAGATCGGCAAAAAGGAGGTCGCCATCCCCGCCGTTCCCCAGCCGGTCGTCCGACCCACCGACCGCGCCTCTATTCTCCGAGCTGGCTCCTCGGACCTAGAGGTCGCCGAACTTCGCTGGGGCCTGATTCCCTCCTGGGCCAAGGATCCAAAGATCGGCCTCCAGTGCATCAACGCCCGATCCGAAACCGTTGCGGAAAAGCCGGCCTTTCGCGACTCCTTCCTCCACCGCCGCTGCCTCGTCCCGGCCGACTCCTTTTTCGAATGGGAAACCCGGGGCCGCCGCAAAATCCCGTGGCGCTTTGCGCGATCCGACGAAGAAGGCTTTTGCATGGCCGGCCTGTGGGACCGCTGGAACTCCCCGGATGGCCCGCTGGAAACTTTCACGATCCTCACCTGTGCACCCAATCAGCTCGTCGGCTCCGTCCACAGCCGCATGCCCGTCCTCCTCTCCCCCGACCAAGCCGAACATTGGCTTTCGAAGGGCGGCACTTCCCTCCTTCTCCCCGCCCCCGAAGACTTTCTCCTCAAATTCCCCGTCGAACCCGACTTGCCTTCAGATTCTTTGTTCAAGCTTAGGTAGGGCGACCAGTCCCTTGGTCGCCTCATTCAAATTTTTAGATCCATCGATCGTTAATGAGGCGGCCTCGGAGAGGCCGCCCTACCTCAACCTAAACCATCAGCCGACGGTTTGACTCTTCAAACCCGAAAACTACGATTTTGAATCCATGGGCGAACCTGACCTGATCGAGCTGCGCCAGCGCTCCGGCATCGCCGCCTGGCGCCTCCGCCTCGCCGAATGGGTCGAATCCCCGCGCATCCAGCACTTCATCGTCGGTGTGATTCTCTTCAACGCCGTCATCCTCGGCCTGGAGACCGACCGCAACCTGATGGCCCTGCACGGGAAAACCCTGCTTTTGTTAGACAAGCTCTGCCTCGTCATCTTCTGCACAGAAATCGCTATCCGCTTGCTCGCCTACCGCCTCGCCTTCTGGAAAAGCGGTTGGAACGTATTTGATTTTGCCGTGGTGGCGATCGCGCTCGTCCCCGGGGCCGGACCCTGGGCCGTCCTCCGCTCTCTCCGTGTCCTCCGGGTCATGCGCCTGCTCACGGTCGTGCCCGCCTTGCGCCGCGTAGTGGCTGCTTTCCTGCACGCCATCCCGGGCCTAAGCGGCGTGATGCTGTTGATGGCCGTCTTCCTCTACACCTCCGCCGTTCTCGCCACCAATCTGTTCGGTGAAAAGTTTCCCGAATGGTTCGGTTCGCTCGGCGGCAGTCTCTTCTCCCTTTTCCAGATCCTCACCCTGGAAGGCTGGGCCGACATCGCCCGCGCCGTCATGGAACCCTATCCGTGGGCGCCGCTCTTCTTTATCCCCTTCATTATCCTCACCACCTTCACGGTCCTGAATCTATTTATCGGGATCATCGTGACCGCCATGCAGGAAATGGCGATCCAGCCTCAAGCCAGGAAGTCCCGTCGTAAAAAATAGGCTCGACCTCTCTCTACAACTTAGACGCTAACTTAAACTTCAGCTGATCATCCCGCCTTCCACCTGCCCCCTTCCACCAACTCATGCTTCTCCATCTTTGCTTAAATCTTTGAGCTAACCATCATGTGCGCCCCTCTCTGCCAGGAAACCGTCGCCCGCTCCCTCAGCCGGCGCTCCTTCCTTGCCTCCGCCGCTGCAATTACCGCCGGGGCCTGCCTGCCTGCCCCAGTTCGGGCAGATGAACCCAAAACCATCACCTTTTCCAAAATCATCGATCTCACCCACCGTCTTTCGACCGATTTCCCCACTTTCACCGGCCAGCCGCAGTTCAGCATCGCCGACAAAAACATGGGCCCCCGCCCCAAGGGCTACCATGCCTACACCTGGACCTTGGCGGAGCACACCGGGACCCATATGGATGCCCCGCTTCATTTTGGCGGGAAACAGTCGGCCGACCAGTTGCCCATCACCGATCTCTACGGCCCCCTCGCCATCATCGATATCCGCGCCAAAGCCAAGGCCGATCCCGATGCCCGGCTCACCCCCGACGACATCCGCTCTTGGGAAAAGAATCACGGCCCTCTGCCGGTCGGCGGAATTCTCGCCATGTTCACCGGATGGGAACTGCACGTGACCACCGACAAGTTTCGCAATGCCGATGCCAAGGGTGTGATGCATTTTCCCGGCTTCCATGAGGAGACGCCCGACTTCCTGCTTAAAGAAAGGCAGATCAAAGGCATCTGCGTGGACACCCTCAGCCTGGATTATGGACCCACTACTGATTTCCCCGTCCACTGCCGCTGGCTGGCAGCCGGTCGGTGGGGCATGGAGTGCGTGGCCCGCCTTGGCTCCCTTCCTCCCACCGGAGCCACCCTCATCGCCGCCGGCCCCATGATCGCCAGCGTATCCGGCGGCCCCTCCCGCGTCCTGGCATTGGTCTAAAAAAGATAGGGCGGCTTCGTAGAGGTCACCCTACCTATTTTCCTTAACCCCTGAATCCCTTAACCCCCCAAACTCACACTCCCCGAAACGCGGATCCTGAAATCGGCTCCAAACCCTCCGGCTTGGGCTCTTTCCTTTCCCCAAACAGATGCAACGCCACTCCCGCCATGATCACCGCCCCGCCAACCCACTGTCCCCACGCCGGCTTTTCCCCCAGGAGCAAATAGGCAAAGAAAACTCCGGCCACCGGAGTGAAAGCCACCGCCAAGGCAATGTCGCCCGCTTTGGCTGACTTCACCCCCATCAGCCACGTCAGCTGTCCTCCCACCACCACGATCGATCCATAGACCAAGGTCCACATCCAAAGATAGGGGGTGAACACCTCCCCAAAGTGCTGGGGTCCGTACACCTTCAGCACAATCATGGCAAACAACACCGAACCGAGACTGTTGCGAATGATTCCATAGAGGATCGGAGACATCCGTTGGAGGACGTCACGGCTCAACTGCGTAGCCAGCACCCCGCTAAAGGTTCCGACAATCGTTAACACATCCCCCCGCATCAGATGAAACGGGCCCTCGTGTCCGATGACGCTGGTCAGAATGACCCCGCCAAAGGCCACCATCGCCCCCAGAATCGCCGTGGGAGTCGACTTCTCTCCCCGCATCAACCACGCCAGGACCAGCACCATCGGAATTTCGATCGTCTGCACCAGCACCACATTGGTGACGGCGGTCTCCGTCAGGGCCTTGAAAAACATGATCGGCGCGATCGCCCCGGCCAGGGCACCGGACACAATCGTCAGGATCCAATCTTTCCGCGAAAAGCCCTTCATTTTAGAAGGCTTCACTTCCCCCGGATGACTCAGGAGCAAGGTGAAAAAGGCCACCACGCTACCGGTAAAGAAGATGTTGCAGAAACTGATTGGGTTCCGCCCGTCGGGGGCCAGATGGCACTCGCCCAGGTTGTGGAGTTTGGCGACGACCGAGTTCGACGCCGCAGAGATCAGGACCGCGATCCAGATCCAGGCCTTGCCGGGAACGCGGGAAAAGATTTTCCGAATCAAAGAATCAGCGGGCGGCTTGGAGATGCGCCTCCACGAACCAGAGCCACTTGTCCGTTCCGCGGGAAATCTCGGTAAAAATATCGGAGGTGTCCTTGTCCCCCGCCCGGTCCGAGGTATCAATGGCGGCGCGTGCCAGTTTCCCGTAGGCCGCCAGCGCCGAGGAGAGGGCCTCCACGTGCTCCCGACCCGAAGCTCCTTTGGCCCCGTAAGGCTTGAGTTGGGTTTTTTTGACGACGCCCTGGAGGACTCCCTCCGCCACGCCGCCGAGTTGGACCGCCCGCTCGGCAATGAGGTCCACGTACTCCTCCACGTCCTCGTTCACCTTGTCGAACAGCTCATGCAGGGCAATAAAATCGGGGCCTTTCACATTCCAGTGGGCCTGCTTGCACTGGGTCTGCAGATCAATGGAATCGGCCAACCGGGCATTCAAAAGCACAATCATTTTTTCTCTTAATTTGGCCGGCAGGTCGTTTTTCGTCCGGTAAAGTCTGGTAGATCTCATCCGGAAAGAATCGAAGAGGCCGATCCTCAAGTCAATCGCGGGCACTCTGCCCTCCCACCGGTAAACCGCATTGTGAAGGGCCATCTTTGAAGCTAGGACAAATCTGTCGAAATGATCTTGCCCTACCTAATTCTTTTACCGTGGCTGGTCTTGCCGGCTGGCGCCTTGGCAGCCGCGCCTTTGCAAAAAGGATCCTTAAAAGCCCAGATCGCGTCCCCGCCCTCGGCCCAAGTGGTGACCATCGGCTTTTACCCTGTTTCCGTCCATCAGTTGGACATTGCCGATAACACCTACTATATCGACACCTACGTCTGGTTGCGCTGGAAGGGTCCGATCGACCCAACCAAGACCATTGAATTCGTCAACATGGTGGAGGACTGGAACCACCGGCGGACCTTTCTCCTCAGCAAACCGAAGACGGAAGCAGACGGAGCCACCTACCAAATCATGCGAGTGGAGGGCCTTTTCGCGCAGCCCTTTTCGCTCTCGGACTACCCGCTCGACCGGCAAAGACTAAGCATCAAGGTGGAGGATCAGATCCACGCTTTCGACAAGCTCGTCTATGAATTCGACCTGGAAAACAGCGGCTTGGGAGATCTTCTGCGGATCCCGGGATGGAATCTGGACGGATGGAAAGCGGAATCTTTGATCCATGATTACGAATCCAATTTTGGCCAAGAGAACGCGTTCCAGACTTATTCCATGGCGAAATTCAGCATCGAGATTTCCCGGCCAGCCAACTTTTTCCTTTGGAAACTTCTCCTACCCCTTCTCATGGTGATCGTAGCGGCCGTGGCCGCTCTTTTGATTCGCCCCCAACTGCTCGATGCCCGCGCCGCCCTGCCCGCCGCCGCTCTCCTCTCCGCCATTTTCCTCCAGAAAAGCTACTCCGACTCCCTCCCCGACCTCGGCTACCTCGTCCTGATGGACCAGATCTACCTGATCGCCTACCCGTTGATCATTTTGACGCTCATCCGCGTGATCTACACCTACCTGCAGGTGGAGGACGCCAAAATTGCCCAGGTGCGGGCGGTCCACCGGACCGATCTGCGCCTGCTGGCCCTTTTCCTGGCTATTTTCGTCGTCGGCGTCGCCCTGATCGTCGCCCTCCGCTGAATCACTTCTTAAACGTAATCGTGAATCCCCCCGCATAAGCGGAATTTCTTAATCGCGGGACGCGGATTTACGGATGGGCGTGGGTGGGTCTGAGGGGGCCAATCATAAACGAAAAGATCCTCCTGCTGGTAATACTTGCGTTTAACGCTTATTTCGCCGTCATCCTCCATACCCCATCCCAGCCCGGTCCGGGAGAATGTTGCTTCAACATGGTGATCCGCTCCAAAAACGCCCGGGAAGGCGCATCGGCAAACTTCTCCGACAGTTCCCGAAAGATCGCTTCGGCCGCCGGCCAGTCCTGTTTCCGGTAAGCCTCCAACGCAGTCTCAAACCTCCCCTTCCGGCTGACCCAGTCTGGCGCCAGTTTGCCCGTTTCGGCCAACAGCTCGTAAATTCCCACCGGGTCGCTTTTGCCCTTCACGGTCAGCCGGTCGATCTCCCGCGTCTCCATCGCCCGGTCGGCCAGACGTCGGGTCTCATCCGAGACCAGGATCCGTGTCCCGTACACGTTGTTGGCCGACTCCAGTCGCGACGCCAAATTCACCACGTCCCCCATCACCGTGTAGCTCCGGGCCGTGTCGCTCCCGATGTTCCCCACGATCACCTCCCCCGTGGCCAAACCGATCCGCAGGTTGATGTCCGGAACGTTCTTCCGCAATCCCATCAGCTCCGGCAGCTCCTTACGGAACCGCGCCAACGCCTCGGTCTGCTTCAAAGCCGCCCGGCAGGCCGCCGCCGCCTGCTCTTCCTCCGCCACAAAGGGCGGACCCCAATAGGCCATAATCGCGTCGCCGATGAACTTATCGATGATCCCGTGCTCCTGCCGCACGCACTCCGACATCAGGGTGAAGTAGCGGTTGATGACGTTGACCAGGCCACCCGGGGTCAGGTTTTCCCCCAGCGTGGTGAAGCCCACCAAGTCCGTGAACAGGATTGTCATCACCCGCTTCTGTCCCGCCACATCTTCCGGGCGCCCGGGCAGGATCACCTTTTCCACGATCCGGGGATCGATGTAGGAGCCGATCGCCTTTTGCAGGTTTTCTTTCCGCTTCAGCTCGTCGACCATGGCGTTGAAGCTGTCGCCCAGCTGGCCGATCTCGTCCTCCGGCAACTTACCCACGTGGGCGGTGAGGTTCCCCCCCTGGACCGCCCGGGTGGTGCGGAGGAGTTCCAGCACCGGCTTGGCCAGATTCCGGGAAATCATCCAGGCCGCCCCCAGACCGAGCACCACCGCCAGCAAAGTCGTGGCCGTGCTGCTGATGAGCACGCGGTTCTTCCGCTTTTCGGCGCTCCGGGCCGAGAGTTGGGCCATTTGGTAGGTGATCTCCTGCAGTTTGCTGCGCAACTCCCGCAGCTCCATCTGCCCTTTAAAGGTGAATTCCAGGAGTTCCTTGGCTTTGGGCCGATCTCCCGCCCGCCGGGCCGCCAGGGTGGAGTTGGCCAGATCAGTGGTCGACCGGAATGAGCTCTCAATCCGGCTCACCACTTCCCGGACCTGGGCGGCCAGTTCCCGTTCTTCGGGATCGTCTGGCAACACCCGCAAATCCTCACGGATTTTCCCGATCATTTCGTAAACCCGGAGGGTGTTTTTATCAAAATTCGTTTTTGCTTCCCCAATTGTCTTCACATCCGGCTCGGGCTCTCCGTATTCCCGATAGAGGCGCTCAAAAGCCACCCGCCGGAACAACCCGGCTTCGTTTAGATCCGCCGCCTTGGCCGCCAGCGGAATGGTTTTTTGGGCCACCGTGGCCACGTTCCGACCCAGCCCAATCACCTCGATGTTGGTCAAAACCGCCACCACCACCGTCAGGGCGATGATCCCCACCGCCAGAGCGAAGATCTTGAGGGCGATGGAATGCTTCACGGGCCTATTTCCGTTTTCGGGACCGGTTCCGGATTTCCCGGATTTGCAGATCCATCCTCACGTACCGGCGCCAGCCGAAGATCCCTGCGGCGATGCCGACCGGCACGCAAAGGAACCCGATCGTCTCAAACCACTTTTCCATGGCGAAATGAATGATGGAAACCCCGGCGATCACCAACGTGATAGCCAGCCGGACATACGCCATCAGGGTTCGCTCGTTGGCGAGGAGTGTCCGGTCGATCGCCAGCTCATCCCGCAGGATCAGCTCTTCCTTTAGAAACCTCTGGTAGGGCTTGGGCTCGGACATCCGGTCATTCTCAAATTTCCCACCGCGGAAGCAAGGCAGGCGGTGGTTGGTTGCGGGTCGTTAGTTACGCGTAACTCGTTACCCGCCACCCGCTACTTTCTTCTTAATTTCCTCAAACATCTTGATCAGCTCTTCCCGCATCTGTTTGCGGCCGACGCTGTGCTTGGTGTCCTGCATGAATCCGGCCACCTGGTCGGTGGAGGTCCGGTTCACATAATAGACGATCGTCCCTTCCGCCACCTGGCCGCACCCGGTTCCCGTCAGCATGCTGTTGTAGGTGCGGCTGACGAAATACTGCCGGTCCATGTAGATCACTCCGCGCTGCATCGGATAAGTCATCCTATGGGAAAGGATAAAGGTCGGCTTGTCCTCCACCTTCTGCTGGGACCAGAAAAACTCGTGGACCACCCCCTGGGCATCGACCCCGGGAAAGTCGCGAAACGCCTGAAACGCTTCCGGGGCCGCATTCATCAGAACGGGGCTGGCCAGCATGGCATTGAGCAGCTCATCCCCGGGCTCGGAAAATTTCCCGCCGCCCCGGTCGTAAGGGGCCACCGCGCCAATCCCGGCCTGGCGATAGGCCTGGAAACGCTGGGTGAGGATCTCGCTGATCACCTTCGCCGCCACGGCCGGGGCCTGGCTGTCCTCCTGGACGGTTTTCTTGGCGGCCTTCAGCTTCGCGTAGTCGTCGGTGTGAAAATTGAAATCGTTGCCGGGTTCGGCACTTAGGTAGTCCATCGCTTCGTCCGGTGTCAGCTTGATTCCGTCGAATTTTGGCGCATCGGGCGAAAGCTGGCCGGAGGCGGCGAAAGTCGGATCCTTGCCCATCAGGTTATCGGCCGTGATGAACTCTTTCAGCTGATCGGGAGACGCCTTCACCAGCATGATCAGCTTGACGGCCAACTCCTTGTCCGTGGCGTCGTTGATCTCCGGGGCGACGATCTCCCCGCTTTTGATTTTGGCGACCAGGGGCGCCGGCATTTTGAGATGCTCCATCGCCTTGACGAGATCCGGCTTGTCGGCCGCGTTGTTCGTCTGAGCCCCCGCCCCCATCCCGCTCGCCACCCAAATCGCCAAGATGAATTTATGCATAAGTAGGCATCTTGCCGTGATCCCCATCCTCCGACAACCCCCGCCATCCTCACCTTTCGTAAACGTAAACGTAAACGAACAGCCCTATCTCCTATTTTCTACATCCTATCACCTATAAACGGGTCGTGGCGCGGACCCTTGCGGATCCGCGCCACGCCCATCGATCATTCAGCTCTGACGATTAGCGGCTGCAAGGGCAGCTGCATTCCGTGCAACCCTGGCCGGCGCACGGATTGCAGGAACAGTTGTTGCAGCAATCCGCCGCTTGCAGGGCTCCGGCCGTCAGGGCCAGTGCAATTAGGAATACTTTCATATTTCCTCCTGTGATTTTAAAGAACTCGCTTCGGGTTTTGTCCGCCCGTGGGCGGACCCGACTAATCAAACCCGCGCGAGCTTGGGAGGAGGCGAGAGAGGCTTGTAGGTCAGACTGAAAGGAATAACGGTATCGGCGGGAACCAGGGATTCGACCGTGACCAACTCATGCAGGTTGAACGAGGGGGTCAGCGCCACCGGTGCATTCGGGGCGATCACATGACCGCAATCGATGCACTTGCAGGTGCTCGGCTCGCAGCAGGATCCTTTTTCCACGGCACAGGTATGGATCTGGACGGGATACGCCTGCGAACTCAGCCCCACGAAGGCCAAGCCACATGCCAGTGCTACTGCCAATCTCATAAAATTAACTTAATCCTCCCCCACCCCCTGTCAAATGAGGTCGGCTAATTCGGTAGGGCTGACCGTCCCCGGTCAGCCGATGGTAAATTCGAAACACATAGCCCAGCCATTTAATCGGCCGATGGAGACCATCGGCCCTACCTAAACGTAAACGTAAACCTAAACGAAAAATTTAAGATTTTTTCTCGAACGCCGTACGCCGAACTAATACGTCCATCCAAACAACTTCCACCCGTCATTCATCCGCTGCGAGCCGTCCGGCGAGTCCATCATGTTGTTGCTGAAAGTCGGGGCCACGCCCTTCTCCTGGATGACCTCGGAGTAGACGGGCTTGTTCGGGCTGGCCGGATTGATCACGTCCCAGCCCCGGTCGGCCATGGCCACAAACATTCCCACGTCGGGAGAATTGTCCTCGGGCTGGATCACGCTCCGGGCCTGCTCTTCCTCCGGCGTAACGGAAACCGCCCGCTGCACCTGGTCGTTCCCTTTGCTGTTGGAGGAACTGCCCGCCACCGTCCGATCGGCACGGTTCGCATCCACCTCGGTCTTTTTGACCGGGACCTCCTTCACGGCGCCCCCGGCGGTCTTATCTTCCTGCTGCTGGGCAGACAGGGAGAGCGCGAGGCCGGCCCACAGGGCGATCGCCATGCACATTTCCTTCATACTCATAGTTTATCCTCCCCTTTTTTCCGGGTCAACCGGCCCTCCCTCGACATCTTTTTACCTCTTGGCACGATCCCCCCATGCGAATCCTGGCCATCGACCCCTCCCTTCGGGCCACCGGCTTTGCCGTTCTGGAGGGAACCGCCGAAAAACCGGTCGTCCTGGCTTCCGGCACCATCAAAAATCCCGCTTCCCGTAACTCCCACGCCTGCCTCGTGGAGATTCACGACAAAATTGAGTCCCTCATCCGCGACCATGCCCCCGCCGCCCTCGCCATCGAACTGGTGATTTATGTTCAGAACACCCGCACGGCCATCATCCTCGGGGCCGCTCGCGGTGCCGCCCTGCTCCCCGCCGCCCGGGCCGGCCTCACCATCCACGAATACCCGCCCAAGCTCGTCAAAAAGGCGTCCACCGGCAAAGGCGCCGCCCGGAAGGAGCAGGTCGCTTTCATGACCCGCGCCATGTTTGGCCTTCGCCACAACCCCGCACCCGACGAGGCCGACGCCCTGGCCGTCGGCCTTACTCATCTCCGTCGCTCTGCCTTTTCCGCCCGGACCGAGCTGGCAGTTTCCTGAGATGATCTCCTTTCTCGAGGGCACGCTTTCGGAATCCTGGCCCACCCGCGCCGTGGTCAGTTGCCAAGGTGTGGGCTACGAGGTGCAGATTCCCGTCACCACCTACGACCGGTTGCCCAAAGTGGGGGAAAAAGTCCGGCTCCTCACCCATCTCGCCATCCGCGAGGACGATCACACCCTTTACGGATTTTTCACCACCGGAGAACGGGATCTTTTCCGCCTCCTGCTCAATCACGTCTCCGGCGTCGGCCCCAAGACCGCCCTGTCCATCCTCGCCGGCACCACGCCGCAGACCGTCCGGGATGCCGTAGCCACCGGCGACACCACCACGCTGGCCAAATTGAAAGGCCTGGGAAAAAAGACGGCGGAACGGATCGTTCTGGAGCTTCGTGACAAGCTTCCCGCCCTCGACGCCCTCGCCGGCGGCGCCCCGTCCAAATCCTCCCCCGCCCCGCTGGCCGGGAATTCCCAGGACGCTCTGCTCGCCCTACTCGCCCTTGGCTACAAATCGGCGGAGGCACAGAAAGCGCTGTCCGGTCTCGACTCCTCCAAGCCCTCCGGCGAACTCGTCCGCGAAGCGCTGCGCAAACTGGGCTGAAGATTGAATGATTTTGGCCTCGGTAGGGACGAGCAGACCCCGCTGCTCGTCCGATTGTTTCATTTTAGAACCAACTTTCAGCCATCCATCGGGCGAGCAGCCAGCTGCTCGCCCCTACCAAACCTTCCCCCTCGACTTTTTCCGTCCGTTTCGATACGTTCTCCGGTTCAACTAGGAACCCAACCAAGGAAAAAACTTTATGGCCCTCGAATCCGCTGAACGCACCCGTCACCTCACCCCCTCCGCCACCCTGGCCATCGATGCCCGCGCTAAAACCATGAAGGCCGAAGGCCTCGATGTGGTCGGCTTCGGCGCCGGCGAACCCGATTTCGACACGCCCGAACATATCAAGGCCGCCGCCATGGGCGCCCTCGACGCCGGTTTCACCAAATACACCCCTTCCTCCGGCATTCCCGAACTTCGGGCCGCCATTTCCGAGAAGCTCAAGGCCGACAACGGCCTCTCCTACGAACCCTCCCAGGTCATCGTCACCTGCGGCGCCAAGCACGCCTGCTTCAACGCCATCCTCGCCGCCATCAACCCGGGCGATGAGGTCCTCATCCCCGCCCCGTACTGGCTGAGCTATCCGGAAATGGTCCGCGTGGCCGGCGGCGAACCCATCATCGTTCCAACCTCCGCCGAGAACGGCTACAAGCTCACCCCCGAGCTGTTCCGCGAGTACATGAGCCCGTTGACCAAAATGGTCATCCTCAACACCCCCGGCAACCCGACCGGCACCGTCTACTCGGAAAACGAACTGGCCGCCTTGGCCGAAGTGGCCATCGACGAGGAGATTTACATCCTCTCGGACGAAATTTACGAAAAGCTCACCTACGAGGATGCCAAGCACTCCTCCTTGGCCTCTTTCAGCAAGGAAGTTTACAACCTGACCTTCACGGTGAACGGCTTCAGCAAGCCCTACGCGATGACCGGTTGGCGTCTCGGCTATGTCGCCGCCCCGGCTCATCTCGCTAAGGCGATCGACTCCATCCAGAGCCACACCACTTCGCACCCCACCTCCTTCGCTCAAAAGGGAGCGTTGGCCGCCTACAAAGGACCGCAGGACTGCGTGGCCGAAATGAAAAAGGAGTACGACAAGCGCCGCCGCCGTTTCTGCGACCTGCTCGCGCTCATCCCGAAGCTCTCCTTCGTGAAGCCGACGGGTGCGTTCTACATCCTCGCCAACATTTCCAAGACGGGTCACTCCTCCACCGAGTTCGCCGAAAAGTTGCTCGAGAAGGAGCGCGTGGCCGTGGTCCCCGGAAAGGCCTTCGGCGACGACCAGACGGTCCGGCTGTCTTACGCCACCTCGATCGAACAGATTGAGGAAGGCGCCCGCCGGCTCGCCAAATTCTGCAAATAAAACCCTCACCAGGAGGAGTTTGGAAAAAATCGGTCGGATGGCCTTGCGCCCCTCGTCCGCTTAATTAACCTCCCTGCCCATGAGCTTACTCTGGATTCTTACCTTCGTCGGAACGATGGCCATTTCCCTCTGGGCGGCTGCCCGGGTGAAGTCTGCGTATGCCCGTGGCAGCGAAGTGCCCGCCTCCTCCGGCTACACCGGGGCCGAGGCCGCGGCCAAGATTCTCGATGCGGCCGGCATCCACGACGTCGAAATCACCGAGCACGACGGCCTGCTCGGAGATCACTACGACCCGATGCACAAGCGTCTCGTCCTCTCGACCCAGAACTACCACGGCCACTCGGCCGCCGCTCTCGGCGTAGCCGCCCACGAATGCGGCCACGCCATCCAGCACAAGATCGCCTACGCCCCCCTGCAGTGGCGGATGGCGGCGGTGGGTGCCACCACCTTTGCCTCCCAGATCGTCACTTGGCTTCCTTTGCTTGGCCTGTTCAGCGGCATCGGCGGCTTCACTTCCCAGACCTATCTCATGCTGATGGTGGCAGGCTGGGGTATCATCATGCTCTTCAATCTGGTCACCCTCCCGGTGGAGTTCGACGCCTCGCGGCGGGCCCTCCAAATCCTTCCGAAAATGCGCTTCATCTCCCCCGGCAAGGAAACCCAGGCCGTGGACTCCGTTCTGCGCGCTGCTGCCTGGACCTACGTGGCCGCCTTCATCACCTCGCTTCTCTA
>JBILFP010000026.1:0-16252 GCA_044351535.1 Methylacidiphilales bacterium
CCGTGTCATAAAACGCGGGCCCCCTTGACGGATCCCGCGGCTACCTTACGATCCTCGCACGCATTCCGAGATCCATCCTCGCAAGAGGGTGGGCCGCCAACCGGGGGTGGAGATCCCACGGTGGCTGGAAGGAGGCCTTTAGCCCCCTTCCGATGTGCGATCCCCCACCGGGATCGAACAAACTTCTCCGCGAGGCCGACCGCCCGCACAGGAATGTGCCGGCGGTCTTTTTGTGCCCCGCTTCGGGATGCGTCACCGAAAGGAGACGCATCAACATGAGCACCGTAACCCTGCCGGCCCCCTGGGCCTCCCTCAGCATCAAGATCGATCCGGAGAATCCGGATCACCACCTCTGGAACAACCACGGCACCTGGTGGATCCACTACACCGTCCACCAAGCCGACTATACCAAGCGGCGGATCCGGGTTTCCCTCGAAACCCGGAACCTGCGCGAGGCCCGGCAACGAAGGGATACCCTCTTCGCCCATTTGGATGCCGAGGGGATCGAGACGACCTAGCTGCATGAAAGGGCGGTTGGTTCCACCCCTCCGCCAATCTCACCTTTTTAGGTTTGCTGAAAGTTGGCCCGCCAGAGCAGGAAGAATCCAAAAAGCTGCAGACCTAAATTGGGGAGCCAGACGATGAGTTCGGGATAAGCCCCTCCTTTGTTTTTGAGACCTTCGGCCAACAAAATCAAAGCGTAGTAGGCCATCACCACAAAAAAGCTGATGACTACCCCGATGGACGTCTCCTTCCGCTGGACCCGAATGCCGAGCGGAATTCCCACCAGCAGCAGCGTGAACGGTGCCAGGGCAAAACTGATTCGCTTCTGCATCTCCGTAAGCATGGGGTAGACCTGCTTCGGATCAATGTAGCCCTCCACCGGAGAAAAAATCCTGCCCGCCAGGTCGCCCATCGCTGCGATGCGGATGTCCCGGAGGTCTTCGGGATTGATCAGGTTCTTCAGCGAGATTTTGAGCGGCAACTGGTCCGCACTCAGGCCGGCCCGAATGGAGTTTAAATCCGCGGAGTTGGCTCCCCTCTCCTCCTGCCGCGCCTTTTGCAGGGTGATCGTCAGGCTGAGATCATCCAAGTCCGCCGAGATCGTTCCCTTCTCCGCCCGGATGTTCCGCGCCGGAATCCCCCCCGGGCCGATTTCCCAGATATGGATGTCGGTCAGATCGGTGCCGTTCTTTTCCCCGACATAAATACGGTAGCCCGGAAAACGGTCCATCGGCTCCCCCGCCCGGATCAGAAAGGCGGGGTTGTCCCGCCCGATATCCAGCAGGATGGAATGAAACTTCTGCAGGGTCATCGGCACGATGACAGCGTTGTTGTAAAAGCAGATTCCGGAAACAAAGAGACCGAACAAAATCACCGGCGCGACCAGGGGAATCAACCCGATCCCCGCCGACCGGATCGCTTGCAACTCGAGATCCTGGGACATCCGTCCAAACACGATCAGGGCCGCGACCAGGATTCCCCAAGGCATCGTGAAGGTCAGCGCTTGGGGCACCAGCAGGCCGACCATCTTAAAGATGAGGGAGAGCGGCATCTCATCATTCACCAGCAATTCAAAGATCTGCTTGAAAGCGTTACCCAGCACGATGACGAGCGATAGCACCGCCACCGCTCCGGCCGTGGCGGCCATCATCTGGCTGGTGAGATAGCGATAGAGGATCGTCACGGTGGGGATTGGGACCGGGTGTACTCCAGCCTGTCCTTCCAGGTGGTCGGTTGTCCAACCTTCAGGCCGCGGCACTCATAGAAGTGGAAGGTTGCACCCATCGGCTGTCCCCAACTGGTTCGCCGGTACGTGCCCACGATCCGGACGGATTCAAAATCCCGGGCAATCGGAGGCAAGGGATTCGGCTGCTCCGCCACATACAGCCCCGTACTGCCCTGCGGAAAACTCTCCCGGTAACTCGGCCAAAGCGAATACTGCGTCATGATCTGGGGCCAATCCGGGGTGAAGGCCCTCGGTCGGTCCGGTAGATAGAAGGAGAGCAAGCTGGCGGTCTGGTACTCGTCGGCGACCACGAAGTCCGCCCCGATCTGCTCCCTCACCTTTTGGGCCTCTTCCGCCAGATCCTTCCAACCTTTCGCGCGATCCAGCGGGTTGTTTTTGATCCGCAGAGGGAAGAAATCGTGGAGGAACGCGGTCAGAATCAGGCCGACGGTGAGGGCCGCCACGAAAAACAACTTCCACCCCAATCGGCCTGCCTGCCACCGCGCGACGGCCCAGGCCGCCCCCAACACCAGCCCGGCTACCAATGCCGGTGCCGTCCAGTTTCCGTTCGCTGTTTTGTTGAGACTCACCCATGCGTAGCCGAGAAACAGAGGCCAAAAGAGACCCTGAAGATAAAGAGAACCACGGGGCCGTGAAGAATTCTCGGGAAGGATCGCTCCCACCAGCATCACCAGGAACATCAGCGGTGAAACCACAATTCCCTGGAGCAGCCAGAAACCGGCAAACTTTCCCAGATCCACGTGGAAGCCACGATTGAAATCCCCCCCCTCGAAGACATGGATGGCCCCGATCCATTCCCGGAACGCGTTCCAGAGCAGAATCGGCAACATCAGCAGGAAGATCACTCCCAACATGAGGAACATGCCGCGGGAAAGGATCAGCCTTCTCTTGTCCGGAACCAGCAGGAGAAAAATAAGGAAGGAAACGAGTTCGGCCACGTTGGTGTACTTCGCTTGAAAGCCCAACCCGACCGCCAATCCGGTGAGCAGCCAAAACCTTTTCCGTTGCGGTTGCTCCACTGCCTTCCAAAAAGTCAGTGCGGCCGCCGCCCAGAAAAAGACGCTGAGCGGATCGATGGTCATCAAAATACTCCCCACCGCAAACAGCGGCATGACCGAGGCCGCCACCACCGCCACCAAACCGACCCGGTCATTGTAAAAGGTTCGCCCCAACAAAAAGATCAGCCAGCCCGTGCCGGCGGCCAGCAACACGGCCGGCAGGCGCACCACCCAGACCGCGTCCCCGAGAAGACTGGTGAACAACCAGATCACCATCGCCGCCCCCGGTCCTTTGCCGTAATGGCTCCAATCCAACAACCTGCCGCACTCCCAGTAGTGCGCCTCGTCCCCCACCAAATCCAACCGCGGTGCGAACCAGAGGCGGAAAACCGTCACCACGCCAATCCACATCAGCGCCCAGCGGGCTTCACGGCTTTCCAGAACTCGACTCACGGGTTCAACCTAGGCGAAAAGCCCCGTCTCCCGCAAAGCATGGTTGGTTTGACCCCGCCCCCCATCGGGGGTTGAGTGGAGGCATGAGTTTAGCCGCCCAAGTCGACGATCAGATCAAGGAGGCCATGAAGGCCAAGGATGCCGACCGCCTTAGCGTTCTCCGCATGCTCAAGTCCGCCATCAAGTATGCCGTCATCGAAAAGTACGGCGCGGATGGCGCGGCCAAGGACGAGGACGTCATCGCCGCCGTCCGCAAGGAAATCAAAAAGCGTCACGACTCGATCGAAGCTTTCACCAAGGGCGGTCGCGCGGACCAAGCGGCCAAAGAACAGGCCGAAGTGAAGATTCTCGAATCCTACCTTCCTCAGGCCATGTCCGACGCGGAACTTGAGGCGTTGGTAAAAGGCGTTATTGCCGAGCTCAAGGCCACCGACAAGAAGGCCATGGGAGCGGTGATGAAAGCCTGCCAGGCCAAGGCCGCCGGCCGCGCCGACAATCGCGCCCTGAGCGCCCTCGTCGGCAAGCTGCTTCCCTAAATCTCGAATTTTTCTGCAGCCTGCAGGCTACAGCCTGGGGCCAGCGGCCACCACCGGGAGGTGAATTTCCGACCTTTTAAAAGGCGCCAAGGTGAACGGTCCGTTCCAGTACACCGCGTAAGGTTCTCCGATCACCCGCCAATTTCTCTGGGTTTTCAGCCAAGCCCGTAACTTGGCCAGGTTGGATTCATAGCTTTCCTTGGTGTACCCGCCCCGAATCCCGATGGAGGCCACCGAACGGGGAGGCAGGGTTTGACGGGCCACTCCCGCGGGAAGTTGGAGGTCCTTCCGCTTGGCGGAGGCCGAATCCAAATAGAAGACCATCGTCCCGGGCCTCATCTTGGCCTCGACGGGCACGGTCATGGGCACCCGGTTCCGGTTGATGGTGTCGAACAGGCGTCGGAAGAGATTGTTATTCTCGTCGAAATACTCGCCTCGCATGGAAGTCCGGAGCACCGCCCCCGCCGGCAGTTTTTTAATTTCCATGAAACCCGCCGCCGTCATCGGATAAGCCGATTCATAGGCCTGAACCAAACCAGGCAGGCAAAACCCGGCGAGGAGAAAAAACCTTAGGACTTTGTTCATGAAGGTTGGCCTGGCTCCAGAATCCTCCCGCTGATCGGCCAAGGCAAGGGTCCTTCCAGGGGTCGGTGGGCTTCCAAAAGTCCGCTCGCCTCCTCTTTGCCCCGCGCATAGCTCAACCGGAGCATCTCGATCTTGGCATCCATGTTGTCGATGTGGTGAAGCAGGAAAGCTTCCGGCGTCTTCGGCGCCACCGGTGACCCAAACTCCTTGGTGCCATGGTGGGACGCAATCAAGTGGAGCAGATGATCCCGCAGTTCCTCGGAAGCGGGTTTTAGCTCGCCCCATGATTTGCCCTCCGCCGCCTCCCCCTCCCGCCACAGGGCGTTCGCCATCTCGATCCCTAGGGAAATATGGCCGATCAGCTCCCCTTTTCGGCTGGGAACCGATCCAAACCCCTTCTCCCCAGTGTCATTTTCCCAAAGCTTGCCGAGATCGTGGAAAATCACCCCCGCCGCCAGCAAATCCCCGTCCACCTCCGGATAAAGCGGGGCCAAGGTCTTCGCCACTTTCAACATCTGGGCCGTGTGATCCAACAGCCCGCCTCGGCGCGCATGGTGGTTGCGCCGTGCCGCCGCCGCCCGCTTCCACTTTTCCGGGAATTTCTCAAACGCCCGCAGACTGATCCAACGCAGCCGCGGATCCTTCATCCCCTTCGCCGCCGCCAAACATTCCTGCCACCGCTGCTCCAGCTGTTTTCGCCGCTCCTCCCCACCCAGGAAAAACTCCTCCTCCTCGGCAGGTTTAAGCTTCCGCGCCGCCGGTCCGTCCACATTGGGGCCGTAGTCACTGGGGCCAAACACTCCCGTCAGCTCCAGGCACTCGCCCACCTCGGCCCCGGCAAAATATTCAAAGGCCGGGGATCCCGTGAAAATGTTCAGGGAGACCCGTTCGGTCTCATCAGCCAAATCCACCCGGAGAAAAGGTTTCCCGTTGCGGGCAGTTTGCTCTCGCCGACCCGCAAACTGAGCCCGCAGGGACCCCTTCGCCGGCGCCGTGAGTTTGAGAAAATCCCGCAGGGTCATGCCGTCGCCCCGCAGGCAAACTTTAGGAAACGTGACTCCGGGAAGCTTCGTTCCCGTTTTTCACCACCAGCCACACCAGCCCGCCAGCCACCGAGGCCGGCGCCGCCAACATAAAGATGACACTCCAGCCAAAACCCAGGCCCACCGAGTTGAGCTTGTCGGAAACCATCTGGGGTCCGCCGGTGCTGTCCTTTTTCATGAAGCTGTCCTTGCAGGTCGGACAAGCCTGGAGGACGGAACCTCCCACCAGGATCGCCAAAGCAAAACAGAGGAGCCAGCGCATAGGGAAAGCTTAAGCAAGCGCCCTCCCTGCCGCAAGGCCGGTTGCCTCGACTCCATCCCTATTTTTCCATACGATCGGCTCTTATGGACAAGGCTTTGGCGCAAAAGGTGATCGACCGCCTCTCCACGGCTAAATCTCCCGCCCTCTTCACTCACCTTCGTCCTGATGGGGATGCTTTTGGCAGCCTCCTTGGCCTCACCCATGCTCTTCGCGACTGCGGCCAAAACCCTTCCCTTCATGTGGAAGCCGGGATGATTCCGATGTATCGATTTCTCCCCGGGAGTGAGCTCATCCAGGATATCCCGGACCAACTTCCCGCCAAGGCGGATGCTTTTGTTGTCCTCGACACCTCCACCCGGGAACGGGTCGGAAAAAAAACGGCTGACTGGAAACAGCCGGTGGATGTCGTGATTGATCACCACATCAGCAACCCCGGATTTGGGACCCTCAACCTCATCGTTCCCGAAATCCCCGCCACCACCGGGGTCCTCTTTCGACTTTTTGAAATGGCTGGCTGGAAGATCTCCCCCGCCACGGCCACCTGCCTTTACGCCGGCCTCTCCACCGATACCGGCTCCTTCCGCTACCGGGGAACCGACGCCCAAACCCTCCGAATCGCCGCCAGTTTGGTCGAGCTCGGTGCCGATCCATCCGAAATCGCCAAGCACTGTTATCTTTCGATCACCCCGGAGCGATATCAATTGAAGAAGCTAACAGCAGAAACTTTATCATTAAAGGATAATAAAAAGTCGGGATTTTTGACTATAAAGCCAGAATTTTATTCGAAAAGTGGTGCTAAAAGTGAAGATACAGAAGGAATTATCGAGGAAGTTACTTCAATTCAAGGACTTGAAGTTGCTAGCCTGTTTGAATTCAGTGGGGATGGTGGCCTCAGGGTCAGTCTCCGCTCTAAAGGTCGTGTGGATGTGAACGCCATCGCCAGTTCTTTTGGTGGGGGCGGTCACCGGGCTGCTGCCGGCATCCGCTTTGCGAAGAACGGTGAAAAAAACCGCGACCTCGTCCTCGCCGCCATTTCTCAAGCCATATCCGCCCTCAAGGATTAAGGATTTCTTAATCCTCATCTTAAATCTTCATCGCACTTCTTGCTTTTTCCTCAACCACTCTGCACTTTGTGACTTTCCATTGGTTCCACCCCAATCGTCATGAATTCATCCATTCCGGTCTTCCCGTAAACGTAATCGTAAACGTAAACGACAACCCCTCCCTATGGTTCCCCAACTAGACGGCTTACTTCTGGTCGACAAACCCCCCGGCCGAACTTCCCACGACATTGTCGATTTCGTTCGCCGTCGCTTTGATCAGCGCAAGGTCGGCCACTGCGGCACCCTCGACCCCATCGCCACCGGCCTCCTGATGCTCGTCGTCGGCAAAGCCACCCGGGTGCAGGACCTGCTCATGGCTGAAGATAAGGAGTACGAGGGCACCCTGAAACTCGGCGAAACCACCGACACCCAGGACGCCGCCGGCAAAGTTCTCGAAATGAAGCCCCTCCCGGCCTTGGATCGGTCGGCCATTGAGGCCGCTTTCGCCAAATTCTCCGGAGAATTCGACCAAATCCCTCCGATGGTTTCCGCCATTAAAAAGGACGGGGTTCCCCTCTATAAACTGGCCCGCGAGGGCAAGACCATCGATCGCCCCGCCCGCAAGGTCCGCATCGACAAACACGAAATTCTCGAAATCGCCCTACCCACCGTTCGCTTCCGCATCCACTGCACCAAAGGTTTCTATGTCCGCACCTACTGCCACGACCTCGGCCAGGTCCTCGGCTGTGGAGGCCACATGGCCGCCCTCACCCGCACCCGCTCAGGCAATTTTGAGCTCTCCAAGGCGGTCCGCTGGTCCGATCTCGAGTCCGCCCAAGGGATCGACTACCTTGCCCGCCATCTGATTTCCCTCCCGGAAATCTCCCGCATCCGCCGCACGTGACCGTTGCCGATTCCCTGACCCCCGCCGCTGGGAAAAACATCCGCCATCTTGCCCTGGGTTTTTTCGACGGCCTACACCTCGGGCACCGCCGCGTCATTCTCGGAGGGGAAAAACCCCATGCCCCCGCCCAGACGACTGTCCTGACCTTCCGGGAACACCCTCTTTCCGTGCTCCATCCGGAAAAACACCCGCTCCTCATCACCGGACTGCCCCACAAACTCCGCATTCTGGGACGCTGGAAAATCGGACTGGCCGTGGCCCTGCCGTTTGATGCCGCCCGTTCTCGTCAGGAACCGGCGGATTTTCTCCAGGAACTGGCCTCCGCATTTCCCTCGCTTCAGACGGTATCCGTCGGCCCAAACTGGCGTTTTGGCAAAAATCGATCCGGAGATGTGAGTCTTCTTAGCCGCTGGTGCGACGAAAAAAAAATCCTCCTCGATAATCCCGCACCAGTGCTGTTCGGCGGCCAGCGGATCAGCAGCAGCCGGATCCGCGCCGCCATTCTTTCCGGTCAGCTCGGCGACACCGCAGAAATGCTCGGCCGACCCTTCACCCTTTTCGGCACGGTGGGCCCAGGCGCAGGTCGCGGAGCCGGACTGGGCTTCGCCACAGCCAATCTACAAACCGAGGACGAGTGCCTTCCCCCCGAAGGCGTCTACGCCGGCCGCGCCCACCTGGCGGATGGAAAAACTTTTCCGGCCGCCATCAATTTAGGCCCGCAGCCCACTTTTAATGGGCAGGAACGCCACCCGGAAGCCCACCTGATTGGTTTCGCCGGTAACCTCTCCGGTCAAAAGCTGGACCTGGAATTTTCCAAATTTCTTCGGCCGATTCAAAAATTCAACTCGGCCCAAGACCTCGCCACTCAAATAAAAAAGGACATTTCTGCAGTCCTAAAAGCATCACCATAAATCTTTTTTGGCCTGTTTTTGGGCCAAATTCGTTTTTTAAAGAAAAGAATATTTTTAAGTGCCTTGTAATCAACACTATCTTATTTGAACGTTGATCTGTTCAAGTTTTACTAATATTTTATCTTATCCATTTAAAAATGACCTACTTGTGCTTAAATTATCTTTGGATGCAAATGAGATGAATCTGCGTTGCACCATCGGCAGGAAGTGGGCGCCACTTCTCGTGGCTCTCATGGGTCTTGCCTGGCCCAACCTTGCTCGCCCCGAAGCGATGCTTCAGCTGTTCAACGTCTCTTGGGCCGACCTTACCCAAAAAATGCCGGAGCTGGCCGAAGCCGGCTACAACTCACTCTGGTTGCCGCCTCCCACAAAAGGCTCCGGCGGTCTTTCGGTCGGTTACGACCTGTGGGATCCATTCGACCTCGGCTCGAAGGATCAGCGTAACTCCGTCCGCACCCGGTACGGCACGGAAGCGGAACTCCTCCACATGATGGAAGTGGCCCACCGCTTCGGCATCCGCGTTTATTTCGACAACATTATGAATCACCGGGCCTTTGATGTGCCCGGCTATAACGAAAACACCCCCATCGACGTGTATCCGGGAATGGTGCCGGAGGATTTTCACGTGCGGCGCACCGAGGACGGCTTCTACCGCAAGTGGGACAACTGCCGGGACTGGAACTCCGAATGGCAGGTTCACAACCTCGGCCTCGCCGACCTCATCGATATCGCCCACGAAACCCCCAACACCAACCACGGCATCAGCGAAGGGGATGACCAGGTCAAATATTCGTTCATCCGCGATTTCGACCGTCCCGAGCAGTACGACACGGACAAGGACGGGCAACTTGCTTACTTCGGCGTTCTCATTGACCAGGCCCGTGCAGAACTCGGCACCAACGCCACTTCCGCCCAGCTCCGTACCAAGGCCCAGGAGTACATTAACGCGCGGAAGGCATCCTTTACGGAAGACGTGGGCGGCTATCTGATCCGCGCCGCCCGCTGGAAACTGGATCGCACCAAAGCTGACGGTTTTCGCCTCGACGCCGTCAAACACGTGCCGGATTACTTTTTCGGTGAAAGATTCGCCGCCGACAAGGATTCCAGCGAAGCCGGTTATCTTGGAGGGATCCAATGGCAGTTCAATCGAACCCGCGGATTTAGTGACTCCAACCAGCGGAACTCCGTGTTTGAAGACAAGGTGCCTCGCGACGATGCCATGGTCTTCGGCGAACACCTCGGTGCACCTCCCGGGTACAGCGGCTACTGGAATGCCGGCATGCGTCTGGTCGATAATGAACTGCGATCCCAACTCAACAATCGACTCGGAAACCCGGGCTCCGGTCTTACGGGATATGACAACTCCGGCGCCGGCGGCTTCCCGCAAGGCATGGGGGTCACCCACGCCAATAGTCACGACAGCGATTTCGCCGCCCAAAAAGAATGGCAACACGCCTACTACATGACCCGCGAGGGCATGGGCCTGATCTACTCCGACGGCTACAATAAGGCGGAGACCTTGGGCGAATCCGGCGGCGCCTTCCCCCGTCACGCTAACACCCAATACCTCGGGCAGTTCGGCGATCCCCGCATCCCCAACATTTTAAAAATCCATAACGACTTTGCCCGGGGCCTACAACAGGGTCTTTGGTCTGACGGAGACTTCGTGGCCTTTGAGCGACGTGACAACCGGGGTCCGGATGGGGCCACCCGCAGCGGAGTTGCGGCTCAGGAAGTCACCATGGTGGTGATGATGAACGACAACACCGCCCAAGGGCAGGCCCGCACTTTCAACCACAGTTTCGGCAACGGAGCCTATCTTTTCCAGTACGCGCGCGGCTCCGGCGGGGCAGGATTCTACAGCACCAACCTCTCCTCTGTGATTGTGCCGCCGGGAGGTTACTTCGTGTTCGGCTGGCGCACCCCGGAACTTTCCAATCTCTGGCCGGACGCCGCCATTACCCTGTATCAAACCAATCCGGTCACCGGACAGCTCGACGAAGTCCCGCGCATCACGGTCACCCGCAAGGATGGACGGGACGGCGATGCGTCCTTCAATCCGGATGGTCTTCCCAACCGCGGCTACCCCGCCGGCACCACCCCCGTCCCTTATACCTACCAAACGACCGTCCCGGTCGTGAAAGCCGGGGCTCCCTTCACCATCATCGCCCGGGCCGACGGCTCGGCTGAAAATATCATGCTCAAGCTCGACGGTGGCGTGAACTTGAACACCAACCGCCTCGGCAGCGATCCCGCTTGGCGCGACAACCCTCCAGGACTCCGTACCGACGTTTGGCTCGGCTACGAGCAGCCTCCCTTTGTGGAGCGGCAGAACCCTGAAAAGTTCGCTGCCGTCAACGTTGCTCGTTCCAAGATTGGCTCTCCCGGAGCGGAAACATACGTCAAAACCATCGGCGGGTTCGTCACCAACAACCTTGGGCCGACCAATGCAAACGATACCAACAGTTTTGGCGGGGCCGTAGTTGCTTGGCACTACCATGATCCCAACGGCTTCGTAGGTGGCCTGACGAACACCACATCCCTTCAGTTGGTGGAAGGCTCAAACAATTTGGTTCTTTGGTCTAAAACCCCGACCGGACTCGGTGGCTACCGTATGTTTGTCTACTACACCACCAACGGAACCACTTGGCCGGAAGGTGCCGGAGGCATCGGGCGCGGTGAAACCCGCGTGGCGGAAATGAATTGGCGGCATGACCAAACCAACGGAGATGTCGGTAGTTGGTGGAGCGTCACCAACCTGCCGCTTCCATCGGCAGGCACTTCGTTCCGGTACAAGATCGGCGCCTATCAGGCCGGGGCAGGCTCCATCTGGCCCACCAGCGCCGGTAATGTCTCTTGGAAGAGCAATATGCTGACGACTTTCCGGGTGGCCAATTTCAATCCAGCCACGGTTGAGCATTTCCCCCATAACGATTACGCCCGCGTGCCCACGCCCGGCGTGACCTATAGCAACTGGCCTTGGGCCATGCAGACCGGCCTATCCGAGGGCTTCCACGTTCTCCGCGCCCGGGCCTTCCTCAATCGCCCAGCCAACGAGGCGCCGATCTATCAGACTTTCACCCAGACTTTCTACTACGACTCCAAAACCCCCGAAGGTGTCCTCGCGCTTCCGGCCACGAACAACAGCACTGTCGGCGGTTCCGGCTACGAGATGGTCGTCCGCACCGACATGACGGTTCAGGAAGTCTGGTACCGCATCACCGATTCGGACAACGACAATGACGATGCCATCACCCGGGCACAAAACGGCAACGGGGCCGGCTTTGAGCCTTTTGTGGATGCTAACGGGAATCGGACTTGGGATACCGGGGAAACCTTCACCGACCTGAATGGGAACGGAATCTACGACACCACCCTGAGCCCCACGTGGGCCAAGGCCACCGAGGTGACTCCCAGCCTTTCCGTCACCAGCCCCTACCAAAAAGAGTGGCGGTTCACCTACAACAACATTCCTCTCACTGGCGCCGGCACGATCACCTTGCGTTTCCTGGAAGCCTCTTCATCCCGCAACATGACCCTCTCTCCAGCGGCAGCCAACGTCACGGAAATCACCCGCAACGTCGAAACCCGCGGCAACGCGGAGCGAATCCTGATCGGTTTCCCGGCCAACGACGGCGACGTCGTCGACGACAACTACACGATGCAGGTCTGGTTTCCCACATCTCTTAGCAACATGTCCATCAGCGAGAGCCAAATGATTAACCGCTTCACCTTCTCGGCGCAGGGGAACGTTCAGGACCGCACCGGGTGGTCCATCAACTACGGCAGCTTCGGCCCCGGCAGTGCCTTCCACCAACTCTCCATTCCTCTCCCCAACGTGTACAATTCTGCCTTAAATCAGCAGGAGTTCCGGGTGGTCTATCAGGATCCGAATGACTCGGCCAAGACGTTCACGGCCATCCGCCGCGTGGTGGTCAACCCCAGTACCAAGCCTTTCATCCGCATCACCCGCCCCACCGTGGTGGGTTCGGATGGTCGTCCCACCGAAATCATCCTCCCCGACGGTCCCGGCGCCGATGCCACCACCTACGAGGTGCAGGTGGAGACCAGCACCGGCGTCAACAGCGCTCCCACCCTGACGGGCATCGTTACCACCAACAGTCCGACTTCGGAGATCAGTGGAAACATCAAGACGTGGAAATACACCTGGGCGATTACCAATGCCGGCAGCTACACGATTAATGCTTCCTCGGTTCTCAGCGGCAGCACCCCCACCGAAACCTCCCGCAACGCTACGGTAATCCTCCGCCAAGTGGTCGATCCTTCCAATCTGGATGATCAGGACGATGATAATGACGGACTCATCAACATTGACGAAAGCAATCGCAAGGCTCTGCCCACCCGCAACGCCGAAACCTGGAGCAATGGGGACGTCCACATCTACTACGCCACCGGAAAGTCACTCCCCACTAGTCCCGACTCCGACAGCGACGGTCTGCCGGACGGACTCGAAGTAGGCTGGCGAGTCGCCGGCACGAATACCGTTGTCTCTGGCACGAATACCGTTGTGTTCGACACCAACGGCGACGGCTGGAAAAACTTCATCGGCGATCTGGATCCTCCGCTCTACGCGGTGGTAGAAAACAATCCGGCCGTGCCGGGGGTCGGATCCCAAAGCGCAGGGGACGACCGTACCCGCCAAGCGGCCGGCTCCGTCACCGATCCCGCCAATCCGGACACCGACGGGGATGGAATTTCCGATGGCGTGGAGGACGCCAACCGGAACGGCTGGACCGACGGCGACGGCAAACCGCTGCAACTGACTGCCACCATCGGTCAGTACACCAACAGCGCCAACCGGCCCCTGATCGGCGATTGGCCAAACAACACCGTCGATTCATGGGAAACCTGGGAGGAAACTAGCGCCACCAAGAATGACAGCGATGCGGACGGTCTAACGGATGGTAGCGAAGACAACAACACCAATGGCGTGACGGATATTCTGCTTCGTTTCGCCGACGGTAGCCGCCGGCCCCTCCTGCTCAACCTGTCCACGGACACCAGTTTGGCCGTGGCCGGGGCCGATTTCCGGCGGGGAACCAATGCGTATTCTCGGGCCATAAACTACACGCTGCTGTTTGCGGCCTATCAGGCCTCCACCAATGCCGCCGGCACTCGCCAGACCGGCGGTTGGCCGAAACTCGAAATCATCGAAAGCGATGCCCTGGTCGGCGACACCGACGGCGACACCCTTCCGGACGGATGGGAAAAGAACAACGGTCTCGACCCTCTCGACAACGGATCTTACAACTTTGCCACTAGCGGCCCGGGGGATCCTAGAAACGGTGCTTCCGGCAACCCGGACAACGATGCCCTCACCAACGCCGAGGAGCTAGCCGCCGGCACCCACCCGAATATCAGCAACACCCCGATCAGCGGTGGATCCGGCGAAGGCACAATCCGCATCGGCCAGTTTATGGACTGGAAGCACACCGACCTGATCGCGCTCGACGAGTACAACGAGGGTGGGAGCCAGGCAGCGGACGTCTACCGGACCAATGGCAACGACGACTCCCGCGATATCGTTGCCTTCTCCTTCCGCGACGGCGGGGCCACCGGCTCAGGTGGCGACGGCAAGGTGTACTTCCGCGTTGATTTCATGAATCTGGTGCCCGATGCCTGGACCTCGGAGGTGGACGCCTACATCGTCATCGACACCGGCAACCCGGCCGTTGGCGAGGCCTCGATCCCCAACGAGGTTGATATTGTCACAGAGATGAGATGGGAGGCGGTGGTCGCCGTCTACGGTCAGGACTTTGGGACCAT
Organism: Methylacidiphilales bacterium; assembly: GCA_044351535.1. Lineage (GTDB taxonomy): Bacteria > Verrucomicrobiota > Verrucomicrobiia > Methylacidiphilales > Verrucolacustridaceae > Verrucolacustris. The sequence goes on from JBILFP010000026.1 coordinate 14,273, forward strand.
CTTTGTCGATACTGCCCGCGGCAACAACACCACCACCCAGTTCCAGGTGCCCAACGTCAGCTTCGGGGTGGAGTCCCGCGCTTTCGGAGGTCTGAACCGGGCCCAATGGTCTAGCACCTACGACGCGGTGGAAATTTCCGTCTCTCGCCAAAACCTGACGGATGCCGGCTGGGACGGGGATCCCAACAAGCTGAACTTCCAGGTCTTCACCACCCGACCCAATACCACCGGAACCGGCACCGGGGATATTTCCGGTCGCAACGACATCCGCGATACGATTGCCGACGACTATTTGGCCTCCGACTACTGGAAGGACCAATCCAACATTCAGCTGAACGGCAAACTGTCCTACTACTTCGGCCGCGACCTGACCCAGGGGAATAACGGCAAGAAGTACAATGACCGCAACCGCTCCGCCAAGGTCATGCTTCTGGCTCATGGAAATCAGTCGATCCAATCCGGCGGATCCACCCAGGCCCTCATCCACGACCGTGCGGTCACCAACCCTGCCGGTTATCACCGCCTGCTCGCCACCCATAACACCTATCAGGCGCCGCTTACCCTTCACCTCACCCCCACGCTGGCCTCCTCCCTCGAGTGGGCCAAGAGCACCGATACCCGCAACGACGGTCCGGCCTTCAACGCCCAGATCCGCGGCCTCGTTTCCAACAACGTGATTGACCTGGTCGGCACCACTTTCGCCGATCATATGACGAAGTATTTCCCAGAGGAGTTCAATGCCTCGAGCAAGATCCTCTCCCAGCAGTTCCTCAACACCATCTACGGGAACGGTTCCGCCGTCACCTCCACCAAGGTCTTCTGGCCGGCCGAACGCGTCTTGGACGACACCACCCTCGGAAAAATCCAGTCGATGGGATACACCTACACGTTTGCCGACCAGATGCGGCACTTCTTTAAATGGTTCGGCCGCTCCTCCGCCCTCGGTACGGACGGTTTCCGACTAAACCAGGTCGGCAACGTGAAGATCTTCCCGATTCACGATTTCACTTCGGACTACCTCAACCAGACCCTGGATGAAGGTTCCAGCCTGGCGGTGCGGCAACTCCTCTCCCGCCGCGCCCGCAGCGGGGTCCAAGACCAGGTCGTGGTTCTCTGGCGTGACTTGAACGACTTTGCCACCGATGCCCGCTCGGACAGTTATGACGCCAACGTTCGTTGGCTGGCCAGTCGTCCCTGGATCCGGGTGGTCACGGCCGACCAAATCGCCAATGGAGAAATCCAGTATCCACGGCAGGATAACGGCCAACTCACCGGAAACTGGGGCACCATCGATCGCGGCTCCCCCTCCCTTGCCACGGTGGCCAAAGACTGGGTCGACTGGGCTAGTGGGGAGAACTACGACAACTGGTTCAACGGTGGGAACAATCGCCCGGGTCTAAGAAACCAGAAGTTCGGCGGTACGGCTGCCTCGACCTTTGGCCAGGTCGGCGACAATTCCGGTCAGGCCGACCAGGCATGGCGTGGGGTGCGCAACGTCAATGGCATCTCCCAACCTGGCCTGCGCAACTTGGCCGATGGCACCCTACATGCGGCCATGTTCCTGAGCGGGTTCCATAGCACCACCAACACCGCCGATCTGACTAAATTCAGCACCGGCGTTTACATCAATCCGAACCCTGGCACCGGCCAGACCTTGGCTCCCTTCTCCCGCAACAGCCAGGCCCAGGCCCGCTTCGCCAAGATCTACGAGGAGGTGAGTGCTTGGTCTTCCACGGCAGGCAACAGCACTTTAGTGCGCACAAATAAGGATGTGGACTTGGACGGTTCGGCCGAATACCTCCTCTACAACCGACGCCTCTTCGGCGTTTTCGAGGCCAAGGGCGGCCGGATGACGGCCGCCTGGATGCGGGATCCCGCCAGCGGCAAAGTCTGGCAGGTGGCGGGCAACTTCGCCGCCTACAGCAACTCCGATACTGAGGACGAGGGCACGGACAATGCCACCGCCTACCGCACCAGCGG
>JBILFP010000025.1:0-16875 GCA_044351535.1 Methylacidiphilales bacterium
GACGGGGTTTTGTCTTCGCCACAAGGGGGCATCGTTCTGCCTTTTCTTTCGGGGACCTGGTCGTTCCCCGCCGCCCTGGCCCTGACCTGCGGGGCGCTCATCGGCATCCATCTGCTTTGGGGAGCGGTGAACTTGGCGCAGACCTACGCCTTGATTGAAATCGGGCTGAAGGCTTTGTTGCGGGTGCGGACGGAATTGTATGCCTACCTGCAGTCGTTGCCCTTGCGGTTTCACGATGCGCGCCGCAGCACCGACTCCAGTTTCCGGGTCGCCTACGACGCCCAGGCGATCCAGACCTATTTCAACCGCGGTTTTGCCACGATTCTCGGGTCGGTCCTCACCTTGGTCGGGACGTTTGTGGTGATGTTTCGGATGAGTCCCAAGTTGGCGTTTCTTTCCCTGGCGGTCGTCCCGTTTCTGATGCTGGCGATTGCGCGGTTTGCCGGGAGGATCCGGCGCGAGACGGCGGCCCTGCAGGCGCAGGAGAGTGATGTGTTGGCGCGTGCGAACGAGGGACTTTCCAGCATCCGGGTGGTCCACGCCTTTGGACGGGAGTCGCACGAGGTGGATCTGTTCCGGCGGGAAGCGAGGGAATCGCTGGAAGCGAACCTGCGGCTTTCGATGACCAACGTCGCAAGCACGCTTGTGGTGGGGACGTTGTTGGCAGCGGGCACGGCGGCTTTGCTCTGGGCGGGGGCGGGGGAGGTGGCGGCCGGGAGAATGACCCTGGGTGACCTGTTGGTCTTTTTGGCCTATCTCGGAATGCTCTACGCACCGTTGGAGCAGTTGAGCTACACGGCCTGGTCGATGGAGGGGGCGGCGGGCGCGGCGCAGCGGGTGTTCGAGGTTTTGGATACTCCCGATGAGGTGCCGGATCCGGCCAAGCCGGAGAAGCTGTCACCGGGAGCGGGGGCTATCGAATTTCACGGGGTCGGGTTTCGGTATCCGCGTGGGGACGAGGTGTTGCACGGGTTGAGTTTCACGATCGCCCCGGGAGAGTCGGTGGCGATTGTCGGCGGCACCGGTGCCGGCAAGACCACGCTGATGTCCCTGCTGCCTAGATTTTATGATCCGAGCGAGGGTTTCATCCGCTTTCACGGGATCGACCTGCGCCAGCTTGCCAAAAAGGATCTGCGTTCGCGTCAGGCGCTGGTTCTGCAAGAAACGGTGCTGTTGAACGGCAGCGTCCGCGAAAACATCGCCTACGGCCGGCCCGGGGCCTCCTTTCGGGAAATTCAAAAAGCGGCCGAGGAAGCGCAGGCAGACAAGTTTATCCGCCAGTTGCCCCAGGGGTATGAAACCCAGGTAGGCGAGCGGGGCGTGATGTTGAGCGGAGGGCAGAGGCAGAGGATCGGCATCGCCCGCGCCTTTTTGCGGGACGCGCCGATCCTGTTGTTGGATGAGCCGACGAGCGCGTTGGATGCGGCGACGGAGAAAGAGCTGTTGGATGTGCTTGGCAAGCTGATGAGCCGTCCGACGACCCTGCTGGTCACTCACCGGCTGCACGCGGCCCACCGGGCCGACCGAATCCTGGTGTTGGAACAGGGTCGGCTAGTGGAAGAAGGAAGAGGCGAGGATCTCCTCGCCCGAAAAGGCGCCTACTGGCGCCTCTGGCAATCCGCCCAAAGCTGACGGCGTATTCTTGTAACCATGGTAACAAGAATACGTGCCGGGATCGGGCAGAGGCTTACCGGGGTGATTTTTCGAAACGGTTGAAGACCTCGGCGGCGTTGGTCTCGGTGAGATCGAGGCGGTTGGTTTGGTTTTTGGCCACCGGGATCTCCAGCAGCCAGTAGGCGACCGCGTAGCGGCTTTTGTACTGCCCATAAAGGGCGTATTTGCCGGGGGCGAGGTTGGTAAAAATGAATTCGCCGTTGGTGCCGGTTTTGGTCCGGTAGGTGGCAGCGTTGGCCGCCGCCTGGCCGAGGGCCTTCAGATCCAGATTCTTGTAGCCGTCCGCGAAATCGATGCGCACGCCCACGGGGTTTTCTTCCCCATCCGGACTCCGGGTGACCGACAGGCCGTCCGTCCGCCAAGTTTCCATCCGCAACCGCCGAATTTCCGGTATCAAGTTGGTGGGGGCCAACACCAGGTCCATCCCACCCAGATCGGAGCGGTAGGAGGCGTTTTTCAGCTGGATGGTGGCCCGGCCGGCCACCGATCCTGCGAAGTCCGGTTGGGCGGGGGTCGCGGCCGGAAAAAGAAAGAGAACGGCGGCCAGCTTGCCAAAGAGGGCGACTGGACGAATCTTAAGAGGATGAAGCGTCACCGGCAGCCAGCTTACCCCAGGCGCGGGGAAGGGAAAAGAGGGCGATGAAAGAGCCCCGTTACCGGAAACTGGCCGACCTCCTGACGGGGTACTCCACCGCATTGAAAAAAGGGGACCGGGTGTGGATCGATGCCGCCGAAATTCCCGAGGATTTCGTGGTCGAGCTAATCCGCTCCGTGCGCGCCCGGGGGGCGGACCCCTTGGTTCATTTGCATGCCGGCAAGGTGTCCCGCGAACTGGGCCGCGGGGTGACGGAGCGGGCGCTGAAATTCAGCCTCCGCCACGACCTGAAAAAAATGAAGGAGATGCAGGCCTACATCGCCCTGCGGGGTTCCCAGAACGCCTTTGAATCCAGCGATGTCCCCGCCGAGAAGCAAAAACTGGCTGGCAAAATCCTGCGCCCCATTTCCGATCGCCGGATCAACCACACCCGCTGGGTGGTGCTGCGCTGGCCCACTCCGGCCATGGCCCAGGCGGCGGGCATGAGCACGGAGGCTTTTGAGGACCTTTATTTCCGCGTCTGCACCCTCGATTACCGGAAGCTGGCCAGGGCGGTGCAACCGCTGGTGCGGCGGATGCGTCGGACGAACCGGGTCCACATCACCGGGCCGGGCACCGATCTGCGCTTCTCGATCAAGGGAATCGGGATCATTCCCTGCGTGGGGGAGAGAAACATCCCGGACGGCGAGGTGTTCACCGCGCCCGTGAAGGACAGCGTGGAGGGGCAGGTCACCTTCAACGCGCCGGCGGTGTACCGCGGGATTCCCTTTGACAATGTCCGGCTGAAATTTTCCCGGGGAAGGATCGTGGAGGCGCGGGCGGGGGACAAGAGCCGGCAGCTCGAGGAGATTTTCGACAGCGATGCCGGCGCCCGTTACATCGGTGAATTCTCCCTGGGGCTGAACCCCTACCTGGATCAACCCATCCGGGACATCCTTTTCGACGAAAAGATCGCCGGTTCCTTTCACTTCACCCCCGGACAGGCTTATGAGGAGGCGGACAACGGCAACCGATCGCAGGTTCATTGGGATCTCGTCTGTCTGCAGGCCCGGGCCCACGGCGGCGGGCGGATCTTTTTTGACGGCAAACTGGTCCGGGAGGACGGGCGCTTTGTGACGAAAGAGTTGGCCGGCCTGAACCCCGAGCGGTTGACCCGGGTGTTGCCGCTATGAACCTCCGGCAGACCCTGGTGCAGCTGGCGGAGCAGTCCGGCGCCAAGGATCTGCCCGCTTGCGAGCAGGCGGTCGCCGCCGCCGCCACCGACCAGCGTTCCATGATCAGCGCACTCCTGGATACCGGGCAGGTGGATGAGAAAGTGTTCGCCCAGAAGCTCGGGGAAAAATTGGGCCTGCCGGTCTGGTCGGACGAAATTCCGCCGATTCCCGCACCGATGCGCGAAAAGTTTCCGGCGCGTATCGCCTTGCGCCACCGTCTTCTTCCCATCACGCCCGGGGAGGGGGAGCCGTTGCCCGTGCTCGGGTTTGACCCGTTTGACCACCTGGGCCGGCAGGCCCTGGCCGGATTCTGGGAGGGGAACACCCGCTGGATGTTGGCCCCGCGTCGGGCCGTCCTCGACGGATTGCGGGCGGGTTACGGCGTCGGTGCGGAGACCTTTGATGAGATTTTGGAGGGGCGTGGCGATTTGCCGCCCCCGAGCGACCTGGAGCAGGAGACCACCATTCTGGATGCGGACGATTCGGAGGCCTCGGTGATCAAATTCGTCAATCAGATCATCCGGGAGGCGCTCCAGGAGCGGGCGACGGATATCCATATTGAGCCCCTGGAGGATGACTTGCAGGTCCGTTACCGGATCGACGGCGTGTTGCGGAACATTCCCGTGCCTCCCCGGATCAAGCTGTTCCAGGCCTCCCTGATTTCCCGCATCAAGATCATGGCCCATCTGGACATTGCGGAGCGGCGACTGCCTCAGGACGGCCGGATTAATCTCGAGTTTGAGGGACGCCCGATCGACGTTCGCGTGGCGACCATTCCCTCGGTCACGGGGGAATCGATCAGCCTGCGGTTGCTCGGTCAGCAGCGTTTTGATTTTGCCCAGCTGGGCCTCAGCCCCGTCAACGAGCAGAAGGTGCGCAGCCTGCTGGCGCTGCCCAACGGGATCGTCCTGATCACCGGGCCGACCGGATCCGGAAAGTCGACGACCCTTTACACTTTTCTGGCCTCCCTGAACTCCAAGGACCGGCGGATCGTCACGATCGAGGATCCGGTGGAAAACAAAATTCCCGGGGTGGTGCAGATCGCGGTGAAGCCTGAGATCAACCTGACCTTTGCCGCCGGCCTGCGGAGCATCCTGCGGGGCGACCCGAACGTGGTGATGGTGGGAGAGATGCGGGACGTGGAGACCACGGAGATCGCCATCCGCGCCGCCCTGACCGGGCATCTGGTGTTTTCCACCCTGCACACCAACGACGCCATCGGCGGCATCACCCGGTTGGTGGACATGGGAATCGAACCGTTTTTGGTGGGCTCCTCCGTGCGCGCGTTCCTGGCCCAGCGGCTGGTGCGGGTGCTTTGCCCGTGGTGTTGCGAGAAAGGTTCCTACTCCGACGAATATATCAAGGAAATCGGGATTCCCCCGGAAAAGGCGGCCACCGCCCACCGCGCCGTGGGGTGCGACCGGTGCCGCCAGACCGGCTACCAGGGCCGGCGCGCGATTTACGAAATCTGTCTGGTGACCACGCAACTGCAGGAGATGATCACGCGGCGGGAATCGAACGCGGCCCTCAAGGAGCTGGCCCGCTCCCAGGGGATGAAGAGCCTGCGGGAGGACGGCTGGGACAAGGTGGCGGAGGGGACCACCACGATCGAGGAGGTGGTACGGGTGACGGCCACGGAAGCCGCCAAGAATTCCACGGGCTGACATGCCGGCGTTCACCTATGAAGCCATCGTGCCCGGGGGCGGGCGGACCCGCGGCACCCTCGAGGCCAAAAGCCGGCAGGAGGCGTTGGCCCAGCTGAGCCGGCAGCGCCTGCAGCCCATCCGCCTGCAGTTGGAGGGCGCCATCAAACCGTCGGGTCATGAGGCTTCCACCGGGGGCGCGGCTCCGGCCGAGCGTCAGATGAACGAGGGGCAAATCATCTCCTTCACCGAGGAGTTGGGGGATCTTCTGGATGCCGGCCTGCAACTGGAGGGGGCGCTGCGGATGATGGAGCAAAGGTCGGAGGCTTCCGCGCTGAAGGCGGTCGCGGAAAGTCTCCGGACGCAGGTTCGGGAGGGAGTGAGTCTTTCCCGGGCGCTGAAGGTGGCCTCCCCAAGCTTTTCCGACCTGTACTGCAACCTGGTGGCGGCGGGGGAGGTGAGTGGTGCGCTGGGCCCCATCCTCCAGCGGCAGGTTCTGTATCTGAAAAAACTCAGCGACCTAAAAGGGCGGGTGGTTCAGGCCTTGATCTATCCGATGTTTGTCACCGGAGCCGGAATTCTGCTCATGGGCCTGTTTGTCGTCGTGCTGGTGCCGCAATTGGAGATGCTCTTTAAAACCCAACAGCCACCCCTGATCACCCGGCTATTGCTGGGCACCAGTCGCTTTCTGGTTCAATGGGGCTGGATGGTGCTCGCGCTTTTGGGGCTGGGTGGGCTTGGTTTTTGGCAGACGATCCAGAAACCGGCGGGGCGGCTTTGGTGGGACCAGGCCCGCGTGAAAATTCCAGTGGCAGGTCCGGTCTTGGAGGCGGCCTTTTACGCCCAGTTCAGCCAGACCTTGGCGAACCTGCTCGGGAACGGGGTGACGCTGCTGCAGGCGATGCAGTTGGTTTCGCGGGCGACTCCCAACACCTTCTACCGCGTACGCCTGGAGAAGGCTTCGGACCAGATTTCCGAGGGGTATTCCCTGAGCCGAGCGTTGCGGCAGGTCGGTGGATTTGCGGACACGTTTCTGGACCTGGTGGCGGTGGGGGAGCAAACGGGGGAGTTGGCGAAGGCCTTGGACAAGGCCGGGGCCCGCTATGAAAAGGAGATGGACCGACGGATCCAAAGGATCACGGCCCTGATCCAGCCCGTCATCATTGTGGTGATCGCCCTGGTGGTGGGCGCGGTCGTGTACTCGATCATTACCAGCATCTTTGACGCCATGTCTGGGATGCGAAAAAACCTGTAATAAGTTGTTCCCTCCGTTTGGGCGGTTGTTCACGTACGGCGTGAGCAAGGCGGGGTCTTCCCGGAGGTTTTCCGGACCCGCCCTGCCAAGTTGTTCCTGTGAAAAGGAGAAGACCCTTTGGCTATCGCCTGGCCGCGGCCATCTGTCTGCTCTGGATGGCCTGCCTTTTGCCTGCCCAAGCGCCGCCGACAGGAGAAATTCCCGGCGCTGTTTGGGACGCGTCCATTTCCCTGACCCCTCCGGCATGGTTTGGCCCGGTGCAGACCGCGGCGGGGGCGAACATGACCGTATGGCGGGCCTCGATTCGGCCTCCTCCCGGCCAATCCCGCTTGGCGGTGACGCTGGTCTTCGAGGAAACCCAAGGAGGCTTTGCCCGGCTGATCTGGCAGGGGCCGGCACGGGCGGTCACCCTCTGTGGCAATCTTTATGAAGGCGCGGCGCCGCTTCATGCCCGCACGCTTCTGCTGGACCGCGAGACCTTGGGCGGATCGGGTCAGTTGGTGGTGGAGGCCACCGGAACCCGGCCGGTGCTTAGCCGGGCGGAGCTCTCATGGGTCGAGCCGCTCGTGTTGGCGGCTAGCGGATGGGCTCCGCCGGGCTTGTACCTCTCGCCTTCGGGTAAGATTTTTCCGGCGGATGAGCTGCACGGCCAGGGCCGGCGGGCTCCCCAGGACGAAAAAAAGGACCGCATCATCGATGCGGTGGTGGATGCCGGCCCGTTGAAAATTGTGCCCCAGATGCCGGTTCGTTTCCTCATTCCCGTCACGGCAGCCCCCACCCACGCCCGGGTGGAGGCGCAGGTGGCTGGGTTGGCGCCGGGCGAGGAGCCCCTGCTTTGGATCAACGGCCGGCCCTTACCGGCGGTGGCGGTGGATTTGCCGGCACTCGACGATGCCGGCTACCGCTGGTCGTCCAGCGGCGCGGGGCTCGCCTACGGGGGGTGGAGGAGGGTGACTGCCCACGTGCCCCCGGGCGGGTTGTTGGCCGGAGAGAATCAGATGGATTGGCAATCTCCCGCCGGCTCTGCCGGGATGACCGTCCGGCACTTGCGTCTCCAACTCAGCTACGACGGGAATTCCCAGGTCCAGGCGGCTCCATCGGCGGCCCGTCCGCCTCCTCCGGCAGCCGCTGCGGTGACGGCGCCTCTCCCGTACCGTTTGCCGTCGCCCGCCCCGGTCCCGCAACTGCGACTTGGATTGTCTTCCGCTTCGGGCGGGGTAAAATTACGGTCAGAATGAAATTCCGAACCTATCCCCTCTGTCGCACCGTTCCGGCCGGCTTCACCTTGATTGAAATTATGCTGGTGGTGGGGATCATCACCGTGCTGATGGGGTCGGCGATTTTCATGCTCACGGGGAACCTGGAGTTTGCCAAGGAGCAGCGGGCCCGGGGCGACATCAACGCCATTGTCACCCAGGTCCGGATGTTTGAGATGAAAAGCGGCGGGGTCCCCCTCAGCCAATCGCAGGGGCTGCAGGCGCTGGTCGGAAAGGGCAAGGGTTTTGAAGAGCTCCCCAAGGATCCTTGGGGCGAGGATTATCAGTACAAAGTGGATTCCTCCTCGGCCAAGGGTTTCAAGGTGTACTCCAAGGGCCCGGACCGGCAGGACAACAGCGGCGGCGGGGACGACGTCACCTCCAAATAAGGGGGTCGGCCGGGAATTTTCATGAAACTCCGCCCAAAGTCGGCGGCGGGGTTCACGTTGTTGGAGATTATCCTGGCCGTTGGAATCGGCGTCATTTTCATGGGAGGGGCCGTGGTTTTTCTCTCTTCCACGGGCGGAGACCGCGGATTGATCCAAACCCGGAAAATGCTGGAGGAGGCCGCCGGGGAGGCCCGCGAAAAGGCGCTGGCAACCGGAAAGTCCCAAAGAATCGTGGTGACGATTTCTGAAATCAACGGCAGACCCATCCCGGAAGAGGTGGAACTGTCCCTTTCGGTCGCCGCCCGCAAGGCGTGGACCCAATATGAAAAAGGTTACCAGTGGTTGGTGACCGGCGGAGGCCTGGTGGAGCCGATCCGCGTCCGGCTGCGTCACGGGGAGAATCAGGATGAATTTGAATTCAGCGCCCTGACCGGGGAATCGGTCACCCGGCGACAGGAGGGCCGGTGAAGGCGGGGACCTGCGGCTTTACCCTTCTTGAGGTGATGCTGGCGGTGGCGATCTTCGCCTTCGCCGTGGTGGGATTCGGCGTTGCCCTCAACGACGTGCTCGGGGTGAATTCGGAAATCCTGCGGACAGCCCAGCGCCGGCAGGCGATCGAGTCCGTGGCGGCCCAGATTCTGGCCCGCAGCAACAATTTTCAGGAAAGCGGATGGACGGCCGTCCCAGGATGGGGTTCCGAAAAAACCTGGACCCTGGAGCAACAGGTTCGCCAGCTTCGCGACCTTCAGGTTGCAGGTCCCAATAACACCTCCGTTCCCCTTTCGGCGATGTGGTGGCAAGTGGATCTGCGGGCCCTGGATGAAAACGGGAAGCCGGTGGACCGGATCGCGGTGATTCTTTGGGGGCAGCGGTGAAAAACCGGGCCTTCACGCTGATCGAGGTCACCCTGGGGATGGCGATCCTGATTTTGATTTTTGGGGTGATTTTCCAGCTGGTACAGATGTCGGTCCTGGGAGCGGACGCGGCCGGAAAAAACAGCCAGCGGAGCCGGGAGATCAGCGGCCTATTTGCGCTGATGCGCCAACTCTGCCTCGATCTTCCCGTCCGATCCCAAATTCTTTTGGAAGCGCGTCGGGGCGGGACAGGGTACGACCTGGTTTTCTCCAACGCCCCCCTGGTGATCTTGCCCGAGCGCAAGGACGGTGTGCGTTCCCTCCGATTGGCTCTGGAAAAAGATCCGGTTGGGGGGGGTGGGGTGATGGTCCTGCAGGAGGTTTTTCAGGCCACCAACAATTTCAACCAGCAGTTGCCGCCCGAAACCAACACCTTTGCATTGATGCGCGAGGTAGTGTCTCTGGCCTGGCGGGTGGGGGATCCGCGCCAGCTTGAAGAGCTGCGGGAATGGAACGACCCGATCGTGAAGCCCGCCTATCTCAAGCTCGAGCTGGTGCGCCGTGACGCGGGGCGAAATCTAACGAACATCGGGATTTTTTGGATTCCCACGGGGTTAAGTCCCAGCGGGCAGCCTCCCGTGGATCCGGTGACACGGGCGCCCTTGGCGGCCACCAATCCGGCCGTGCCTCCCTCATGAAGCTTCGCCGCCAGCCGCAGACACCCCGCTCGGGCGTAGCCCTAATTGTGGTTCTTTGGGCGTTGGCCCTGATTTCGGCGGCCATGCTTGGGTTGGCGGCCATTTTGCAGCGGCAACTGGGACAGGAAGTGGCAGCCCTGCAAAACTCGCGGGCCACCTTGGTGGCGGAGTCCGGGCTGCAGATGGCCCTGAGTCCGCAGATCCAGCCTGCGCTGGTGGCGGAGGCCTCCCGCGTGTTCAGCGCCAAACTGGGGGAAGGCTGGGATGGGGAGGTCCGCTTTGAAGTAGGCGCGGAGGATCTGCGTGGAGAGGACGGGAAAATGAACCTGAACTCCCTGGCGATGGGGGATCCGGAGTTTTGCCGGCGCGTTCTCACCAATCTGCTGGGATCCTGGGACGTGAATCCGACCACCTCCTCCGCCTTTATCGACGGCTTGCTCGATTATGTGGATGCGGAAGTTCCGGCCCGGACCATCGGCAATAATGACGCCACCGAAGAAAACGCCAAAAACGGTCCGTTGGAGCGGTTGGACGAGCTCGAGAAAATCCTGGGTTGGTCCCAGGTTTTGGAGGAGTCCCGTGAAAAAAACTGGCGCAACAAGTTTACGGTTTTCGGCTCCGGCAGGCTTTCCCTCAAAAGTGCCGATCAGGATGTGATCGAGGCTTGGCTGGGTCTGAACCCGGGGAGCGCCGCCAATTTCGTTCAAGCCCGCCTCGGGCCGGACGGCGTCTTCGGCAGTCAGGACGATGTGGTGAACGTAGGGCTTTTGGGGGCGCTCTCGGCCGAGGCCCAGGCCCGGATCAATGTCGGCGCGGAAGATCTCTGGCGGGTGACCTCGACGGGTTATGTGGGCGGGGTTAAAAGAAGGGTCGTGGCCCTGATTTCCCGTAATCCACCCCAGATCAAGGCGCGTTGGATGGAGGAGATGGAATGAAGCTTCCGGGCCTTGGAGGAAACGGGGTACGGCAAAAGAAAAAGCCAGTCTCCGCTCCGGAAGGAAGCTCGGTTCTTTTTCCGGGTCCCGAGGGATGGGAGCTGTGGAGCGGATCGCCCCAGAAACCGGTGTGCTCGGGTCCGGCGGAAAGGCCGGGGAAACTGGGGCCGGTCGCAGGCTGTGTGATGAGCCTTCCTTCGCGCTCTTTCTTTTCCTTGCCCGTTTGGGTCCCGATGGTGGAGGACAGCCCGGCACGGGAACAGACCCAGATCAGGCTGGAGATGAAGGGGATGCTCGGAGCCAATCCTGACGCCGCGGTCTGGAACTTTGAGACCATCCGGCGTGAGGAGCTGCCTCCCGCGGAGGACGGGGTGGCTTCCTTCCGACAACTGGAGGCGACCGCCGTGTTGGCCACCCCGTTTCACGAGGAGTGGTTGGTGGAGGAAGCCGCCCGTTACGAGCCAGCGGGCCGGATGCTTGCGGGCCCGGGACCCGGGACCATGGGGGTGCTCCGCCGGGAACTGGGGCGCTGGGTGGCGGATTTTTACCTCTCCGGGAAATGGTTGCACACCCAGCCCCTGCTGGCCCCCGCGCTGGATGCATCGGCGGGCGTCGAGTTGATGGCTACCCTGGCGCAGTTGGAGGGGGAGGGGATCCTTGCCCGGTTGGACGGCTGGATTGTCCGGGAAGCCGGATGCGCCGTTCCAGAGGATTTCCGGGCGGCCCTGGATGCGCCGGTCCGGGTGGAGGAGCGCATCCCGCCGGGAATGCCCGCCGAGTCCTGGAATTTGCCTCCTCCCGCCCTGACCGAGCTCCGGGCGGAACGGGCCCACGGGGCCCAGCGCAAAAAACTGATCCGGGCCGGGCTGACCGCCTATGCGGCCATCGGCTTCATCGTCATGGCGTTTTTGGGCTGGCCCTTGGTACGCCTCAAGCTGGCGCAGGCCGAACTGGGAAAAATCGGTCCGGAGGCCGCAACCATCCGGGCCACGGCGATGCTTTGGAGGGAAGCCGGGGCCTGGTTGGATCCGCGGCGGAATGCGCTGGAGCTTTTGTGGCAGGTCTCGAGGCCGCTGATTGAAACGGATCCCGCCAAGATCGAGGGCGTGCGCCTGACCCTTTTCGATCTCAACGCCAAGCGGCTGCTTTTGCAGGGGGAGGGTAAGGATCTCGAATTGGTGGAGAAATACATCCAATGGCTGAAGAACGAGCCGGCGCTGGCGGGTTTTACCTGGAAAAATCCGCAACCCCGGCTGCTTCCCAACGGCAACGCCCAGTTCCAGGCCGAGGGAACGCCGCCGGGGGTTTCCGCCGGGGAAGAGGAAGGAGGGGAAAATGCGAACACTGACTCGCCATGAGAAAAAGCTGACCTTCCTGTTGGTGGGGGCGCTGGCGGTGGGCGTGCATCTGATTCTCCTCAAGGTGGCCCTGGAGCTGGATCGCTCCAACCGTCGCAAGCTTGCCCAGGTGGATGAGGAGCTGGCCGATGCCCGCTTTTGGGTCGCGCAGCGGGAGGATTGGCGGACCCGGGCCGAATGGCTGGAAAAGAACTTCAAGCCCGTTCCCGAGGAAAATCCGGCCCCGGCGCTGCAAAAAATGCTGCAAACGGCCGCCGCGGGGGCGGGTCTCAAGGTTGAGGAACAGAAACCGCCGGTCCCCAAACCCGGGACCCACTCCATCCAGTACGCCAACCGGATGAAAATGAGCGGGAGCCTGAACCAGTTTCTGGAGTGGCTGGTGGCGGTGTACCGGCCCGAGCAGGGCATCGCGGTGACCGCCCTCAACCTAAAGATCGGGGCGGAACCGCCCAAAATGGCTGGGGAGGCGGTGGTGGGCCAGTTCTTCAAGCCCAACAATCCATGAGCAAGTTTTTCACACCCCTCCTCCGTCCGCTGCTGGCCTGCGTCCTGCCCGCCTTAGCCTTGGGGGAGGTGAATTTGCCTTCCCCCGTCGCCGGCCAAGAGTCCGCCGGAGCAGCCGCTCCGGAGGCTTCTGCCTTGCCCACCTCCCTCCAGTCCGGGCGTTTCGCCGCTTTGGGAAAGAAAAGCCCTTTCACCCTTGCCTCCACGACGGAGGAAAATGCTGATTTTGCCAAAGACCTGATCTTGGCCGGTTATTTCAGGATGGATGGGAAGGACTTTGTCATGGTGGCCAACCGCACCCAGCCCACCCGCCTGATGGTGGGGACCCAAGCCTCGCCCAGTGCGCAGGGAATGATTCTGCTGAAGGTGGAGAGAGATCCCTCGGGGGATCCCACCAAGCTGAGGGCCCAGATCCGCAAGGGCACGGAAACCGCGATCCTGAAATACGAGTCGGCTGCGGCAGGACTAGGCGGGGGCGTTGCGGCCGGCCAGCCCGTTCCCGGCCAAGCCGCGTCTGGTCAGTCCCCGGTGCCAGGCCAACCGCAACCCGTGCAAGCCCAGCCCGGGATTCCTGGTCAAGCGCCTTCGAAAAATCCTCCGGTCATTCGGAGACGCGTGGTTCCGATTCCCCAACCTCCCGGCCGGTGAAATCGTTCCGTCTCTTTCCCTTGCTGGTGGCGGCGGGCTCTCTCATGGCCCAGCCGACGCCCGCAGGTCTGCCTGCTGCGCCCGTGGCTGCCGCCGAGGACATGGTCTCACCCGATACCATCCAGTTTCCCAACAACCCCGTCTCCGACTTCCTCATGGTCTATGAGCGGCTTAAGGGGGTCACCCTAATCAAGGATGCCAGCCTGGCGGCCGGTGGTCCCAATCTCAGCCTGACGCTCAACCAGCCGGTCACCAAGGAAGAGGCCATTCGCCTGATCGAATCCACCCTCCTGCTGAACGGGTACGCGTTTATCGCGGTGGACAAAAAGACCGTGAAGGTGATCAACACCGCCGGCGGAAAAAATCCCCGTAGCGAAGGCGTGTTCGTCTTCACGAACGAGGACGAGTTGCCGGAAGGAGAGGTGATTGCCTCCTATGTCCTGCCGCTCACGCATTTGGCGGCGGCGGATGCCGTGGAGATCTTCAACCAGTTTATCGTCCTGCATCCCTACGGCAGCATGGTGGCGGTGCCGGTGGCCAACCAGGTGGTGGTCACGGAAAACTCCACCCTGATCCGTCGTCTGCTCGAGGTGAAGGCGTTGGTCGACCAGCCGGCTCCGGAAGTGCGCTCGGAGTTTGTCCAACTGGAGCAGGCCAACGCCGACCGGGTGGTGGAGCTGATCACCCAACTTTTGGAAAAGCGGGAGGAGGGCGCGGGCGCCGCCGCTGGGCGTGCGGCCACGGGCCAGCCCACCCAGCCACCCGGGGTGCCACCGATTCCCGGGGTCCAGGCGGCGGCTCCCACCACGGCGGCCAATATCAATGCCGGATCGCTCGGGGACATCCAGCTGATCGCCGACACGCGGACGAACCGAATTCTGATCGTCACCCGCCCGATCAATATGGATTACATCAAAAAGCTAATTGAGGAGTTCGATGTGGCCGTCGATCTGAGTGATCCCTACGAGCAGCCGCTGAACTACGTGGCGGCCTCCGACATGCTGCCGATTTTGGCCGACATGTTGCAGGAGGAGGGGCCGGAAGCCGGGGGTGATGGCGGGACTGCGGCACCCACCCGAACGGCGACCGGTGGAATCGGCACGGGTACGAGCATCGGGACAGGGACAGGGACAGGGACTTCCGGAGGAGTCTCAGGATCGGGTGAGCTTGGCTCCCTCCAAGAGCCGGGCGAACAACAAGCCGCCCAGTCCGTCATTGTCGGAAAGACACGCCTGATTGCCGACAACCGCGCAAATTCCATCCTCGTGATCGGCCAGCCGGAGGCGCGGGAAAAAGTGAAGGCGATTTTGGACAAACTGGATAAGCGCCCGATGCAGGTCTATTTGGCCACCGTGATCGGGCAGCTAGAGGTTTCCAACGACGACCAGTTTGCCGTCAACATCCTGCAAAAATATATCGGCGGACCCCAAACGGGGGCAGCCTCTGTATCGGGGGGTCGGCCTTTTATTTCATCAGGCACCAACGGGGTCACCCCACTCAGTCCTGCCGCCGCCACTCTTTCCCAGATGGCCCAAGTGGCCAGCGCCGCCTTGCCCGGGATGCAGATCGCCACCTTTATTGCCGGCTCCATCGATCTTTATATCCGGGCTTTAACAGCCACGACCCGATTTCGGATTGCCTCTCGGCCATCCATCTTTACCGCCAACAACAAGAAGGCCGTGATTTTTAATGGCCGAAAGATTGCGGTGCCCACCAGCACGGTGACGACTCTCGGTGCGGGGGGTAGTGCCACCACGACCACGGGGTCCCAGCAGTCCAACATCCAGTATCAGGACGTGGTTTTGAAAATCGAAGTTGTCCCGCTCATCAACAGTGCCCGGGAGATCACCCTCCAGATCATCCAGACGAACGATAATATTATTCCTGGCGCCGACACCAATATTGGAGGTGGCGTCACGGTTCCTGAAATCGCCACCCAGGAATTAACCACCACCGCGATTGTGCCAGACCGAGGAACCATCCTTTTGGGAGGTCTGATCACCCAAAGGGATACGAAAGACTCAAGCGGGGTTCCGTTTCTTTCCTCCATTCCTCTCATGGGAAACCTCTTTAAGTCCACGGTGGACACCACTGAGCGACAAGAGTTGGTCGTGATGATACAACCGTCAGTCGTGCTGGATACTCCAGAAATGCGGGAAATCAGCAAAACCGAGCGGGATCTGACTGGCTTTTCCTCCAAGGAGCTATCCCCGCTGAGCATGAAGGTCGGTTCCAAGACTTCCGGCCAAAGTGGCCTACCTCTTTCTTCCCCGGAAGAACTGCCCGCCCCGCCCACGCAGGAATAAGAACTGTTCCCAAGGGTGCACACCCCTCGGGTTGACTCCGCCCCCTGTTTCAAGGACGCTGGCCGGAATTAGTTTTTCTACTTCATGAATATCCACGAGTACCAAGCGCGCGACCTACTGGCCTCGGCTGGGGTGGCCGTCCCCCGGGGAGCGGTGGCCCGCACCCCCGAGGAGGCGGAATCCATCGCCCGCTCGCTCCCTTGCAACAGCTTTGTGGTCAAGGCCCAGGTCCACGCGGGTGGTCGTGGGAAAGGGACGTTCAAGGACGGATTCAAATCGGGGGTTCACCTCGTCAAAACTCCGGCCCAGGTCCGGGATGTGGCCGACCGGATGATCGGCAATTTGTTGATCACCCACCAGACCGGGCCGGAAGGAAAACCCGTCCATGCCGTTCTCGTGGGCGAATCCACGGAAATTGCCCGGGAACTTTACCTGGCGGTGGCCCTGGATCGCGTTTCCAGCCGACCCGTGCTGATTGCCAGCCGGGAAGGCGGGGTGGAAATCGAGGCGGTGGCTGAAAAAAACCCGTCGGCGATCCTGCGGGAGCGGATCGACCCCGGCCTTGGCCTTCAGCCCTACCAAGCGCGCAAAGCCAGCATCTTTCTGGGATTCCCCTCCACCGGGTTGCGTGCGCCCTGCCGGCTCATTCATGCCGTTTATCGCCTTTTCCTCGACAAAGACTGCTCCCAGGTGGAGATCAACCCGCTGGCCGTCACCAAGGGGGGTGATGTCGTGGCCCTCGACGCCAAGCTGAACTTCGATGACAACGCCCTGTTCCGCCACAAAGAGATTGAGAATCTCCGTGATGCCTCCCAGGAAGATCCCCGGGATCTCGCCGCCGCCGAGCACCATCTCAACTACATCGGTCTCGATGGCGACATCGGCTGCATGGTCAATGGCGCCGGCCTGGCCATGGCCACGATGGATCTTTTGCAGGCGGCCGGCGGCAGCCCGGCCAACTTCCTCGACGTGGGCGGCGGCGCCTCGGAGCAGATGATCACTGCCGCTTTCAAGTTGCTACAGGGAGACCCCCGCGTGCGCGTTATTTTCATCAATATCTTTGGGGGCATCCTCCGGTGTGACGTGTTGGCCCAAGGCATTGTGGCCGCCTGTCGCTCCGCCGCCCCCCGCGTCCCGGTGATCGTCCGCCTCCAGGGCACCAACGTGGAGGAGGGGAGAAAAATTTTACGGGAATCCGGCCTCAAGCTGACGGCCGCGGAGGGTCTGATGGAGGCCGCCGAGAAGGCCGTCGCCGCGGCGAAAGGAAAATAAGATGTCCGTTCTCGTCGACGCCAACACCCGCCTGCTCGTGCAGGGGATCACCGGTAAGGCCGGATCCTTTCACGCCCGGGCTTGCCGGGAGTATGGCACCCGCGTGGTCGCCGGCGTCACCCCGGCGCGGGGAGGCGAAAAGTTTGACGAAGCGGTGCCGATCTTTGACACCGTGGCCGAGGCGGTCGCCGCCACCGGGGCGAATGCCTCCATGATCTTTGTTCCGCCGGAGTTCGCCGGCGACGCCATCCTGGAGGCGGCGGATGCCGGCATC